>JAATFA010000058.1 GCA_015655445.1 Actinomycetales bacterium | reverse complement strand
CTGAAAGCTGACCCCTTTTCGTTGGCGAAAGTTGACCCCCTAGGGTTGTGTGTTTAGTTGTCCGCGCCAGGGGTGGGCTGGGTTTTGAGGAGCTCGCGTCGCCCACTTCTTCGGTAGGAGTCGCCGCCGAGAGTGAGGACCTCGGCGTGGTGGACGAGGCGGTCGATCATCGCGGCGGCGACGATGTCGTCGGCGAAGATCTCGCCCCAGCGCCCGAACGGCATGTTGCTGGTGACCAGGACCGAGCCCTGCTCGTAGCGGTGCGCGATGAGTTGGAAGAACAGGTTCGCGGTGTCGGCGTCGAAGGGCAGGTAGCCGACTTCGTCGATGATCAGCAGCCGGTAACGGCGCAGCCGTTTCAGCTCGTGCTCGAGCCGGTTGTCGCGGTGCGCGGCGTGGAGCCGGGCGGCCCATCCGGTGGCGGTGTCGAACGCGACCGGGTAGCCGGCGTGGCAGGCCTTGATCCCGAGCGCGATGCCGAGATGGGTCTTGCCGACGCCGGGCGGGCCGAGCAGGACCACGTTCTCCGCCTTCGGGAGCCAGGTCATCATCGCCAGGTGCGCGAGCACGTCGCGGCGCAGCGTGGGCTGGTGATCGACGTTGAAGTCCTCGAGAGTCTTCACCGCCGGGAAGTGCGCGCCCGCGATCCGCAGGCTGGTGCCCGACGCCTCCCTGTCAGCGACCTGGCGTTGCAGCACCGCGGTCAGATATTCCTCGTGCGACCAGCCCTCTGCTCGCGCCGTGGTCGCCAGCTGCTCCCAGACTCGCCCGATCGTGGGGGTCTTCAACGCGCGGGCCAGGTAGCCCATCGTCGCGGCAACATCGGTCGCGGGCATCAGAACACCTCCCCGGTGGTCGGGTCGAAGTCGACCCCGAACAGCACGTCGTAGTCGGAGGTGTCCCGGAACATGATCCGCTGCGCCGGCATCGCCCGCGCAGCCCGTTCTCGGTCGCGTTTGGCGGCCGAGTACTGCGACCGCAGCCCCTTCGCGATCATGACGTGGGCGGGGTCGGTGATCACCGCGCCGGTTGCCCAGCAGCGGTCGTGGTCGGCGACCGCGGTCCCGTCGCAGACCACGATCACCCGCGTCAGCGTCGCGGTGACATCGACCAGTCGGCCGATCATCCGGGGGTCGACGGAGTAGTCGTTCCCGTCGACGCGCATGCGCGGGGAGCACTGCCCGACAGGTGCGGATCGGATAGCCGAGGGAGGATCATCCCCGCATGCGCGGGGAGCACGGATGCTCCGCCCGAGTCTGCGTAGGTGTCGCGGGATCATCCCCGCATGCGCGGGGAGCACGCGACCCAGATCGCCGCCGTCGCGATGACGCAGGGATCATCCCCGCATGCGCGGGGAGCACTGGAAGCTGGTCTCCACGAACGGCCCCGTGCAGGGATCATCCCCGCATGCGCGGGGAGCACGCGATCCAGCGGGTACAGATCTACACGCCCGAGGGATCATCCCCGCATGCGCGGGGAGCACGGTCCGACGGCGGGTCCGGCGATCACGCGGCCGGGATCATCCCCGCATGCGCGGGGAGCACTGCCAGTGGTTCGCGGGCACGTCGGAGGGCCCGGGATCATCCCCGCATGCGCGGGGAGCACGTCCGTGTCCGACCTCGCCGACGACATCCGGAACGGATCATCCCCGCATGCGCGGGGAGCACAGGTCCGACGTGACGTACTCTCGCGCATTGGCGGGATCATCCCCGCATGCGCGGGGAGCACGGGACCACGAACGAGCGGGACTGGCGGACGTTGGGATCATCCCCGCATGCGCGGGGAGCACACTTCCTGATCAGCCATTTTGCCGCGCTCGTGGTCGGTCCTCATTCACTTTCGTCACGATTCACTTCGTCCCGCGTCGGTTTCGTCCTGTCGGCGCCCGCGGCGCGCCGCCATCCGGTACTTGCTCGCGTTGCTCCAGCCGGGTCGCAGCTGTCGGGGCGCGGACGACGGGTCGGCCGGCCGCAGCATCAACTGCACGCCGTCGTAGTCGGTGGGCCGCCAGTCGTGGCGATGGACCTTGAAAGCGAGCCGCTGCTCGCCGCGCACCGAGTGGATCATGATGGCGCGGCCGTCCTTGGCGAGCTCGACCACCCGGTCCCAGAGGTGATCGCGCACTCGAGCCGACACGTGTCCGACGAACACGCCCGCACTCACCTCGAGGAGCCACCGCGTGAGATGGCCTCGCAGACCGACGGGGCATGCCGTCACGATGAGCACTACCATGGCGTCTCCGCAGACGCCGAGTAGTCCCGCCCAGCCTCCACCACGCGGTCGGCTCCATCCCACAGCTGCACGACGTTGATGTCGTCGAGCTCGTCGAGTCCTTCGTCTTCGTCGTCCGGCAGCAGGAGCCGCCTGATGTCGCGCGCGCAGCGGCTCAGGATCGCGCCGTCGAAGACCGCATCGCGCACGGCCCGGCGCGTCTCCGCCCCGACGTCCGCGGGCTGGCGCGCGACGACGTCGAAGGCGATCGGGATCGTCACCTCCGCCTTGTACAGGTCGGCGACGTCGTACACGAAGGCGCGTTCATGTCCGGTGTGGACGAAGCCGAGGCCGGGCGCGCAGCCGAGAGCGACGATGACGGCATGCACGATGCCGTAGAGGCACGTGTGCGCAGCCGAGAGCGCCATGTTGATCGTGTCCGAGGCCTCGAAGTCGTTCGGGTCGTAGTCGCGCCGGTTCCAGGGGATCTTCGTGCGTTGCGACTCCTGGCGGTAGATCCGCCGCACGCGCGCGCCCTCGCGGCCCCGAAGCTGCTGCATCGTGAGGGATGAGACATCCTCCCCGGGGAATCGCATCGCGTACATCTCGCGCGCCACCCTCAGACGGCTCGACTGGTTGGCGAACGCCCGAGCCTGGGCTTCGAGAACGCGCGACGTCCGCGCCAGCGATCGCCCGTGCGCGTAGTAGCGCACGCCCCTCTCGCCCGTCCACACCACGGTCGCACCGCTCTCGGCGAGGACAGAGATCGCCTGGTGGCTCACGGTCGTACCCGGGCCGAGTAGCAGCGCGCCGAGGGAGGCCGCCGGGATGTGCACGGTTCCCCGCTCGTCCGTCGCCGTGACGGCGTTGTGCTCGCGATGCACGATCGCGCGCTCCACGTAGACGAACGAGAGCCGCTCCTCCGCGCGGACGAGCTCGGGAAGGTCTGGGGGCGGAGTGCCCATGCGGCCCGGCATCAGAGCGGGACCAGGGTGAGCAGTCCGCAGCCGTACCCCTTCGCTCGGCCGAGGCCATGCGTCAAGACCGTGCGGAGCGCGTCCGCGTCGCGGACCTCGAGCGCTCCGTCGAAGCGCGCCGTCGAGAGCGTGACCGTGCTCTCGCCCCGCCGGAAGGTGCGTTTGCGCCGGTCGCTCACGACGAGCTGCGGCTCGCCGGACTCGTCGGCGAGGACGCGGAAGCCGTGTCGTTCCGCGCGTTCGAGGAGCCAGGACTGCTGCTGCGCGGCCGTGACGTGTCCGTACCTCTTCTCGCGCCCGTCGGGGAGGGGGACCGCGTGCACGGGGTTCGCGGTCAGGCGGAACGCGAACGCCCGGCCGGTGCGAATGCGAGCGAGGAACGGATCGTAGTCGCGCGTCTCCCACGCGCCGGTCGCCCACCCAGCCTGCTCCGTCAGATGAGCGAGGTCGGGGGGCTCGGGGCTCGCGACGTAGAGCCACAAGTGGGGTCCCTCCACGTCGAGTCGCCATAGCACGCGGCCGTCTTCCGTGGGCTCGGCGGCACCGGGTGGGAACCCGGCGAGGACGGCGGCGTGCATCGCGTGCGGGGACGCGAGGAGGCGCCCGGTCCCGCGTCGCCGCGGGTTGAGCGCCATGCGCGTGAGGAACATCAGTCCGCCTCCAGTGCGCGCATCGGGTCGTGGCGTTCCACGCGTTTGGCGCCGGGGGCCGCGTGCGCGTTGACGACCTCGACGTCGGGCTCGCGGACGACCGCTCGCCAGTCGTATTCGCGTCGTTCCGGGTCGAAGCTGCGGGGCAGGTCCCGCACGATCTCGTCGCCCTCCTCGCCGGGGAGCGCGTCGCGCACGAAGGGGAGGCGCGCGTCCGGGTGCCGGTGGCGCTTCTGATGCCCCACGGAGGCGTGCCACGGCTCCGCGCGTAGCACGTCGCCGAGCGCGCCGTCGCGCAGCCCGAGCGAGAGCAGCCCCTCGGGAGGGCACGAGCGGCGTCCGAGGTAGAGCGGGAACCGGGGGCTGCGGATCGCCTCGTCGATGCCCTCGAGGAGCTGCCGGTCGGCCTCGAGTCCGGCGACGAAGACGGCGTCGGCGAGGTAGTACCGGTACGACAGCGGCATCGACGTGCCGTCCGCGGCGTGCGCGGTGTGGAAGTCGCGGACGAGCTCGCCCGGCTGGTCGGTCCGCACCCCGTAGCGCAGTCGCGTGAGGTCCTCCACTGGATCCGAGCGCCGGCGTCCCTGCGCCGCCGCGATGAGGCCGAGGATGCCGCTCTTCGTCGGCTCCGGGCGGCTCGTGCGCCGCGTGAACCGGCTCGAGTCGCCCCAGGCCTGCAGCGGCCCCGCGAGCCGGAGCAGGAGGACGCTCACGCCGGCTCCCGCAGCCGCTCCCGCACGAGGGACTCGAGCGACCCGACGAGCCCGTCGAGCGTCGTCTCGTCGCCGAGCTCCGCGAGGGGCGCGGTCGCGGTGCCGGCGCGCACGACGAACGACGCGACGGGCGGCTGCGAGTAGGCCGCGTCGACGCTCGTCGCCTGCCCGACGAGCCGCTCGCTCGCGACCGCGAGCCGGCTCGTGCCGTCCCTCGCCTCGACCGCCTCCTCGAACGCGCCCGCGAGGTTGATCGGCTGGCGGTCGCGGACCAGGGCGACGACGCCGTCGGGGAGCGTACGGTTCGCGAACGTGTTCTGCTTGCCCGTGGGCATGCTCGTCACGAACGCGCGGACGAAGGCTCCGACGGCGCGCACGGTCGCCTCCTCGTCGCAGAGGTTGGCGCGCAGACCGTCGACGTCGACCGTGGCATAGCGGTAGAGCGTCGACGAGTTGAACTCGACGGTCCCGATCATCGCGGCCCCCGCGTCATCGTCCTCGCCGGTCTTCGCGTCGTCGACAGCCGTGAAGTAGTCGTACTCGTTGTCCACCCCGTGCACGCTGATCGCATGGGCGACCTGCGCGGCCGCGTCGACGTTGAGATCGGCGACGTCGGCGACCATGCGCCCGAAGAGGGCGATGTCGACGCTGTGACCGGATCCGAGGGCGGCGCGAGCAGCTTTCTTCTCCTTGTCGACGGGGCGGCCGTCGAGCGCCGCCGAGATGGCGACGTCGGCGAGCCGCCGAGCCTGCTGTGCGCTCACGAAGACGAGATAGCCGGCCTCAGGGGGAGCCTCGCTGCGATTGCCCCGCGGCTTCGCGACCGTGATGTCCGCGGCCTTGATGACCGCTTCGGCGAGCTCGAGAGCCCGGTCGGCGAGCGATGGCTCCGTCTGCTCGATCCAGTGGGCGACGAGGTCGACGACGCGCTTGGTCCGGATGCCCAGCTGCGACGCATCGAGCGTCTCGTTGAAGGCGAGACGCGTGGCGCGTTTCCACGCCTGGCTCGAGACGCGAGCGCGGCGCACGCCGCCGTAGACGGCCGTCTTCGGACTGCCCGTGTCGTCGCGGTTCACGTTGCTCGGGGGCACGGTGTGCAGGATGTGGATGTCGATGATCGTGCGGCTCATGGTTGCTGCTCCTCCTCGGGGGCGTCGGTCGTGGACGGATTCTCGGTCGCGTGCTCGGCGCGGTAGTAGTCGCGGCCCCAGCGCAGGCGCACTCCCGTGCGCCGAGTGGGGTCCTGCCAGTCGAGCAGGTCGACGGCGAACTGCCCGTAGTCGAGCGGGATGGGGGCTGCGCGGAACTGGGTCACGAGCCCGCGGGCGTGCACGACGGCCTCATCGAGCGAGGACGCGGTCGCGAGCGCCTGGAACCGGCGACGCACGGCGTCCTCGCTCGCGCCCGCTCGACCCAGGCGGCGCGCTGCGCGGCCCAGTCCCACGCCGCGGCGGTGCATGCGCTCCCGCTGGGACTGCTGGTGCAGCGCGAAGAGCGTGAGCGCGTGGTGCACGGCCGTCTCCGCCGCGGACGGCGTCGCATCGCCGCCCTCGTATCGGGAGCCGAGCCCGAGCGTGTACTCCCACAGCTCGGGGTCCGCCCCCGGCGCGTGTCCCACTCCGCGGCGGAGTCGCGCGAGCGCGGCTGTGCCCTCTCCCGAGTGCTGCGCAGCCTCGTACAGTCGTCGCACTCGCTCGTCCACGAGCTCGCGCAGCCCTTCGCGATAGCCGCCGCTAATCGCGGTCCTCCCTCCATCTCGTCCTCCCTCGCCTCCGCTTCGGAGATGCTCGCGGCGGTCGCGCTCGCCGCGACCGCGTCCGGACGACTCTCGTCCCGGTCCGGTCGGGCGAGCTCGCGCGCGATCGCGCTCACGAACCACGCGTGGGCCTCCGCGGCGCTCACATGGCGCCCGTCCCGCTCGCGCCCGACCCACGCCGCCGGTCCCGCGGCCTCGACCGCCTGCGTGCCGAGGCTGAGCAGAAGCGCCCCCGCCTGAGCCGACCATGCCTCGAGCGCGGCGGCGGGATCGGTGTGCGGCCGGATCCCGCTCAGCCAGCGTCGGAACGGCGCGTCGAGCGCGAAGTAGCCGAGCTCGCGCGCCCGCTCGCGCGACCCCGCGCTCTCACCGCCTGCCGCGACGGCGAGGTTGCCGGCGAGGTTCGCGAGCGCCAGCACGGCGCGCTCGGATCGCTCGACCGCGCTGAGCGCCGTGAGTCTCAGCTCCGCGCCGTGGGCGCCGAGCAGGACGGCGGAGAAGACGATCGCGTCGTCGACGATCTCCGCGACGGTCGAGCTCTGCGGCCCATATTCAATCCCGATCGCGTGCGTGCGCACGGGGGCGCCGTCGTCGAGCGCGCCGTGGCCGGTGAGCACGGCGAGCCAGTCGAGGGTCGCCGGCGCGAGGGCGGGATCGCCCTTCGCGATCCGCTCCCGCTGCGAGGCCTGCGGAAGCAGGGCAGCGAGCCCGCGCCACAGGGCGCGCGACGGGTCGTGGGTGCGCGGCATGTAGACGCGCTCGAGACCGAGCCTCTTCTCCTGCGGCTCGCTGCGCCGCCACGCGGTCATCCACTCGACGTCGAAGCGGTTCTGCGGCGCGAGCGGGTCGCCGTTGGCGAGCACGACGCCCGTGACCTCGTCACCGTCGACGGCGATCCGGATGCGCCGACTCTGCCATGTCAGCACGTCGAGCGGGCCCGTCGGGGCCCACGGTGCTCCGCTCGGCAGACGGCGGATCCCGGGGCCGGGCAGCACGTCCCGCTCCCAGACCGGCAGGTCGTCCTCGCGGTCGACCGCGTGCCCCGTGCCGGGATCGCCGAGCACGAGGTTGAGCGCGAGCGTCTCCCGCAGCGTCGAGCCTTCGACGAGGACGCCGCCGAGCGATCCTGCCCACGCGGTGCCGATCGGGTAGCCCTTGCCGCCCTTGACCCGCTCGTCGCCGACGGCGCCGGACTTGATGCCCGACGAGTCGAATGCCTGGGCGTGGACCACCCAGCGGGCGCCCTCGGCGAGCGAGATGCGCGCGGTGCCTCGACCGAGCCGCGTCGTGAAGAAGGGGCGGCCGTTCGGCACGTCGGCGATGAGCTTCTCGAGGCCGCTGACCTCGCCCTTCGCGGTGCGCAGACCGGCGACCTGGTAGAACGGCTCGCTGGGATGCAGGAGATCGAAGCGGTGCGCCCAGTCGTCGAGGTACGGGTCCGTGATCTCCGCGAGCGACCTGCCCCCACCCCACACGTGCCGCCACGTCTCGATCGGGCTCTCGGCGGCCGCGTCTCGGACGGCGGCGTAGAGGATCGCGACGAGCAGGCGCGTGAGAGCGAAGCCCGTCGTCGGAAGCTCTCCGACGACGGCGCGCGCACGACCCGCCTCGCGGAACGCGCCGCGCAGCGAGAGCTCGCGGACGCCGTCGTCGAACCGCACCGGGATCCACGGCTCCGACGTCAGGTCGAACCGGGTCGCCTCAGGCATGATCGCCTCCTCTCGTCTCGGCGGCGCCGGCGTCGTCGTCGAGCCCGCCCACCTCCAGACCGCGCTCGCGGCCGTACCGCACGGGCACGCCGTCGACGGAACCGCGCAGCTCCTCGTCGAGCACGAGCACGAGCGCGCCCGCGAGCCACCGGGACCGCTGCCACCCGGGGAAGGCGTTCGCCTCGAGCTCGTCGATGACGCGCCCGATCCGCCTCGGACGGCTGAACGAGGCCGGCAGGCGGATCGTCGACGCGGCCGCCGCGAGCGCCGCCGCGCGCTCCGGCTCGTAGTCGGTCGGCAGGGGGAGCCCGGCTGCGCGGTCGAGCGTTGCGAGCGTGCGCAGCTCGCCATCGACGCGCTGGACGAGGGTCACCTCGATCGTGTCCTCGCCGTCGCGCACCTGTGCACGGCCCTGTTCCTCATTGGCCTCCCCCACGCCTCGGTCGAGCCACCCGACGATCGTGTCGCCCTGCTCCTGCAGCTTTCGCAGGCGGAACGCCTCCGCGCGTTGTGCCTTCTCCCTCCGCGCGTGCTCCTCGTCGGCGTGGGCTCGCGCGTACGCTTCGGCCCAGGCGGCGGGCGGCTCCGGCCGGCTCGTGCCGTAGGTCGCCTCGACGAGCGCGGGGATGTCGGTCGGGATCGCGATCGGCGCTCCGTCGAGCTTCTCGCGCAGGGCGAGGACGGTTCGCAGGAGCACGGCCCGGCCGTAGACCGCGGCCGAGCCCGGGTCGAGCTCGGGAGGCTCGGTCGCCGAGCCCTGGACTCCGACGATGTGACAGACGGGAGACGCGACGGGATGCGGACGCACGGCTAGCTCGTGCCGGTGCAGACGTCCGATGCGCTGGAGGAGGAGGTCGGCAGGCGCGAGGTCGCTCACCATGAGGTCGAAGTCGACGTCGAGGGACTGCTCGACGACCTGGGTCGCGACGACGACGGCGCGCCGCGGGCGCTCGCGGCCCGCAGCGGCGACGATCGCCTGCGGGCCGAATGTCGTGCGCAGCCACTCGTCGTTCGCCGCGCGATCGCTCGCGACGAAGCGGCCGTGCACGAGCCGGAGCTCGGCGTCGAGCCCCAGTCGCTCCTCGAGCATGCGCGCCGTGGCCTGCGCTCGAGAAACGGTGTTGCGGATGACGACGGCGGCTCCGCCGTCCGCCAAGCGCTCGCGCAGCAGCGCCACGAGCGCGTCGTCGTCGTCCGGCATCGGCACGAGCGCGACCGCCGCATTCCGGCCGGACGCCGCCGCCGTCGCCGTCGCGACCCCGCTCTCCGACGAGACGGTCACCGAGGGGTAGCCGGCGGTCGCGACGGTCGTGGTCGTCGCGCTGGCCGTGCCGGTGGCGCGCGCTGCCCTGCCCGTGGCGCCCGTCGCCGTGCGTGCCCTCCGCTTCGCGACGATGGCCGCGGAGAGGTCGCCGACGGCCGCCGACGGACCCTCGACCGCCGTCCGCATCTCCCGCTCTCCGTCCGGAAGGGACGACCGTGACGGCCGTGCCGCTCGTCGGCCCTCCTCGTACGCGTCGATGAGCGCGCTGCGCTGCATCGAGGGCAGTGTCGCCGAGAGGAGCACGACGGGGACGCCGTACGCGCCGAGCCAGTGCAGGGTGCGCCGCAGGTAGACGTCCATGACGGTGTCCACGGCGTGGACCTCGTCGATCACGACGACCTTGTTCGCGAAGGCGAGGTGCCGGAGCATGAGGTGCCGCGTCTTGAGGGCGGCAAAGAGCACCTGGTCGATCGTGCCGACCACGATGTCGGCGAGGAGCCCCTTCTTGCGTCCGCTCAGCCACTGGAGGGCGACGACGGCCTCCAGCACGTGCGAGCGAGCGGAGCCCGCGGGGTCGTCCTCGTCCTCGCCGACGCTCACGAGCCGTCCCATGCGCGCAAGGTCCTGGAACTGGTCGTTGAGGCTCGCGCGACTGTGCGCGAGGAAGGCGCTGCGATGCTCGCCCCCGAGGCGTCGCGCCCACGGCAGGACCCGCGAGAACATCGCGTCGCTCGTCGCCATCGTGGGCAGCGCGACGACGAAGCCCGTCGCGCCGGATGCCCGGGCGAGGATCTCCGCGGCGACGAGCGCGAGCTCGGTCTTCCCCTCGCCCATGGGCGCTTCGACGATGACGAGAGAAGGCCCGCGCGCGGCCCACGTGGCCTCGATCGCCGCGACATGGATGGGCCGAGGGGTGGATCCGGCCGGAAGCGTGAACCGGGACGCCATGTGCTCGCGCGCGTCCCGCGGCGGCGGGGCGGGACTCCATCTCGGAGTGAAGGCGAACTCGCGCCACGCCCGCTCGGCGCGCGTCGGCGAGGGACTCGCGTCGTCGAAGGGGAAGCGCTGCGCGTCGCTCGCGAGCCAGTCCGCGACGATCACGAACGCGGTCGCGAGCACCTGGGCGCGCACGTCGAGCGGATGCCGCCCCCACGTGGCGAAGTCCGCGTCGCTTGCGCCCACCGCTCGTGCGGCATGCTCGGCGAGCTCGGCTTGCGCCTGTCGCCACACGGCGGTGCGGCCGAGGAGGGTGTTCCGGTTCTGCGTGTCCTGCAGCAGCCGCCACGTCGGGGTGACCCCGTGGTGGGAGCCGGCGACGATCGCGTGCGCGCGGGCGACATCCCTGGCCCAGCGGTGCCGCTCCTCGAGCCACTCGGTGAGCAGCTGCATGCTCGCGAGGGAGTGCGGGAGCAGACGGCGCTCGGCAGCGTCGGCCCGGAAGTCGAAGCCCGCGGAGGCCATGCGGTCGCGCAGGCTCGGCACCTGCATCGCGAAGGCGGGGGTGGCCTTGCCGAGGTCATGCGCCGCAGCGAGCCAGAGGACGCGTCGCCGTGCGGACGGGCCATCGTCGAGTGACCCCGCGATGAGTCGCCGGGTCGAGAAGGGGAGCCATCGGTCCCAGAGGAGCGCGGCGATGGCGGCGGTGTCGGACATGTGCCGGTGGAGCGACAGCGACGCTCCCGTCGCGCGATCGCTTTTCGCCCACACGACCGAGGCGACGCCGGAGGGGACCGACTCGTTCATCGTCGTCTCCTTCGACGTCGGGATCCTGCGACCGATGCTCAGCTTGGTCAGCTCAGACGTTAGGTGACCCCAGGGCGAATGTGAAGGTGCGGCGGCCCATTGGGGCCGTCAGGCGTCCCCCCAGTTCGGGGGAGGAGTCCCCCGGGCGGTCGCGGAGGCCGGCTATCGCGCGTTTCCGCTTAGCTCGGCGTCGACATCCAGGAGGCTGCACGGCGGCGCCAGAAGGACGTCGTCTGCGACGCATACCGCCGTGGAAGCATCGCCTACGATCCGGGTCACTATCGCTACTCGGCCCTCGCGGACTTCTGTCAGTCGGAACACGTGAGTCATGGTCTCCTCCTCGTTCGTGCGAGAGCTCGAAAGCCGGCTTTGTCTTAACCCTACCTTATTCGATGGAACGAAAATGGCTGTTCTATCGGACCAGCGAACTTCGCTTGGTGGTGGTTGCCGGTTGACGGTAACCTACCTCGTTCCCAATTTCTATCCCCGAAACCGAGGAGCACGGGTCGACCAGCCATGAGAGGCAACCCGACCTTCGGATCATCCCCGCACAGCCGGGGATAGCTTCGATCGTAAGCGGGGCCCAGTCCTTCTGGCAGCTGCGGCCGCCGCTCCCACTATGCTCGCCGCATGGAGCGCGTCCGAGTCCTCGCGGTGCGCGGCAGCCTGCGCGCGGAGTCGTCGCGCTCGCACTCGCGTGAGGGGCGCGGAAGCCGGGACCGAGGACGACAATCGAGGAAGACGGGCGCGTGACGGGCGGGGCGGAGGCGCGGACGCGCGGCGAGGAGATCTTCGACGAGCTCGCCGTCGCCTACGCCGACCTGCCACAGGTCGCGCGGGGCCCGATGTTCTCGAGCGACGGGCTGTCCGTACGCGGCAAGTACTTCGCGTTCGTCGGCACGGCAGGGCGCCTCATCGTCAAGCTCTCCCGCGAGCGGATCGACGAGCTCGCCACCGACGGCACCGCGTCGCAGCTCGAGATGCGCGGCCGCGCGATGCGCGAGTGGGCGGACGTGCCGCTCGCGACCGACGACGCCTCACGGGACACATGGCGCCGCCTCGTCGACGAGGCCTACCGCTTCGTCGACGCGATCACCCCGTGACACCGGGCTCGCCGTGATCGCGGCCCGAGCGTCGCGCGTCGGGTTCCTCGGCGCCTACGGCGCGAGGCGGTTCGGGCCGCGGAAGAGGTAGGTGACCTCGCGGATGGACGGCTCGTGCAGCAGGAGCATGATGACGCGGGCGAGGCCCATCCCGAAGCCTCCGTGGGGCGGCACGCCGTAGCGGAAGAAGTCGAGGTACGTGCCGAGCTCCGCCGTGTCGAGCCCCTTCTCGGCCGCTTGCGCCTCGAGCACGTCGACGCGGTGCTCGCGCTGGGCGCCCGTCGAGATCTCGACCCCGTTGAAGATGAGGTCGTAGCTGCGCGTGAGGCCCGGGTCCTCTGCGTGGCGCATGTGGTAGAAGGGGCGGATGCTCGCCGCGTAATCGGTGAGGAAGACGAACTCGTGCCCGAACTCCTCGCGCACGTACTCGGCGATCCGGCGCTCGCCCTCGGGGTCCATGTCGCCGTCGTGCCGCGGCACGGTGTAGCCGCGTGCGGCGACGATGTCCCTCGCCTCGGCGAGGGGGATGCGGGGGAACGGCGTCGTGGGCACCGTCACCGCGACGCCGAGCGTCGCCTCGATCTCGTCCCCGTGCCTCTCCTTCACGGCGGAGAGCGCCGCGACGAGCACCTGCTCGTGCATCGCCATGACGTCCTCGTGGGAGGAGATCCAGCTCATCTCGGCGTCCACCGAGGTGAACTCGGTCGCGTGGCGCGAGGTGAAGGACGGGTCGGCGCGGAAGGCGGGCGCGATCTCGAACACGCGCCCGAACCCCGCCGCCTGCGCCATCTGCTTGAAGTGCTGCGGGCTCTGGGCGAGGTACGCGGTGCGGTCGAAGTACTCGACGCGGAAGAGCTCGGCCCGCGACTCGGACGGGCTCGCCATGAGCTTGGGCGTCTGGATCTCGAGGAAGTCGTGCTCGACCCACCACGTGCGCAATGCGTGCAGGAACGTCGTCTGCACGCGGAAGACGAGGCTCATCTCGGGGCGCCGCAGGTCGAGGAAGCGCCAGTCGAGGCGCTTGTCGATCGACGAGTCCTCCGCGATCGGCGAGTCGAGCGCCGTCGTCGTGGGCTCGAGCGAGCCGATGCGCACCTCGAGCCCGCCGAGCTTGACGCGCTCGTCGTGCTTGAGCTGCCCCTCGACGGCGACGAATGTGCCCGTCGTGAGCGCGGAGACGGTCTCGGCGATCGGGTCCTCGCCCTCGCCGCGCGGGTGCACGAGCTGCACGGCCCCGGACTCGTCGCGCAGCACGACGAACTGCACCTTCTTCTGATCGCGCACCGTCTCGACCCATCCGGCGACCGCGACGGGGCCGTCCTCGAGGGCGGCGAGGTTCTTGACAAGAGTGCGCTCGGTCACGGGCTCCGAGTCTAGTGTCCCGGCCCCGCCGGGCGGCCCGCCCGCAGCCGGCGCCGAAGCCCCGGAACGTAGACTTGGGGCGTGCCCGCCTCGCTCGTGCACCTCGTCCGCCACGGCGAGGTGGACAACCCCGACCACATCCTCTACGGGAGGCTGCCGGGCTACGGCCTGAGCGAGCTCGGCACGCGCATGGCCGAGCGCGCGGCCGCGGCGCTCGCGGGCCACCCGGTGCGCGCGCTCTACGCGAGCCCGCTGCAGCGCACGCAGGAGTCGGCGCGGCCGTGGGCCCGGCGGTTCGAGCTCGAGGTGCGCACCGACGAGCGGCTCATCGAGCCGTACAACCGCTTCGAGGGCGGCACGTTCGAGCTCGGGCCCAAGGTGCTCGCCCATCCGCGCACGTGGCCGTGGGTGGTCAACCCGTTCCGGCCGAGCTGGGGCGAGCCGTTCGCGCAGGTCGCCTCGCGCATGCTCGCCGCGATGGGCGACGCGTGGTCGGCGACCGAGTCGGGCGAGGTCGTGCTCGTGAGCCACCAGATGCCGATCTGGACCGTTCACCGCGCCGTGACCGGCCGTCCCCTCTACCACGACCCGCGCAAGCGGCGCTGCAGCCTCTCGAGCATCACGACGTTCGAGCGGCGCGAGGGCACGCCGACCGGCTTCGCTGAGGTCGGCTATCAGGATCCTGCGGCAGACTTGCTCGCCGCATCCGTCGACCTAGGAGCCGTGTGAGACCTCGCGCCATCGCCCTCGTCGCAGGGCTCGCGCTCGTGCTCGGCGGTGCCCTCGCCGGATGCTCCTCGAGCGACGGGATCGCGGGGCAGTTCAAGGGCGACCAGTCGAACTACGTCTCCGGCGACGGCTCGACGGTCGAGATCGCGCCCGCGGACCGGAAGGCGGCCGTGAACTGGAGCGCGACGGCGATCGACGGGTCGACGATCTCGAGCCGGGCGCTCGCGGGCTCGGTCTACGTCGTCAACTTCTGGTACGCGGGGTGCCCGCCGTGCCGTGCGGAGGCGAAGGACCTCGAGGCCGTCTACGGCGAGGTGAAGGACGAGGGCGTGCAGTTCGTGGGCGTCAACACGGAGGACGGCGCATCGACCGCGCAGGCGTTCCTCGACGACCATGGGATCACCTACCCCACCGTGCTCGACCGCGGCGACAACACCGTGCACCTCGCGTTCGCGCGCACGGGCGTGCCGCCGAACGCCGTGCCCACGACGATCGTCGTCGACCGCGACGGCCGCGTCGCGGCGCGCATCAGCGGCGAGCTGCAGGACCGGTCGATCCTGAGCTCGATGATCGACACGGTCCTGCAGGAGAAGAAGTAGTGGGCGGAGCGGGCGCCATCGTCCACGACGGCAGCCTCCTGCTCGCGCTCCCGATCGCCCTGCTCGCGGGGCTCCTCTCCTTCGTCTCGCCGTGCGTGCTCCCGCTCGTGCCCGGCTACCTCGGATACGTCACCGGCGCGAGCGAGCCGAGCGCCCTCCGCCGCGGCCGCACGCTCGCGGGCGTCGGCCTCTTCGTGCTCGGGTTCACGGTCGTGTTCCTCGCGTGGTTCGTGCTCGTCGGCTCGGTCGGCGTGTTCGTGCTCGAGTGGGAGTGGCTGCTGCTGCGCATCGCGGGCGTCGTCGTCATCCTCATGGGCCTCGTCTTCATCGGCCAGGTCACGGTGCTCCAGCGCACGGTGCGGCTCGGCTGGCGCCCCTCGGCGGGCCTGCTCGGCGCCCCCCTGCTCGGCGCGGTGTTCGCGATCGGCTGGTCCCCGTGCCTTGGGCCGACGCTCATCGCGGTCACGAGCCTCGCCGTGCAGAACCCCGCGCGCGCCGTGCTCATCGGCGTGCTCTACTGCGTGGGGCTCGGCATCCCGTTCCTGCTCGTCGCGCTCGGCCTGCGCTGGGTGGGGCGCTCCATCGGATGGGTGCGTCGGCACCTGCGGGCGATCAACATCGCGGGCGGGGCGCTGCTCATCGTCGTCGGCGTGCTCATGGTGACCGGGGTGTGGTCGCTCGTGCTCTCGGGACTGGAGGGGGTCATCGGTGGCTTCGTATCGCCCGTCTGACCACATCGACACGCCCGCGCCCGAGGAGCGGCCCGGCGCCGTGCAGCCGCGGCTCGGCGTGCTCGGCTACGTGCGCTTCTTCTGGCGGCAGCTCACGACGATGCGCACGGCGCTCTTCCTGCTCCTGCTGCTCGCCGTCGCGGCCGTGCCCGGGTCGATCTTCCCGCAGGAGAGCTCGGACCCGAACGGCGTCGTGCAGTACAAGGCGGCGCACCCGGGCGCGGTCGGCGTCATGCAGTTCTTCCAGCTCTTCGACGTGTACACCTCGGTGTGGTTCTCGGCGATCTACCTGCTGCTGTTCGTCTCGCTCATCGGCTGCATCATCCCGCGCACGAGGCACCACCTCGAGGCGCTGCGCGCGCGTCCCCCGCGCACGCCCGTGCGACTCGATCGGCTGCCGGCGTTCCGCACGGCCGGGGCCGCGACGGACGCGCCCGCGGCCCTCGAGAGCGCACGCCGGCTGCTGCGGCGGCAGGGCTATCGCGTCGAGGAGTACGCCGTGCCGCACGGCCGGTCGGGGAGCGTCGCGTCGCTCTCCGCCGAGCGCGGATACCTGCGCGAGACGGGCAACCTCGTCTTCCACTCCGCGCTCGTCGGCGTGCTCGTGACCGTCGGGGTCGGCGGGGGCTTCGTCTACACGGGCCAGAAGATCATCGTGCAGGGCACGTCGTTCACGAACGCGCTCTCCGACTACGACAGCTTCAACCCCGGGCGATTCGTCGGGGACGCGCAGCTCGAGCCGTTCAACATCCGGCTCGACCGGTTCACCTCGAAGTACGAGATCAACTCCCACACGCGTCAGGCGGAGCCGGTCGACTACAACGCGGCCGTGACCGTCACCGACGCGCACGGCCACGCGACCAAGCAGGACCTCAAGGTCAACTCCCCGCTCGAGATCGGCGGCGACCAGGTCTACCTGCTCAGCAACGGGTACGCGCCCATCGTGACCGTGCGCGACCGCACGGGCACGACGGTCTTCTCCGACCCGGTGCCGTTCATCCAGCAGGACGCGAACATTACCTCCTCCGGAGTCGTCAAGGTGCCCGACACCAAGCCGAACCTCGCGTTCGCGGGTTTCTTCTATCCGACGGCCGCCCCCACGGACAACGGCACGCTCACCTCGGTGTGGCCGCAGCCGGACCTGCCCGTGCTGAGCCTCAACCTCTACACGGGCGACCTCGGGCTCGACGACGGCGTGCCGCAGAACGTCTACTCGCTCGACATCGCCTCGCTCACGCCGCGCACGGGCGTGGGCACCGACGCCGACCCGCTCGTGCTCAAGCCGGGCGAGACGGCGCAGCTGCCGGACGGCCTCGGGAGCGTCACGTTCGAGGGCCTGCGGCGCTACATCGGCGTCGAGGTGCACCACGATCCGACGCAGGGCTGGGTCTTCCTCTTCGTCGCGTGCGCCGTGCTCGGCCTGCTCTCGAGCCTCTTCGTGCCGCGGCGCCGGATGTGGGTCAAGGCTGTGCCGGAGGGCGACGGCGTGCGCCTCGAGTACGCGGCGCTCGCGCGCGGCGAGGATCCCGGACTCGAGCGCGCTCTCGTGGAGTTCGCGAAGGCGCACGCCGCTGCCCTTCCCGCCTCCGGGGCCCCGCCGGAAGCTCCGACCCCCGCGACCTAGGATGATCCCGTGATCCAGACGTTCACCACGTACTCGCTCGTCGCCGTGATCTCGGCGATCGCCGTCTATGCGCTCGCGTTCATCGCGTTCACGCTCGACCTGTCGCGGCGCGTCGCGCGCGTGCACGCGCAGGAGCGTGCCGCGGAGGCGGCCGACGCGGCCGCCGTGGAGGCCGCGCGCGTCAAGCTCGCCGCCTCCGATCGTGCGACCGTGTCGAGCGGCGCCATGTCCGGTGCGGCGGTGTCCGGCGGTGCGGCGGCGTCCGGTGCGGGTGGCGCTGTCACGCGCGGAACGGCGTCGGGCGGAACGGCGTCGGGCGGAACGGCCACGGTCGCGGCGCCCCCCTCGGCGTCCGCCGGGCCGGCGACCTCGCGGCGCGAGCGCAGCCCGCGGTTCGCGCGTGTGGGCGTCGCGCTCGCGACGATCGGCTTCCTGCTCGGCGTGCTCGGCGTCGTCACGCGCTCGATCGCCGCGGGCGGCCACGTGCCGTGGTCGAACATGTACGAGTTCGCCCTCACCGGCACGACGATCATCGTGGGCGTCTTCCTGGTCGTGAACGTGTGGCAGCGCATCGCGTACCTCGGCACGTACATCACGGGCTTCGTGCTCCTCGCGCTCGTGCTCGCGACCGTGAACTTCTACGTCGGTCCGACGCCCCTGCCGCCGGCCCTCCAGTCCGCCTGGCTTGTCGTGCACGTCTTCGTCGCGATCCTCGGCACGTCGTTCTTCGCGCTCGGCGCGGGCCTCTCGGTCGCGCAGCTCCTGCAGATGCGGCGGGAGGCCGGGCGCCTCACCGGCCTGCGGTTCCTGCAGACGCTCCCGGCGGCGGAGGCGCTCGAGAACCTCGCCTACCGCATCACCGTCATCGGGTTCGTGTTCTGGACGTTCACGCTCATCTTCGGTGCCATCTGGGCCGAGCGCGCGTGGGGACGCTACTGGGGCTGGGACACGAAGGAGGTCTGGACCTTCATCGTGTGGGTCATCTTCGCCGGGTACATCCACGCGCGGGCGACGCGGGGCTGGCGCGGCGCGCCCTCGGCGTGGCTCGCGATCGTCGGCTTCGCGGCCGTCATCTTCAACTTCACGGTCGTCAACCTCGTCTTCCACGGGCTGCACGCCTACTCGGGGCTCTGAGGCGCTCCCGTCTCGGCATCCGCGGACGCCGCGCGCTCGAGCACGGCGTGGCAGCGGCGCGCGCGGTCGAGCCACCACCGCGTGCGCTCGGGGTCGGCGGCGAAGCGGTCGAGCAGCTCATCGTCGGCCTCGACGCGACGCGTGTCGACGACTCCGCCGTGCGGCAGGAGCGGATCGCGCGTGACGTCGGCGGCGAGGAGGGCGGCGGTGCCGAGCCCGCAGTCGTAGGGGAGCTCCCCGACGCGCGCGGCGAGGTGCGCCCCCATCGCGAGCCCGACGGACGTGTCGATCGCGCTCGAGACGACGACGGGCAGCCCCGCCTCGCGCACGATCGCGAGCGCCCGCGCGATGCCCCCGAGCGGCTGCGCCTTCACGACGAGCAGGTCCGCGGCGCCCGCGCGCGCGACGGCGAGCGGGTCGGAGGCCTTGCGCACGCTCTCGTCGGCCGCGACGGGCACGTCGAGGTAGGCGATGCGCTCGCGGATCTCGGCGAGCTCCTCGACGGTCGCGCACGGCTGCTCGACGTACTCGAGGTCGAACGCCGCGAGGGCGTGTATGGCGCGCTCGGCCTCGTCGACCGTCCACGCGCCGTTCGCGTCGAGGCGGATGCGGCCCGCGGGGCCGAGCACGCGCCGCGTCTCCGCGACGCGTGCGACGTCGTCGGCGAGCTCCTGCCCGCGCTCGGCGACCTTGACCTTGACCGTGCGGACGCCCGGGTACCGGGCGATGATCTCCGCGACGTCCATCGGGCGCACGGCGGGGAGTGTCGCGTTGACGGGCACGGGCTGTCCCGGCGCGTACCCCGTCCAGCCGAAGTCGATCGCGGCGGCGAGCCAGGCGGCGGACTCCTCGTCGTCATACTCGAGGAAGGGGGAGAACTCGGTCCATCCCTCGGGTCCGCGCGCGAGCAGGGCCTCGCGCGACTCGATGCCGCGGAAGCGCGTGCGTAGCGGGAGGGCGACGACCCGGGCGGTCGCGAGCAGTTCGTCGACGGGCACGAGCACCCTCCCAGTCTCCCACCCCACCCGACCCGCCTCCGCCGCCCGTCCTTCTTCCGCTCGCGCCGGCGTGTCCGGCACGTGCGCCCGGAATTGCGCGCGCCCGTGCCGGACACGCCGGCGCGTGCGGAAGGGGGCGCGGATTAGGGTGGATCGCTGTGACCGTCTCGGAGATCTTCGACGAGCGCGCGTGGACGCCCGCTCCCGGCTTCCCGTCGCTCGCCGACGTGACCTACCACCACTCGACGGACGGCCGCATCGCCCGCGTCGCGATCGATCGTCCCGAAGTGCGCAACGCCTTTCGTCCGCGCACGGTCGACGAGCTCTACGCGGCCCTCGACGACGCGCGCCAGAATCCTCGCATCGGCGTCGTGCTGCTCACGGGGAACGGTCCGAGCCCCAAGGACGGCGGATGGGCGTTCTGCTCGGGAGGGGACCAGCGCATCCGCGGCCGCAACGGCTACGAGTATCGCGACGACGCGGAGCGGCGGCCGGTGCGGGACCGCGCGTCCGCGCCGCAGGCGCAGGGGGACGCCCGCGCGGGCGCCCGGGCGGACGCGGGCGCAGGCGTGGCCGTTGGCGTCGACAGCGCGGACGACGCGGGCGCGGACGGCGCGGGCGCGGACGGCGCGAGCTTCGACACGAGCGCGAGGGGTGGCGCGGCCCGGAGCGCGGAGGCGGGCCCCGCGCGTGTCGCGAGCGCCCGCCTGCACATCCTCGAGGTGCAGCGGCTCATCCGCTTCATGCCCAAGGTCGTCATCGCCGTCGTGCCGGGGTGGGCGGCCGGCGGCGGCCACTCGCTGCACGTCGTGTGCGACCTCACGATCGCGAGCCGCGAGCACGCGCGTTTCAAGCAGACGGACGCCGACGTCGGCTCGTTCGACGCCGGCTACGGGAGCGCCTACTTCGCCCGCCAGGTGGGCCAGAAGCTCGCGCGCGAGGTGTTCTTCCTCGCCCGCGAGTACGACGCGCAGCGCGCGCACGAGATCGGCGCCGTCAACGCGGTCGTGCCGCATGCCGAGCTCGAGGGCACGGCGATCGAGTGGGCGCGCACGATCCTCGGCAAGTCGCCGACCGCGATCCGGATGCTCAAGTTCGCCTTCAACGCCGTCGACGACGGGCTCGTCGGCCAGCAGGTCTTCGCGGGAGAGGCGACGCGGCTCGCCTACGGCACAGACGAGGCTCTCGAGGGGCGGGACGCCTTCCTCGAGAAGAGGGCCCCCGACTGGGATCGCTTCCCGTGGCAGTACTGACGGGCACGCCGAGGACGTCGACGCCGCTCGTGCACACGCCGTCGACGCCGCTCGCGCAGACGCCGAGGACGACGCCCATGCGGACGACGCGAACCCGCGCGCCGCGGTCCGGCCGATGAGGCGTCTGCGTCCCGTCCCCGCCGTGGAGACGGCGGAGGCGCTGCGCGCGGCGCTCGCGGGCGGCGACGCGATCCTCCCGCTCGCGCCCGGCGCCGAGCCTCCCGCCGACCTCCCCGAGCACGTGCCGCAGCGCGTCGCGCTCGTCGTCGAGACGAGCGGATCGAGCGGGCGGCCGAAGCGCGTTGCCCTGACCGCCGACGCGCTGCTCGCGAGCGCGTCGGCGTCGGCCGCCGCCGTCGGCGGTGCGGGCCGCTGGCTCCTCGCGCTCCCGACCCACTACATCGCCGGGGTGAACGTGCTCGTCCGCTCGCTCGCGGCCGGGATGACGCCCGTCGTGCTCGAGGGACGGTTCGAGGCGCAGCGCTTCGCGGCCGCCGCGCGCGAGCTCGACGTCGTCGACCGCTACACGGCGCTCGTGCCCACCCAGCTCGCTCGCATCGTCTCGGCGGAGGACCCGAGCGTGATCGAGGAGGCGCGCAGTTTCGCGGCGATCCTCGTGGGCGGCCAGGCGCTGCCGGAGCCCGTGCTCACGGCCGCGCTCGAGCTCGGCCTCACGGTCGTCACGACCTACGGGTCGAGCGAGACGAGCGGCGGATGCGTGTACGACGGCGTCCCGATCGGGGACACGCGCGTGCGCGTCGTCGACGGGCGCATCGAGATCGCCGGGAGCGTGCTCGCCGAGGGCTACCTCGACGAGGAGCTCATGCGCGAGCGCTTCGTCGTGGACGACGGCCGGCGCTGGTACCGGACGGGCGACGTGGGCGCGATCGAGGACGGACGCCTGCGCGTCGAGGGGCGCGCCGACGACGTCATCGTGAGCGGCGGCGTCAAGGTCTCGCTCGCGGCGGTCGAGCGCGTCGTGCGCGGCGTGCCCGGCCTCGCGGAGGCGGTCGTCGTAGCGGCGGACGACGCCGAGTGGGGCCAGGTGCCCGTCGTCGTGAGCGTGCAGCCGGCCGATCTGGCGGGGCTCCGCGCGCGCGTCGCGCGCGAGCTCGGCGTCGCGGCCCGCCCGGCACGGATCGTCGAGCTCGCGGCTCTCCCCATGCTCGCCTCGGGCAAGCCCGACCGTCGCGCGATCGGGACCCTCGTCGCCTCGAGCGCGGGCGGGGATGCGCGGCCGACGGCGCAGGCATAGCGCGCTTCCGTACAATTCGTCCGTGCCCGCGAAGCGTCCCCGACCCAAGCAGCAGAGGATCGATCCGCGCACGGTGCGAGCCGGCGCGACGAGCAAGGGTCGCACGCGCCGCGCTCCGAGCCGCTCGGGATCGCCCGCGGCCGTGCGTCCCGCGGGCGTGCGGGACTGGATCGGGGGGGCGCGCATCCGCACGCTCCCGCTCTCGATCGCGCCGGTCGCCCTCGGCACAGCGTGCGCCTACCTCGTGAGCGAGCCGGGGTACCACTGGGTGCGCGCGCTCCTGTGCCTCGCGCTCGCGCTCCTGCTGCAGATCGGCGTCAACTTCGCGAACGACTACTCCGACGGCGTGCGCGGCACCGACCGCTACCGCGTGGGCCCCTCGCGGCTCACCGGATCGGGGGCGGCCCGCCCGCGCACCGTGCTCGTCGTCGCTCTCTGCTTCTTCGCGCTCGCGGCGATCGTGGGCGTCGTGCTCGTCGTGCTCAGCCGCGAGTGGTGGCTGCTCGCGGGGGGGGCGGCGTGCATCGTCGCCGCATGGCTCTACACGGGCGGGAAGCGTCCGTACGGCTACTACGGGCTCGGCGAGCTCTTCGTGTTCGTGTTCTTCGGCCTCGTCGCGACGCTCGGCACGACGTTCGTGCAGGTCAGGACGATCACGCTGGAGTCGTGGCTGTGCGCGATCGCGGCGGGGTCGCTCGCGTGCGCCGTGTTGCTCGTGAACAACCTGCGCGACCGGGAGCAGGACCGGCTCGCGGGCAAGCGCACCCTCGCCGTGCTCATCGGCGACGTGCCCTCGCGCGTGCTGTACGTCGTGCTCCTGCTCGCCGTGCCGTTCGGGGTGCTGACGTTCTTCTCGCTGCTCTTCCCGTTCGCCGGCTACGTGTTCTTCGTGCTCATCGCGGCGGTCCCGGCGGCGGTCATCACGCTCTTCGCGCGCACGGCGCGCGAGCTCATCTGGGCGCTACAGCTCACGACCCTCACGTCGCTGCTGTTCGGGCTCGGGCTCGGGGCCGCGCTCGTGTTCCTCTGACCCCGCCGGCCCGGACGCTTGCGCGGGTGCGGGCTCGGACCGGGGCGTGCTCGTCCGCTGCGTGCCGGGGGCGTCCGACGCCGCGGGCGCGGCCGCATCCGGCTGGGGCACGGCCACGTCCGGCTGGGGCGCCGGGGCCGTCCCCCCGAGGTCACCGGACGCGTCGAGCAGGGCGTCCTCGTCGAGGTCGTCGGTCGTCGGCTTGGGAGCGCGGCGCTCCGCGAGCGACCGCACCGCCGCGTCCCGCTGCCGGGCGAAGAAGACGTAGGACAGGCACAGCGCGATGACGGCCGCGACGATCGTCGCCCACAGCGGGTCGAGTCGCAGCACCAGCAGGATCGCGAGCAGGACCGCGAAGAGCCCGATCCGCAGGAGGGTGTATCGAATCCACGGTCCGGCCACGGCGACCAGTCTAGGCAGGCCCGCATGGGGGCCGGATGGGCGGGGCGCCGAGGCGGCGTGCAGTTCCCGGCGGGGGCGCAGCGTACTGGCCTACACTGACCGCATGGCCCGGTTGCTGGTGCTGCTGCCCTTCGTGCTGGTGGTGCTGCTCGTCGCCGCGATCGTCGACCTCCTGATGATCGAGCCGGGGCGCGTGCGCGCCCTCCCGAAGCTCGCCTGGGCCCTCATCGTCATCGTCGTGCCCGTCATCGGCCCCATCCTGTGGTTCGCGTTCGGTCGCGAGCGCCGCGGTCGTGCGAACGCGGTGCGGCGTCCGCTCGCGCCCGACGACGATCCCGCGTTCCTCGCGAGCGTGCGCCGGCAGAGCGACGAGCGCATCCGTCGCCTCGAGCAGGAGCTCGCCGACCCCGACGACGACCCGCCGGGCGGGAAGACCAAGCCCGAGTGAGCGCGTCGCCCGCGACCGACTTCGCGGTGGCGCTACTCGGAGAGCTCGTGCGCTCGGGCGTGCGCGACCTCGTGCTGTGCCCCGGGTCGCGCTCGCAGGCGCTCGCGCTCGCGGCCGCCGAGTACGAGCGGCTCGGGGCGCTGCGCCTGCACGTGCGCGTGGACGAGCGGTCCGCCGCGTTCCTCGCGCTCGGCATCGCGATCGAGTCGGGGCGTCCCGTGCCCGTCGTCACGACCTCCGGCACGGCTGTGGCGAACCTCCATCCGGCGGTGCTGGAGGCGTGGCACTCCGGCGTGCCGCTCCTGCTGCTCACGGCGGACCGGCCCGCGGAGCTGCACGGCGTCGGCGCGAACCAGACGACCGTGCAGGACGGCGTCTTCGGGCCCGCCGTGCCGACGACGGACGTGCCCGCCCCCGTGCCCGGCTCGCCGTCGGCCGAGGAGGTGCGCGCTCTCGTCGCCGCGGCGGCGCGTGCGGGCGGACCCGTGCACCTCAACCTCGCCTTCCGCGAGCCGCTCTCGGCGGCCGTGACGATCGCGGACGCTCCCGCGCCCGGGGAGCGCCCCGCGCGGCCCGCGCCGCGCGGCGAGGTCGTCGACCTCGAGCGCGCGCCCGGCACGGTCGTCGTCGCGGGCGCACGCGCGGGCGAGGACGCCGAGCGCGTCGCCCGTGAGCTCGACGCGCCGCTGCTCGCCGAGGTGTCCAGCGGCGCGCGCTTCGGTCCCCAGCTCGTCGTCGCCTATCGCGAGCTCCTGCGGGAGCCGGGGTTCGGGGACGCCGTGCGGCGCGCGATCGTGTTCGGGCATCCGACCCTCAGCCGCGAGGTCCCCGCGCTCCTCGGACGGCCGGAGGTCGAGACGATCGTCGTGCGGGCCCCGGGGGCGGAGGCGTACGACCCCGCCCGTCGGGCACGCGTCGTCGGCGGCGTGCGCGTCCTCGCGCCCCCCGGTGCTCCCCACGACGGGTGGTCGCGGCGGTGGGTCGCGGCGTCGCGCGCGCTCGTCGACGCGCCCTCGCACGCGCCCGACCTCGAGGCGTCGCGCTCGGCGACGCCCGCCGCACAGGCGGCGTACGCGCGTCAGGTGCTCGCGGGCCTCCGGCGGCCCGTCGACCGCCGCGCGCTCGTCGAGGCGGTGTGGGCGGCGACGTGGCCGCACGACCGGCTCGTCCTCGGTGCGTCGCGCCTCATCCGGGAGGCGGACCGGGTCGTGCCCGGCAAGCGCATCCGCGTGCACGCGAACCGCGGGCTCGCGGGGATCGACGGGACGGTCTCGACGGCGGCCGGCGTGGCCCTCGCGGCGACCGCGGGGGGAGCCCGGGGTGTGACGCGCGTGCTGCTCGGCGACCTCACCCTCCTGCACGACGTCGGCGGGCTCCTCCTGCCTCCGGGGGAGGATGCGCCGCGCCTGCAGGTCGTCGTCGGCAACGACGGCGGCGGCACGATCTTCGACTCGCTCGAGGTCGCCGCATCCGCCGACCCCGCGGCGATGGAGCGCGTGCTCCGCACGCCGCAGCGCGTGTCGTTCGCCTCGCTCGCCGCGGCCTACGGCTGGGAGCACCGCGCGGTCGCGACCGCGAGCGAGCTCGACGAGGCGCTCACGGCGCCCGGCACCCCCGTGCTCATCGAGGTCGCGCTCCCCCGCTGACCCCGTCTCGCCTGCCCCGCGCGCGTCGTCGCGCCGACCCCGTCGCCCTGACCCCGGCGCGCGAAGTGTGAGTTTTTGCGGGTTTGGGGTGCCCCAAACCCGCACAAACTCACACTTCGGCGGGGGAGAAGGCCTCGAGGATGGGGCGGAACTTGAGGGCAGTCTCGGCGAGCTCGCGCTCGGGGACGGAGTCCGCGACGATGCCGGCGCCCGCGAATGCCGTGATGCGGCGCCCCGCCAGCTGCGCCCCGCGGAGCGCGATCGCCCATTCGCCGTCGCCCGACGCGTCGATCCAGCCCACGGGCCCCGCGTAGCGGCCGCGGTCCACCGGCTCGAGCTCGGCGATGAGCGCGAGCGCCCGCTCGCGGGGTGTGCCGGCGACCGCCGCGGTCGGATGCAGCGCGGCGACGAGGTCGAGGGAGCCGACGCCGGCCGCGAGCGCGCCCTCCACATCGCTCGCGAGGTGCCACAGGTTCGGCAGCTTGAGGGTGAACGGGAGCTCGCTCGTCGCCGCCGCGGGGCTGAACGGCCGCAGGGCCGCGAGCACGCTCCGCACCGCGTAGCCGTGCTCGTCGAGGTCCTTCGTCGAGGTCGCGAGCGCGGTCGCCTGTCGCGCGTCCGACTCCGGGTCCTCGCCGCGCGCGGCGCTCCCCGCGAGGACGCGCGCGCGAGCGGTGCCCGCGGAGACGCTCACGAGCGTCTCCGGACTCGAGCCCATCATGCCGTCTACGGAATACGTCCACGTGTCGGGGTAGTGTCCGGCGAGGGTGCCGAGGGCGTGCCGCGGATCGGCGTCCTCCGCGAGCTCGCCGACGAGGTCTCGCGCGAGCACGACCTTCGCAAGCCCGCCGCCGGCGATGCGTCCGATCGCCGTGCGCACGGCCTCGAGGTAGCGTGTGGCGTCCTGCGCGCCGGGACGCAGCCGTGCCGAGGCGGCGCGACCGAGGGGGACGCGCTCGGCGGTCGCCTCCGTGTCGATGCGCGTGAGCCAGGATCGGCCGCCCCGCCGTCCGACGACGAGCCGCGGCACGACGAGCACGCTCGACGCCGCGGAGGAGTCCGCGAAGGCGAAGGCGCCGAACGCGACGAGCCCGCTGCCGGACGCGCGCACGGTGTCGTCGACGCGCGCGCTCGCCGCGAGCTCACGCCACGCCGCGGCCGCGAGGGCGATGCGCTCGGGTCCGGAGAACTCGAGCCGGGCGGCCTCGCCGATCCCGACGATGCCGTCTCCGCGCCGCACGAACGCGAGCGGACGCTCCGGCTCAGCGAACGCGAGCAGGTCGGGACCGGGCTCGAAGGGGACGGTCGACACGGTGAGCGCCGATGCCGCTGGCCTCCTCACGGCTTCCACCCTAGACCGCCGGCGACATGCCCATCCTCACTAGACTGGAGGGCGATGAGCGGGCTCGACATGGACAAGCGGCCGGAGCGCGTGGCCGGCATGTTCGACGCGGTCGCGAAGCGCTACGACCTCACCAACGCCCTGCTCTCCGTCGGCAGCGCGCCGCTGTGGCGGCTCGCGACCGTGCGCGCGGTCGCCCCCGCCCCCGGCGAGCGCATCCTCGACGTCGCCGCGGGCACGGGCACGAGCTCCGCCGCGCTCGCGCGGTCGGGCGCGACGGTCGTGGGCGTCGACATCTCGGAGGGGATGATCGAGCTCGCCCGGCAGCGGCATCCGACGATCGAGTTCCAGGTCGCCGACGCGGAACGGCTCCCCTTCGGGGACGACGAGTTCGACGCCGTGACGGTGAGCTTCGGCCTGCGCAACGTCGAGAGCCCGCTCGTGGCGCTCGCCGAGATGTACCGCGTCACCAAGCCGGGCGGTCGGCTCGTCGTGTGCGAGTTCTCGCGTCCGCCGATCGGCGTGCTGCGCGCCGGCTACCGTGCGTACTTGCGGCTCGTCATGCCCGCCGTCGCGGGGGTCGCGAGCTCGAATCCGGAGGCGTACGAGTACCTCGCGGAGTCGATCCGCTCGTGGCCGGACCAGGCGACGCTCAGCCAGTGGATCCGCGGCGTCGGCTTCACGCGCGTCGCCTATCGCAACCTCTCCGCGGGCGTCGTCGCGCTGCACCGCGGGCACAAGCCCGAGGACGCCGCGATCCGCGCCTCGGCGGCCCGTCGTCTGCGCGCCGTGCAGCGTCCGCGGCAGCGCGCGGCCGAGGCCCGCGCGGCCGACGCGTCGCCGCCGGTCCCGCAGCCCGAGCCGCAGTCCGCGACCTCGCATCCGGCCGAGCAGCCACACCCGACGATGCCGGCCGAGCGGTCGTCCGCCCCGCAGCGGGCCGAGCAGAGACGGGCGGAGTGAGCGTGGCGATCGCCCGCGGCGGCACCCGCACCCGGCGGAGCACGGCGCTGAGCTCCTCGCTCGGGCTCGGCGAGCGTCTCTTCGCCTCGAGCGCCGAGCGCCGCTTCGCCGCCGAGATCGAGCGTGGTCTCGAGGAGGTCGAGGCGGGCCTCATCGCCGAGACGGGCTTCGCCGACGAGATCGCGGACGCCACGAGCCGCTACCTGCTCGAGGCGGGCGGCAAGCGCGTGCGCCCCGTGCTCACCCTCCTCACTGCCCAGCTCGGGGAGGGCAACAACCCCCGCGTCATCACGGCGGCGAAGGCGGTCGAGATCACCCACCTCGCCTCGCTGTACCACGACGACGTCATGGACGAGGCGGAGCTGCGTCGGGGGGTGCCGAGCGCGCAGCACGTGTGGGGCAACTCCGTCGCCATCCTCACTGGCGACCTGCTCTTCGCGCGCGCGAGCGTGCTCGTCGCCTCGCTCGGCGAGCGAGCGCTCACGATCCAGGCCCGCACGTTCGAGCGCCTCGTGCTCGGGCAGCTGCACGAGACGATCGGCCCGCGCGAGGGCGAGGACCCGGTCGCGCACTACTTGAGCGTGCTCGCCGACAAGACCGGCTCGCTCATCGCGACGGCCGCCGAGATGGGGGTCGTGTTCGGCGAGGCGCCCGAGGCGTACCGGATCCCGCTGCGCGAGTTCGGCGAGCGGATCGGCGTGGCCTTCCAGCTCATCGACGACGTCATCGACCTCTCCGCCGAGGTCGAGCGCACGGGCAAGGCCGCGGGCACCGACCTGCGGTCGGGCGTCGCGACCCTTCCGCTGCTCTACTTGCGCAGGGAGGCGGCAGGCGACGCGAAGGCCGCCGAGCTCCTCGAGCGCATCGAGCGCGACGTCGACGCGGCGGAGACGGGCGGCGACCCGGTCGCGATCGCCGACTTCGAGGACGCGGTCGCGACCCTGCGCTCGCATCCCGTCACCGAGGCGACGCTCGTGGAGGCGCGGCGCTGGGCGGACGCCGCCGTGAGCGCGCTCGAGCCGCTTCCGCAGGGGCCCGTGAAGAAGGCGCTCACGCGCTTCGCGGCCTCCATCGTCGAACGCAGCAACTGAGTCGGCCGCCGGCTCGACGCCGGCACGCGGCGCGATCGTGCGCGTGCCGGCGTCCAGGGAACAAGTCGAGGAAGAGGGAACATGACCAAGCTCCGGCTCGCGATCGTGTGCGCCGGCCCGGCGGGGATCTACGCCGCCGACATCCTGCTCAAGCGCGAGCGCGCCTTCGAGGTCTCCATCGACCTGTTCGAGCAGCTGCCCGCCCCCTATGGCCTCGTGCGGTACGGCGTCGCGCCTGACCATCCGCGCATCAAGAACATCATCACGGCCCTGCGCGACGTGCTCGACCGTGGCGGCATCCGCGTCTTCGGCAACGTCCTGTACGGGCGCGACATCACCCTCGAGGACCTCAAGCAGCACTATCACGCGGTCGTCTTCGCGACGGGCGCGGTGCGCGACGCCTCCCTCGACATCCCCGGCATCGACCTGCCCGGCAGCTACGGGGCCGCCGATTTCGTGAGCTGGTACGACGGCCACCCGGACTACCCGCGCGAATGGCCGCTGGAGGCATCCAGCGTCGCCGTCATCGGCAACGGGAACGTCGCCCTCGACGTCGCCCGGATCTTGGCCAAGCACGCCGACGACCTGCTGCCCACCGAGATCCCGGACAACGTCTACCGCGGACTCAAGGCGTCTCCCGTGACCGATGTGCACGTGTTCGGGCGGCGCGGCCCGATGCAGGTGAAGTTCACCCCGCTCGAGCTGCGCGAGCTCGGCGAGCTGCGCGACGTCGACATGATCGTG
>JAATFA010000148.1 GCA_015655445.1 Actinomycetales bacterium | reverse complement strand
GGGCGAACGCCGCCTGACCGAACGTCGCGGCCTGCTGGTCGCCGAGGATGCCCGCGATGGGCACCTCACGCAGGAGGCTCGAGGACTCGGCGTGGCCGTACACCTCGGCCGACGAGCGGATCCGCGGGAGCATCGCGCGCGGCACGCGGAAGACGTCGAGGATCTCCTCGTCCCACGCGAGCGTGCGCAAGTCCATGAAGAGGGTGCGCGAAGCGTTCGTGACGTCCGTCGCGTGCACGCCGCCGTCGGGGCCGCCCGTGAGGTTCCACAGCACCCAGCTGTCGGTCGTGCCGAACGCGAGGTCCCCTGCCTCGGCGCGCTCGCGGGCCCCGTCGACGTTCTCGAGGATCCACGCGAGCTTGGTGCCCGCGAAGTACGTCGCGAGGGGGAGCCCCACCCGGTCGGCGAAGCGGTCGACGCCCCCGTCGGCGGCGAGGCGGTCGACGATGTCCTGCGTGCGCGTGTCCTGCCACACGATCGCGGGGTGCACGGGCTCGCCCGTGCGGCGGTCCCACACGACCGTCGTCTCGCGCTGGTTCGTGATCCCCACCGCGACGACGTCGTGCCGCGTGATGTCGGCACGCGCGAGGGCCTCGCCGACGACCTCGCGCGTGTTGTCCCAGATCTCGCGCGGATCGTGCTCGACCCAGCCCGGCCGCGGCAGGAGCTGCCGGTGCTCGCGCTGGGCGAGCGCGACGACGGACCCGGCATGGTCGACGATGAGCGCCCGCGTGCTCGTCGTCCCCTGGTCGATCGCGAGGACGTGCTCCGCCACGTGCTCAGTCCTCCGCGTGCCCGGTCGCGGCGGACGCGCCCGCGGCGCGTCTCTCGCGCAGGAGCACGCCGTGGCGCGTCGCGAGCTCGGCGACGAGGGAGGCGACCTCCGCCTCGCGCTCGTCCGCCTCCCATCCGAGCACGTCGCCCACGAGCTCGGCGAGCTCCTCGAGCAGCGGCAGGCTGAGCGAGCCCGTGAAGGCGAGGCTCGTGCGGCGGAACACGACGTCCGCGAGGTGGACGACGCCCTCCTCCGCCGCGAGCCGACGGATCTCGTCGGTGCTGTAGTCGGGCGCGGACGCGAGCGGCGCGTCCTGCGCGCAGAGCGCGGCGATCACGTCGGCCGCGGTCGTGCCATAGCGGTCGAGGAGCATCGAGACGCGCGCGCGGTCGACGGATCGCGCGTGGGCGACGATCCACGCCTCCCGCGCCGCGTCGTCCCGCGGGAACCCGGCGCCTCCGCCGATCGGCCGGTCCTCGGTGCTCGTGCGCCGCGGCGCGCCGATGCGCTCGAGCGCCTCGTTCGCGAGGTGCTCGCCGAGCGCGCGGAAGGTCGTCCACTTGCCGCCCACGAGACTCAGCAGCGGCCGTCCGTCCGGCATGGTGCCCGGCACGATGCGGTAGTCACGAGAGACGAACCCCGGCTGCGTGTCGTCGTGGCGGGGCAGCGGCCGGATGCCGGAGAAGCGGTAGACGATCTGGGAGCGGTCGAGACGGATGCCGGGGAAGACGTGTCCGACGAGGTCGAAGAAGTAGTCGACCTCGTCCTCCGTGCACACGGCGGGCTCGCGCGGGTCGGCGTCGATGTCGGTCGTGCCGATCATGACGCGCCCCTTGATCGGGTAGATGAGCACGATGCGCCCGTCGTCGTTCTCAAAGAAGATCTCCCGCCCCTTGGTGGCCTCGAGCAGCTCGGGGTGGTCGAGCACGATGTGGGAGCCCTTCGTGCCGCCCATGAAGCGCGTCGGGACGCCGAAGGCGTCGTTCGTGAGATCCGTCCACGGACCGGAGGCGTTGACGACGAGGTCGGCGGCGATCGTGAGCTCGGCGCCGCTCACGCGATCGCGCACGCGCACGCCCCGCGCGTCCGCTCCGATCGCCTCGACGTAGTTGGCGCTGCGGCCCCCCGCGGCGCGGCCGTCGGCGAGCACGTCGAGGGCGAGGCGCTCGGGGTCGTGCATGGACGCGTCGTAGTAGTTCGCGGTGTACTCGATCCGCGGGTTGAGCGCGGGCAGCTCCGCGAGGGACCGCGCCCGGCCGAGGAAGCGGTGACGGGGCACGGCTCCCCCGTCGCGCGAGAAGGAGTCGTAGATCGAGAGGCCGATCTTGATCAGGAGCGCGCCGCGCTCCTTCGGCCGGCGCTGCTCGTGGGTGAGGAAGCGCAGCGGCGCGGCGAGCAGGCCGGAGAACACGGAGAAGATCGGCACGGTCGTCTGCAGCGGCTTGACGTAGTGCGGGGCGAGCCGCACGAGCCGGTTGCGCTCGCGCACGGCCTCGGCGACGAGCCGGAACTCGCCGTTCTCGAGGTAGCGGATGCCGCCGTGGATCATGTGCGACGAGGCGGCGGACGCGCCCGAGACGTAGTCGCTGCGCTCGACGAGCACGACGTCGACGCCCTGGAGGGCGAGGTCGCGGAAGGTCGCGATCCCGTTGATGCCGCCCCCCACGACAAGCACGCGCGCGCTCGGGCGCTCGATGAGGCGCGCGACGTCGGGGCGCACGTCGCGGCGCGCTCCCGTCGCGTCGGCGGCTGTCGTCGGTGCCATGGATGTCCTCCCGGACTCGTGCTCGTGGACGGTCCGGCGCCGTCGCCGGAGGGCGGGGAGAGGGGATCGCGGATGCGTCGCTTGCGGATGGGCCCCTCGGTGTGCGACAACTACAGCGTGGTCTTCCCCACAACGATGGTCAAGTGAGCTGCACATATGTGCAGGCGGAGGGCGGCACCATGACGACGAATCAGCGCGGCATGCCGCGCGCGGCGACGAGCACCCCCGCGGACGACGTCGACTCCCGCAGGTCCCGTGCCGCGCTCGCCGCCGCGCGCATGTACTATCTGCAGGACCAGACCATGGAGGCGATCGCCGCCGAGCTCGGCACGTCGCGCTCGTCTGTCTCACGGCTGCTGTCGCACGCGCGCTCGACGGGCCTCGTCGAGATCCGCGTGCGCTCGCCCCAGGAGATGCCCGACCAGATCGAGCGGGAGTTCCAGCGGCGCTACGGCGTGCTCGCGCACGTCGTGCAGCTGCCCGATGTCATGAGCGAGGCCGACCGGCTCGAGCGCGTCGCCATGCACACCGCGCGCACCCTCGTGCGGTACTTCGACTCCAACATGACGATGGGCATCGCGTGGGGCTCGACGATGAGCGCCGTCGGACGCCACCTCGTACCGAAGACGACCCACAACTCGCAGATCGTGCAGCTCAACGGCGCCGCGAACCCGCAGACGACGGGCATCATCTACGCGAGCCAGATCCTGCAGCGCTTCGGCGACGCGTTCGGCGCGCTCGTGCAGCAGTTCCCCGTGCCCGCGTTCTTCGACGACCCCGCGACGAAGGCCGCGCTGTGGCGCGAGCGCAGCATCCGCCGCGTGCTCGAGGTGCAGCGCCGCATGGACGTCGCGCTGTTCGGGCTCGGCTCGCCGCGCGCGGAGGTGCCCAGCCACGTCTACACGGCCGGATACCTCGACGAGAACGATCTGCGCTCCCTCGCCGAGCACGGCGTCGTCGGCGACATGGCGACCGTCTTCTACCGCGCCGACGGATCCTACGAGGGCATCCCGCTCAACGAGCGGTCGACGGGCCCCGACCCGGCGACGCTGCGCCGCACGCCGCGGCGCATGTGCGTCGTCTCGGGCGTCTCGAAGGTCGAGGCGCTGCGCGGGGCGCTCGCGGCCTCGTTCGTGACCGACCTCTTCATCGACAGCGGCACGGCGCGCGCGCTCCTCGACTCCGGCGTCGCCTGAGCCCCCTCCCCCGCGGGAATACTCGCACCGCGCGAGCGTTGGGTAGTCTGGTAAGCACAGCGTGCTCCGGGGTCGGTGCAAGTCCGAACCGGCGGTGACAGTCCGCGAGCCCTTCGGGGTTGATCCGGTGGAATTCCGGGACCGACGGTGAAAGTCCGGATGGGAGGCAGCGCGCGTGGTGCGGCGATGCCGCGCCGCCGGTCGTCGACCACCCCGGAGCCCGCGTCGAGCGAGCAGGACGGGGCAGGCATGACGGACGAGCGGACGGCGATGCGCCATGCGCTCGCGCTCGCCGAGCGCGGCCCCGCCACGGGCGTCAACCCCCAGGTCGGATGCGTGCTCCTCGACGCGACGGGCACGATCGTCGCGGAGGGCTGGCACCGCGGCGCCGGAACGCCGCACGCCGAGGTCGATGCCCTCTCCCGCGTCCCCGACGCCCGCGGCCTCACCGCCGTCGTGACGCTCGAGCCGTGCAACCACTACGGCCGCACCGGCCCGTGCACCGAGGCGCTCATCGCCGCGGGCGTGCGCCGCGTCGTGTACGCCGTCGAGGATCCCGGACGGCTCTCGGGGGGCGGCGCCGCGCGCCTGCGCGCTGCGGGCGTCGAGGTCACCGGCGGCGTGCTCGCGGAGGAGGTCGGCGAGTTCCTGCGGCCATGGCTCACCGCGGAGCGTCTCGGCCGTCCGTTCGTCCTGCTCAAGTGGGCCGCGACGCTCGACGGCCGCGTCGCCGCCGCCGACGGCACGAGCCGGTGGATCACGGGCACCGCCGCGCGGCAGCGCGTGCATGAGCAGCGTGCACGCGCCGACGCGATCCTCGTCGGCACGGGGACCGTGCTCGCCGACGACCCCGAGCTCACCGCCCGCGGCGACGCGGGCGAGCTCATGCCCGTGCAGCCCATGCCCGTCGTCGTCGGCGAGCGCCCCGTGCCCGCTGACGCGCGCGTGCGACGCCACCCCGCGGGCCTCGTCGAGACGCGCAGCCGCGACCTCGCCGCGATCCTGCGCGACCTCTACGACCGCGGCGTGCGCCGCGTGTACGTCGAGGGCGGCCCGACGCTCGCGACCGCGCTCGTCGCGGCGGACCTCGTCGACGACTATGCGGTCTACCTCGCCCCGACCCTCGTCGGCGGCGACCGGCTCGCGATCGGCGACATCGGGATCCCCACCCTCGCCGACGCGCGCCGACTGCGCCTCGACGCGGTCGAGCGCCTCGGGGATGACGTGCTGCTTCTCGCGCGATCGGCGCGAGCGGAAGGGAGGACACCCTAGTGTTCACCGGAATCATCGAAGAGCTCGGCGAGATCCTCGCCTGGGAGGAGTCGGCGGGCGCCGGCCGGCTCACCGTGCGCGGGCCGCTCGCGGTCTCCGACGCCGTGCACGGAGCCTCGATCGCGGTCGACGGCGTGTGCCTCACGGTCGTCGACCAGGGGCACGACTGGTTCACCGCGGACGTCATGGCCGAGACGCTCGCGCTCAGCACGCTCGACTCCGCGACGCCCGGCAGGCGCGTCAACCTCGAGCGCGCGGCCGCCCTCGGCGCGCGCCTCGGCGGCCACATCGTGCAGGGACACGTCGACGGCACCGCGACCGTGCTCTCGCTCGCGGAGGGCAGCGCGTGGCGCGTCGTGCGGCTCTCCCTCGATCCCGGGCTCGCGCCGCTCGTCGCCCGCAAGGGATCGATCGCCCTCGACGGCGTCTCCCTCACCGTCTCGGACGTCGGGGACGACTGGCTCGAGGTGTCGCTCATCCCCGAGACGCTCGCCGTGACGACGCTCGGCCTCCGGGCGCCGGGCGATCGCGTGAACGTCGAGACCGACGTGCTCGCCCGGCACGTCGAGCGCCTGCTGCGCCTCGGCGCGCTCGCGGGCGCGCACTCGGTCGCCGAGGATGCCCCTGCCGCCGCGGCCGAGAGGAGGCCGGCATGACTCTCGCCGACATCCCCACCGCCCTCGACGCGCTGCGCGCCGGACGGCCCATCATCGTCGTGGACGACGAGAGCCGCGAGAACGAGGGCGACGTCGTCCTCGCCGCCCAGTCCGCGACGCAGGAGTGGATCGCGTGGACGGTCCGCAACTCCTCCGGGTTCATCTGCGCACCCATGACGAACGCGATCGCGGACCGGCTCGAGCTCCCCGTCATGGTCGCCGCGAACGCCGACCCGCGCGGAACCAACTACACGGTCTCGGTCGACGCCGCCGACCGCCTCAGCACGGGCATCAGCGCCGCCGACCGCGCTCACACGCTGCGCGTGCTCGCCGACCCGGCCTCGACCCCCGCGAGCCTCAACCGGCCCGGCCACATCCTGCCCCTGCGCGCCGTGGACGGCGGCGTGCGCGAGCGCAACGGGCACACCGAGGCCGCCGTGGACCTGCTCCTGCTCGCCGGCCTCACGCCCGTCGCGGCGATCTGCGAGATCGTCGGCGACGACGGCGAGATGATGCGCCTGCCCGCCCTGCTCGCCTTCGGCGAGCGCGAGAACGTGCCCGTCATCACGATCGAGGAGCTCGTCGAGCACCTCGAGGCGGGCGCGACGGCGCGGGAGGACGCGAACGGTGACGAGGCGGTCCGCACGTCCGCCCCGCGCTCGAGCGTGCGCTTCGAGGTCGAGACGAACGTGCCCACGACGCACGGCACGCTGCGCATGCGGGCCTACCGCGATCGCACGACGGGCGCCGACCACCTCGCCGTCGTGAGCGGGCAGCCCGCGGACGGCGCGCTCGTGCGCGTGCACTCGGAGTGCCTCACGGGCGAGGTGTTCGGCTCGCTCAAGTGCGAGTGCGGCCGGCAGCTGCAGGCCTCGCTCGACCGGATCCAGAAGGAGGGCGGCGTGGTCGTCTATCTGCGCGGTCACGAGGGCCGCGGCATCGGCCTCATCAACAAGCTGCGCGCGTACCGCCTGCAGGAGCAGGGACTCGACACGCTCGACGCGAACCTCGCGCTCGGGCTGCCCGCCGACGCCCGTGACTACGGCGCCGCGGCGGGCATCCTCGAGGACCTCGGCATCTCGCGCATCCGGCTCCTCAGCAACAACCCCGAGAAGGCGCGGCAGCTCGCGACGCACGGCATCGAGGTCGAGGAGCTCGTGCCGCTCGTCGTGGGCGTCGGCGCGGAGAACGAGCAGTACCTCGCGACGAAGCGCGACCGGATGGGCCACCGGCTCCCCTCCGACATCTCGAGCGAGCGGCTGCTCGCCCGCCTCGAGGAGAGCGCCCAGTGAGCGGCGAGGGGTCGCCCGAGCTCGAGGTGGACGGCCGCGGCCTCACCGTCGTCGTCGTCGCCGCGCAGTGGCACGAGCGCATCATGACGGGCCTGCTCGAGGGGGCCCGACGGCGGCTCGACCGCGCGGGCGCGAGCGTGCGCGAGGTGCGCGTGCCGGGGAGCTTCGAGCTGCCCGTCGTGTGCAAGGCCGCGCTCGAGGGCGGAGCGGACGCCGTCGTCGCGCTCGGGGTCGTCATCCGCGGGGGCACGCCGCACTTCGAGTACGTGTCCTCCGCGGCTACCGACGGGCTCACGCGCGTCGCGCTCGACACCGGCAAGCCCGTGGGCTTCGGCGTGCTCACCGTCGACACCGAGGAGCAGGCGATCGACCGCGCGGGCCTGCCCGGCTCGCGCGAGGACAAGGGCGCGGAGGCCGCGGAGGCCGCGCTCGCGACCGCGCTCGCCCTGCGCGCCCTGCGCGACGGCGAGCGCTGACGAGGCGTAGGCTGAGAGGGTTCGCCACAAGCGAACCCTCTCTCGCAGTGCCGCGCGGTCGAGCGCGCATCCGCCGCTCCCGTGCGCGTTCCTCCCCGTCTCCGGAGCACCATGTCCACGTCCACCGCGCCCGTCCTCGTGAACCCCCGCTCGCGCGTCGTCATCGCGAGCCTCGTCGGCACATCGATCGAGTTCTACGACTTCTACGTCTACTCGACCGCCGCCGTGCTCGTCTTCCCGTCGCTCTTCTTCCCGAGCGAGAGCACCGTCGCGGCGCAGCTGTCCTCGTTCGTCACGTTCGCCCTCGCGTTCTTCGCGCGCCCCGTCGGGTCCGTGCTGTTCGGGCACTTCGGCGACCGGATCGGGCGCAAGACCACGCTCGTGGCCTCCCTGCTCACGATGGGCGTCTCCACGTTCCTCATCGGATGCCTGCCGGGCTTCGACGCGATCGGCGTGTGGGCGCCCGCGCTCCTGAGCGTGCTGCGCTTCGGCCAGGGCGTCGGGCTCGGCGGCGAGTGGAGCGGCGCCGCCCTCCTCGCGACCGAGAACGCGCCCGAGGCGCGACGCGGCATCTTCGGGAGCACGCCGCAGCTGGGCGCGCCGATCGGCTTCATCCTCGCCAACGGCCTGTTCCTCGTGCTCTCCCTCACCCTCCCCGCCGACGCGTTCGTGGCGTGGGCGTGGCGCGTGCCGTTCCTCCTGAGCGCCGTGCTCGTGCTCGTCGGCGTGTACGTGCGCATGCGTCTCGTCGAGGCGCCGGTCTTCCGCCGGGCCGCGGAGCGGGGCCGTCTCGCACGGGTGCCGCTCGGCGCGGTGCTGCGCTCGAACTGGCGGCAGCTCGTCGGCGGCACCCTCATCATGGTCGCGACCTACGTGCTCTTCTACTTCATGACGACGTTCACGCTCACCTACGGCACGGCGCCGACGACGCCGGCCACGGGCGTCAAGGTCGGCCTCGGCTACTCGCGCAACGAGTTCCTCGGCCTCCTGCTCATCGGCGTCGTCTTCTTCGGCGCGCTCACGCCCGTCGCCGGCTGGCTCGCGGACCGGTTCGGCCGCAAGCGCGTCCTCGTCGTCACGACGATCGCGATCCTGCTCTTCGGCCTCACCTTCCAGGTGTGGTTCGCGGGATCGCGCGGATCGGTGCTCGGCACGGTCTCCTTCCTCGTCGTCGGGCTCGCGCTCATGGGCCTCACGTTCGGGCCCATGGGCGCCCTCCTGCCCGAGCTCTTCCCGACCGCTGTGCGCTACACGGGATCGGGGATCGCGTACAACGTCGCGAGCATCCTCGGCGCGTCCCTCGCGCCGACGGTCGCCCTCGCGCTGTGGGCGGCGGACGGCGACATCCTGCTCGTCGGCCTCTATCTCTCGGGCGCGGCGGTCGTCACGCTCGTCGCCCTCCTGCTCACGCGCGAGACGAAGGACGTCGACCTCGAGCAGGCGGGCAGCGCGGGCTCGCTCGCACCGTGACGAGCGGCGCGACACCGGAGGGCCGGACGCGACGGCCGTGAGCAGGGGCGGCGCGCGACCGCGCAGCTCCCCGGGGACGGGTCGCCGCTCGGTCGCTCGCCTAGGCTGGAGGGGTGCTCAAGGGAATCGACCCGCTGCTGAGCGGCGCGCTGCTCAAGATCCTCGACGAGATGGGACACGGCGACGAGCTCGTCGTCGCCGATCGCAACTTCCCCGCGTTCTCGACGGGACTCCCGATCGTGCGCGTCGACGTCGAGGACACCGCTCGCGTCGTCGACGCGATCCTCGGGGTGTTCCCGCTCGACACGTTCGTCGATCGGCCGCTTGCGCGCATGGGCCCACAGGACGACCCCTCGGCCCTCAACGAGCGGCAGGAGCAGGTGCTCGCGACGGCGCGCCGGCACGACGGGCGCGAGCTCGAGTTCGAGGCGCTCCCCCGCTTCTCGTTCTACGAGCGCGCGGCGCGCGCATACGCGGTCGTGCAGACCCGAGAGACCATGCCCTACTGCTGCTTCGCGCTCACGAAGGGCGTCGTCTGACGCGAGGGGCGGCCCGCCCCGACGGGCGCCGTCCGCCGCCATGAGTGCTTCCCCTCACCCCCGTCAACCCAAGTTGACGTTCCGCGAGACGTCAACTATGGTTGACACCATGTCGATCGACGCCATCTCCACCCTCGCCTCCGGCGCCGGCTCCGAGGACCCCGTCTCCGCGCTCAGGGCCATCGCCGAGCTCCGCCGCGAGCTCGACCGGTACGAGGCCGTCACGGTGCGCCGCGCGCGCAACGCGGGGTGCTCCTGGCAGCTCATCGCGCTGTGCCTCGGCGTGAGCCGTCAGGCGGTTCACAAGAAGTACGGCCGACGCTAGAGACGAAGCCCGGAAAGGACCCATGAGCACCTCCACGCCCGCCCGCCGCAGCCCGTTCCGGCGTCCCGCGAAGGACGACGGACCGCGCGCGCGGTTCTCCGACCTCCTGCCCTACCTCCTCGAGCACAGGCGCACCCTCATCCTCGTCGTCGTGCTGAGCCTCGCCGGGGCGGCCGCGTCCCTCGCCCAGCCCGCGCTCGTGAGCCAGGTGATCGGCCTCGTGCAGCACGGCCGACCGCTGGGGGGCATCGTGTGGGCGATCGTCGCGCTCGTCGTCGTGTACGGCGCGCTCAACGGCGTGCAGCACTACCTCCTGCAGCGCACGGGCACCTCGGTCGTGCTCTCCGCGCGCCAGCGGCTCGTGCGCCGCATCCTGCGCCTGCCCATCGCGGAGTTCGACACGCGTCGCACGGGCGACCTCGTCTCGCGCGTCGGATCGGACACGACGATGCTCTACGCCGTGCTCACGCAAGGGCTCGTCGACGCGATCGGCGGCGCCTTCGTGTTCCTCGGGGCGCTCATCGGGATGCTCGTCATCGACCCCGTGCTCCTCGCGTTCACGGTGCTCGTGATCGCCGCGTCCGTGCTCGTCGTCGGCGCGCTCTCCACGCGCATCCGGCGCGCGAGCCGCGATCAGCAGCAGAAGGTCGGCGACCTCGCCGCGAGCGTCGAGCGCGCGATCGGGGCCATCCGCACCGTGCGTGCGTCGAACGCGGGCGACCGGGAGATCGCCTCGATCGAGGGCCACGCGCGCGGCGCCTGGAACGCCGGCGTGCGCGTCGCGCGCGCCTCCGCGCTCGTCGTGCCCGTCGCGGGCATCGCGATGCAGGCCTCGTTCCTCGTCGTGCTCGGCGTCGGCGGCTTCCGCGTCGCGAGCGGCGCGATCACGATCGCGGACCTCGTCGCCTTCATCCTCTTCCTGTTCCTCATGATCATGCCGCTCGGCCAGGCATTCGGCGCGGTCACCTCGGTGAGCCAGGCCCTCGGCGCGCTCGGGCGCATCGAGGAGATCACGGCCCTGCCCGGCGAGACCGACGCCGACGCGACCGTGCGCACGGAGCGGCCCGTCGCGACGGACGCGGCGATCTCCTTCGAGCACGTGACCTTCCGCTATCCAGCCCGCGCGTTCGCGACCGAGAGCGAGAAGCTCCTCGCCGCCGAGCTCGGCGTCGACGCAGAGTCCGAGCGCACCGTGCTCCACGACGTGAGCTTCGCGGCGGCACGCGGCACGCGCACGGCGCTCGTCGGCCCGTCCGGGGCCGGCAAGAGCACCGTCCTCGCGCTCATCGAGCGGTTCTACGACCCGACCGAGGGCGTCATCCGGCTCGGCGGCGTCGACATCCGCGCGCTCGACCGCACGGCGCTGCGCGCCCAGATCGGCTACGTCGAGCAGGACGCGCCGGTGCTCGCGGGAACGCTCGCCGACAACCTCCGCCTCGTGAAGGCCGACGCGACCGACGAGGAGTGCGTGGAGGTGCTGCGCGCCGTCAACCTGGGGGACGTCCTCGATCGGAGCGAGCTCGGGCTCTCCGCGCCCGTCGGCGAGAACGGGATCATGCTCTCCGGCGGCGAGCGCCAGCGGCTCGCGATCGCGCGCACGCTGCTCGCCGCGCCGCCCGTCCTCCTGCTCGACGAGTCGACGTCCTCGCTCGACGGCCTCAACGAGCAGCTGCTGCGGGAGGCGATCGACGCCGTCGCCGAGGACCGCACGCTCATCGTCGTCGCCCACCGTCTCTCCACGGTCGTCGACTCGGACACGATCGTGGTGCTCGACCAGGGCCGTGTCGTCGGGGTCGGCACGCACTCCGAGCTCGTGCGCTCGACGCCCCTCTACCGCGAGCTCGCCAGGCACCAGTTGCTCGTGTGATCGCCCCGCGCGCTCGCTCCCCCGTCTCCTCCCCTCCCCTCCCAGCGCATTTGTGACACGCGCGGCGGGAATCCCCGCGCGCGTGTCACAAACGCCGAAGGGGGCGGCGGCGTCAGCGCGCGAAGGGGTCGCGCGTGAGCGTGTACTTGGTCTCGAGGTACTCCTCGATGCCCTCGATCCCGCCCTCGCGCCCGATCCCGCTCTGCTTGACGCCGCCGAAGGGCGCGGCCGCGTTCGACACGACGCCCACGTTGAGCCCCATCATGCCCGTCTCGAGCCGCTCGATCATCCGCTGCCCGCGCGCGAGGTCGCGCGTGAAGACGTAGCTCACGAGGCCGTACTCGGTCGCGTTCGCGAGACGCACGGCCTCGTCCTCGTCCTCGAACGGCACGATCGAGACGACGGGGCCGAAGATCTCCTCGCGCAGGATCTCGCTGCCTGCGCGCACCCCCGCGACGACGGTCGGGGCGAAGAAGGTCCCTGGGCGGTCGACGCGCTCGCCGCCGAGGACGAGCTGCGCCCCGCGCTCGACGGCGTCGCTCACGAGCCGCTCGGCCTTCGCGACGGCGGCGTCGTTGATGAGCGGACCGATCGAGACCCCCTCCTCGGTCCCGCGCCCGATGCGCAGGCCACGCACGCGCTCGGTGATCCGGCGCGTGAACTCGTCGGCGACGCTCGCGTGCACGAGGAAGCGGTTGGCGGCCGTGCACGCCTCCCCGATGTTGCGGAACTTCGCGAGCATCGCCGCGTCCACGGCCGTGTCCAGGTCGGCGTCCTCGAAGACGAGGAACGGCGCGTTGCCGCCGAGCTCCATCGAGGTGCGCAGCACGTTCTGCGCGCTCTGGGCGATGAGCCGCTTGCCGACGCCCGTCGACCCCGTGAAGCTCAGCTTGCGCAAGCGCGGGTCGGCGATGATCGGCTCCGAGACGGGTCCGCTCGCGGTCGTGGTCACGATGTTGACGACACCCGCCGGCAGCCCCGCCTGCTCGAAGAGCGTCGCGAGGTAGAGCGTCGTGAGCGGCGTGAGCTCGGCGGGCTTGAGCACGACCGTGCAGCCCGCGGCGAGCGCGGGCCCGATCTTGCGCGTGGCCATCGCGAGCGGGAAGTTCCACGGCGTGATGAAGTAGCACGGGCCGACCGGATGCTTGCTCACGATCATGCGTCCCGTGCCCTCCGGGGCGACGGCGTACCGCCCGGCGATGCGCACGGCCTCCTCGCCGAACCAGCGCAGGAACTCGCTGCCGTAGGCGACCTCGCCGCGCGCCTCGGCGAGCGGCTTGCCCATCTCGAGGGTCATGAGGAGCGCGAGGTCGTCCGCATGGTCCTGCACGAGCTGCCACGTGCGGCGCAGGATGTCCGCACGCGCGCGCGGCGCGGTCGACGCCCACGCGGGCTGCGCCGCGACGGCGGCGTCGAGCGCGCGCACGCCGTCCTCGGGCGTCGCGTCCGCGACGGAGCGCAGCACCGCGCCCGTCGCCGGATCGTGCACCTCGAACCTCGCGCCCGAGGACGCCTCGACCCACTCGCCCCCGATGAGCAGGCGGTCGGGCACGCTCTGCAGCAGTGCGGACTCGTCCATCCGGTCAACTCCCTCCTCGGGCCGCCCCACGGCGGCGCCTCGTCCTCGGATCCTCAGACGCCGCCGCTCGGGACGAGCTCGACGCCCGCGGCCTCGAGCTCCTCGAGCGCCGCCCGGCTCGTGGTCGGCGCGACGCCCGCCACGAGGTCGGTGAGCACGCGCACGCGATGCCCCACGCCGGCCGCGTCGAGCGCGGAGGCGCGCACGCAGTAGTCGGTCGCGATCCCGACGACGTCGACGTCGTCGATCCCGAGGTCCTCGAGCGCGACCGGCAGCGGTCGTCCGTCGTCCGTCGTGCCCTCGAACGCCGAGTAGGCGGGCACGCCCTGTCCCTTGCGCACGTGCACGTCGACGAGCGTCGTGTCGAGCGCGGGGTGGTACTCCGCGCCCGGCGTCCCCGCCACGCAGTGCGGCGGCCACGTCTCGGTGAAGTCGGGCACGCCGTCGAGCGCGAAGTGGCCGCCGTTGTCGTCGTCCCCGTGGTGCCAGTCGCGGGAGGCGATCACGTGCGCGTAGTCGTCGCGGTGCTCGCGCACGTACGCTGTGATGCGGCGCGCGACCTCCGCCCCGCCCGCGACCCCGAGCGCGCCGCCCTCCGTGAAGTCGTTCTGCACGTCGACGATGAGGAGGGCCCGGGCCACGAGTCCATTCTGCTCCGTCTCGCGCCGCCCGGCACGCCGCTCGCGCGCGGGACGCGTCGGATCACGTGTTGGCGAGATTGTCGCCGCACGTGTAGACGCCCGTCGCGAGGGTGTCGAGCGCGATCTTCGCGTTGTCCTGCACGTCGTCCCCGATCGCGTAGAAGGCGAACGTGAGCTGCGTGCCGTCCTCCGCGTCGACGACGCCCGCGAGGGTGTAGGCCGTGTCGATCCATCCCGTCTTCGCGACGACGTGCCCCCGTGCCACGGCGTTCGGGCCGGTGAAGCGGCTCGCGAGGCTGCCCGTCCGGCCCGCGACGGGCAGACCGTCGTAGAGCACACCGAGGTTCTGGTCGCGATGGAGGATCTTGACGAGCAGCTGGGCGACGTAGGCGGGCGCGACGGCGTTGTTCGCGCTCTCGCCGCTCCCGTCGATGATCGTGATGCCGGCGGTGGGGATGCCGTAGGCCTGCAGCCCCTGCGTGATCGCCCCCTGCAGTGACGCGGAGGAGCCGTCCATCCCCTCCTGCTTCGACACGACGCGCGCGAGCATCTCCGCGATCGTGTTGTCGCTCACGATGAGCATCTGGTCGATGAGCGTCGCGACGGGCTGGGAGTCGACCTCGCCGAGCTGCACCGCGGTGGAGTCGGCGGCGCCCTGCGTGACGGCGACGTCCGAGGCGAGGACCCCCGTCGTGTCGGCGGCGTGCAGCGCCTCGAGGAAGAACTGGCCGGCTCGGCCGATCGGGTCGGTGCTGCGCGGGCTCGTGCTCTTGGTCGGGTCCGCGCGGTCGCCGTCCACCTGCAGCGCCGTGACCTCCGGCTGGTAGCCGATCGTCTGCTCGGTGCGCGGCCACGTCGGGTCCCAGTTGTCGTCCGGGTCCCAGTAGGTGGAGTCGAGCACGAGGTGGCTGATCTTCTCGCCCGGATGCTGCTGCCGCCACGCGCGCAGCGTCTGCGCGGCGAGGTCGGAGAGCTTGGGGGCGCCCTGGTAGAAGCTCTCCTGGCCGGCGCCGAGACGGCTCACGGTCGCGTCGCCGCCGCCGACGAGCGCGATCGTGCCCGGCTGGGCCCCCGCGTACACGCGCGTGCTCAACCGGTAGTCCGGGCCGAGCACGTTCACCGCGGCCGCGGCCGTGAGCAGCTTGAGCACGCTGCCCGTGCGCGCGGGCGTCGCTGCGCTGCGGTCGAACAGCGTCTCGCCCGTGTCGGCCTTGAGCACGACGCCGGAGAACTGCGCGAGGCGCGGGTCGGCCGCGAGGTCCGCGATGCTGCACGTGCGCAGCCGGCTGGGCGTCGGGATGGCCGCCGGCACGGGCCGCGACGGCGCCGCGGACGGGGTCGCCGACGGCGAGGCGGACGCGGACGGGGCGGGCGCCGCGCGCGGCGCGCCGACGGCGGCGCCCGCGTAGACGGACGCCGCGCCGAGCAGGACGAACACGAGCGCGCACGATCCGACGAGCCATCCCGTGCGATGGTCCCGCACGAGCGCGGCGATGCCGCGGGAGCGGCGGCCGCTGGGACGCGGCGACGGCGCGCGGCCGGACACGGCGGGATCGGTCACCGCACGATTGTAGAGGAGCGTCGCTGGGGACGTCCCGGATCAGGAGACGGTGAGATCCTGCAGGAGCTCGGGCAGGAACGCGTCGAGCCGCTCACGGTTCTGCTCGCTCGCGCGATTGTCACCCGGCAGGTTGACCTTGACGGTGGGGTACGAGGCGACGACCTGGACGCCGCCCCGGTACGTTCCCGGCCGTTCTCCGCGCATGAAGTTGGGGGCGGAGAGCACCTCGACGAGCTGAAGCGCGCGGCGGCCCGTGATGGTCGTCGTGATGTGATCGACGGCGGGATCGTAGGAGAGATGGAAGAGGTGGTCGTCGGTGTACACGGCGATCGTGAACGATCCGAACTCCGCCGTCTGCGACATGTCGACGGCGATGTATTGCACGGGTGCCTCACGCACGCAATACGCCATCTTGGAGACGAGTCGACCGAGCAGGTCGGGGTGCGCGCCGAAGAACGGATGGTGGTCGAGGTCCTCTCGCGAGCCGAACAGCTGCGCCTCGATCGCCTTCGCCAGTTCGAAGAGCTCCACCTCTGGTCGTGCCTCCACGTTGATGCGACGGCGCCCGGGGTCCGCGCCGTGCAGGTTCGACAGGTGTTCGCAAGCCCAGAGCGGGGACAAGCGGGTTCAGTGTAGGGGGTCGGCCGTTCTTGCGCTACCTTTGCGCAAGGTCGCTGGGAACGCGCCCACGGAGGCCTCTCCCAGCGTATGGGGCGCGCATCCTCGCCACTATGAGAGGAGCGCATATTCGCCGCCTGCGGTTCGAGGGGCGGACATAGAATCGGCGCTATGGCGGGGAAGGCCGGATCGTGACATGGGATCGCTCTACTACGGCTACCAGCGCGTGCAGATCGACTTCGAGGATCGGGTGCTCGCGCACCTCCAGCTCGTCATCGGCGCCAAGCTGCGTCGCGACGAGGGCTTCTTCTTCACTTTCCGCGAGCCCGACAACGGCCATTCGAGCATCTGGATGTCGACGCACATCCCCATCGAGTTCGACTTCCGGCACGCCGAGCGTCCCCGCATCAACCGCCGCTGGATCACCGCCCTCATGGCGACCGCGAACTCGGGGCGCGGGCTCGTCCTCGTCGACGAGCCGAGCCGCGATGACGACGGGGCCTATCCGGAGCTCTGAGCGCGCCCGTCGCGGGAGAGAGGGCGGCGCGGCGTGAGACGTCGCGCCGCGAACCTCGCGCGGTAAATGCCGTATGTCGACCACCGGGCCGTGGACGGCACGGGCGCGGCGCCGCGAACCGGTCCGGCACCGTCGGTGTCGCGGGTCAGCGCGCCGGGATCGTCGACGCGTCGATGACGAAGCGATACCGCACGGCGCTTGCGACGACGCGGTCGTAGGCGGCGTCGACCTCGTCGGCGCCGATCGTCTCGACCTCCGCCCCGATGCCGTGCTCCGCGCAGAAGTCAAGCATCTCCTGCGTCTCGCCGATGCTCCCGATGTTGGAGCCCGCGATGCTGCGGCGCCCCGCGGTAAGCCAGAACACGTTGAACCGCTGCTCGTTCTCGGGCAGCCCGACGAACACGAGCGCGCCGTCGAGCGTGAGCAGTCCGAGGAGCGCCTGGAGGTCGACGTCCGCCGACACGGTGTTGAGGATGAGGTCGAAGCTGTTCGCGAGCGTGCGGAAGGTGTCGGGGTCGCTCGTCGCATAGTAGTGGTCGGCTCCGAACCGCAGTCCGTCGTCCTTCTTCGCCAGCGAGTGGCTGAGGACCGTGACCTCGGCGCCGAGCGCGTGCGCAAGCTTGACCGCGAGGTGACCGAGGCCGCCCATCCCGACGATCGCGACCCTCGTGCCAGGCCCGACGTTCCAGTGCTTGAGCGGCGAATAGGTCGTGATGCCCGCGCACAGCAGCGGCGCCGCTACGTCGAGCGGGAGCGCCTGGGGGATGCGCAGCACGTAGTTCTCGTCGACGACGATCTGCGTGCTATAGCCGCCGTAGGTGGGCTCGCCCGAATAGTCGAGGGCGTTGTAGGTCGAGACGTTCCCTTTCAGGCAGTACTGGCTGTTCCCGGCACGACAGTTCTCGCACTCACGGCACGAGTCGACGTACACGCCCACGCCCGCCCGATCGCCCACCGCGAAGCGCGTGACCTCCGCCCCCACCGCCGCGACGACGCCGGCGATCTCGTGGCCGGGCACCATGGGGAAGATGCCGGAGCCCCACTCCACGCGAACCTGGTGGATGTCGGAGTGGCAGATGCCCGAGAAGGCGATGTCGACGAGCACGTCGTGCGGGCCGAGGTCGCGGCGCTCGATGGTGCCACGGGTGAGCGCGGCGCCGGGGGCCTCGGCGATGAGAGCGGGGACGACGGCAGGCATGAGGGAACCTCTCGGGAAAGCGGGGATGGAGGGCGCGGGGCGCCCAATCCGACGTTAGCGCGAGAGACGGAGTGTGAGCGAGATGGCTGCACGGATGTGCGGAGGCGTCGCGAAAGGCGCGTCGGACACGGCCTCGCCGGATGCGCTCGCCGGGATCCCCGACGCACCGCGACGATGATGAGCGCGACGGCACTCGGCCCGGCGGCGGGAAGGCGTCGCGCCTCGCGCGGTCGCGCCCGTCCCGGGCACGAGAGGGCACCGGATCGGCGCACGAGCGGAGCCGCCTGTGGGAATCGAACCCACGACCTATTCATTACGAGTGAATCGCTCTGCCGACTGAGCTAAGGCGGCGTGACGGGCACGAGGCCACGGCACGGTTAGACAGCTTAGCCGATCCGACGGCGACGCGGAGGGCGCACGGGCTGGTCCGCAGGCGGGTGCGGTCAGAGCGCGAGCGCGTCCTGGACGTCCTCGAACGACTCGCGGATGAGCTCGTCGAGCTCGCGGTCGGACTCCCCATCCGTCCAGCGCGACCACGCGTGGCGCATCGCCGCGAGGGCGATGAGGGCGACGAGGCGAGCGCACTCCTCGACCGGTCGGTGGTGCGGCGTGCGCCCCGTGCGCCGCATCCGCTCGGCGACCGCCTCGACGAGGTCCGCCTCGAACCGGCGCATGGTCGCGAGCCTCAGGCCGAGCAGCTGCGGGTGCTCGGCGAGCAGGCGCTTGCGCAGCTGCATCGACTCGCGGGACTCGAAGAACGCGGGCAGGCTGTCGACGATGAGCTGCGCGAAGGCCGGCCAGAACGGCCCGTCCGCGTGCACGAACCGCTCGGCCGCGGCGGGGTCGAGCTCGGGCGCGTCGCCGACGAGCGCCTCGTCCTTGGACGCGAAGTAGTTGAAGAACGTGCGCGGCGACACGTCGGCACGGCGCGCGATCTCCTCGACCGTCACACGATCCGGCCCCACCTCGACGACGAGCGAGAGCACGGCGCGCTGAAGCGCCGCGCGCGTGGCCAGGCGCTTTCGCTCCCGCAGGCCCGAACTCGTCATGCTCATATTCTTGCACGCCCCGCAATATTGCAGGACGATCGACGCCTCAGCAGTCGGGGTCGCGCGCGGGCACCGTGCCGGACACGAAGTACGTGTCGACCGTGTCGTCGACGCACGCGTTGCCCTTGTTGTAGGCCGTGTGCCCCTCCCCGTGGTAGGTCACGAGGTGCCCGTGCTGCAGATGGCTCGCGAGCGACTGCGCCCACATGTACGGGGTCGCGGGATCGTTCGTCGTGCCCAGCACGAGGATGTCGGACGAGCCGTCCGCGCTGATCGGGCCGCGCTCCCCCGTCGGCGGGAACGGCCAGCCCGTGCACCCCGTGCCGTACGCCATGACGGGGCCGAACACGGGTGCGACCGCGGAGATCTGCGCCGCCTGCTCGCGGATCGTGGCGAGGTCCGGATCGTCCGGATAGTCGAGGCAGTTGATGGCCGTGAACGCCTCGGTGCTGTTGTCCTGGTAGGTGCCGTCCGCGTTCCGGCCGTTGTACTCGTCCGCGAGCAGGAAGGCCGTCTTCGTCTGGCCGCGGAAGACCTCGCGATAGAGCGTCTTGAGCGCGGGCCAGTTGTCCGGGTTGTACAGCGGGTAGATGGTCGCGAGGAACATCGTCGAGCTGCCGAGCTCACGCCCGTCGCTGCCGAGGAGGGGGCTCGCGTCGAGTCGGTCGAAGAGCATGTGGATCGTCTGCATCGCCTGGTCGACGCTGCCCTGGAACGGGCAGTCGGAGGCCGTGAGGCAGTCGGCGAGGAACGCGCGCATCGCGCCCTCGAACCCCTTCGCCTGGGCCTCCGTCACGTCGAACTCGCTCGCGCTCGGGTCGAGCGCGCCATCGAGCACGAGCCGGCCGGTGTTGTGCGGGTACAGCTGCGCGTAGGTCGCGCCGAGGAAGGTGCCGTAGGAGTACCCGAGGTAGTTGAGCTTGCGATCCCCGAGCACGGCGCGCAGCAGGTCGAGGTCGCGGGCGGCACTCGCGGTGTCCACGTACTGGAGCAGCGGACCGGTGTGCTCGAGGCACTCCTGGCCGAAGTCCGTGGAGGCCTTCGTCGACTCCGCGTACCACTCGTCGGAGCCCGGCTGACCGGGGAGGATGTCGTAGAGATAGTGATCGAGGGTCGAGGGGTCCGAGTAGCAGCGCACGGGCGTCGACGCTCCGACCCCGCGGGGGTCGAACCCGACGATGTCGTACGAGCGCTGCAGGGTCGAGTCGACGGCGAAGTCGAGGCTGTCACGCACGAAGTCGACCCCGGAGGCGCCGGGCCCGCCCGGGTTCACGAGCAGCGAGCCGAGCCGCGTGCCCGTCGCCGGGTGCCGGACGAGCGCGAGCCGGATCGAACGTCCCGCCGGATCGGACCATGTGAGGGGCGCCTTCGCGGACGCGCACAGGAGGCCGTCGCCGCAGTCCTTCCAGACGAGCACCTGGCTGTAGTACGGCTGCAGGTCCGCTCCGACGTCGCTCGGGGCGGGCGTGGACGTGCGGCTCGGCGCGGCACCGCCGAGCGTGCACCCGGAGAGCAGGACCGCGAGCACCGCGAGCACGGCGAGCACGCGTACGCGTGCGGCCCTCACGGCGCGACCTCCTTGCGCACGGCGGCCACGAGCATCGCCTCGAGCGCGAGCACGGGCGCGACGTTCGCGTCGATGCGCTCGCGCGTCTGCTGGATGGCGTCGAGGGTGCGCAGCGTCTGGGCGGGAGAGGAGATGCGGGCGGCCTCGTCGAGGCGTCCGCGGATGCTCGCGTTCACGAGGTCGCCGTCGACACCGAGCTGCACGAGGAGCACGTCGCGGTAGAGCGAGAGCAGGTCGACGAGGATGCGATCGAGACCGTCGCGCAGGCTGCGGGTGGCCCGCCGCTTCTGGTCATCCTCGAGCGCCTTCAGCTGGGCGCGCAGAGCCGCCGGGACGGTGCCACCGGGCTCGACCCCGAGCGAGCGCAGGGCGCTCTCCCTCTCCTCGGCGTCGCGCTCCTCCGTGATCGCCCGCGCATCCTCGCTCGCGAGATCGTGCAGCGACGCGGCGGTCGCGACCGCCTCGGATACCGAGCGGATCCCGAGGGCGAGCTCGAGCGTGCGCCGCCGGCGGTCGCGCGCCTCGGCGTTCGTCGCGAGCCTGTGCGCCATGCCGATGTGCGACTGCGCCTCGCGCGCCGCCTCCCGCGCGAGCTCGAGATCGACCCCGTCCCGCCGCGCGATGAGCCGGGCGACCTCCTCGACGCTCGGCATGCGGAGCCGCACGGTGCGCACGCGCGACCGGATCGTGGGGATGAGGTCGGCCTCGCTCGGGGCGCACAGGATCCAGACCGTGCGCGGCGGCGGCTCCTCGAGCGCCTTCAGGAGCACGTTGGAGGTGCGCTCGCTCATGCGGTCGGCGTCCTCGATGACCATCACGCGATATCGCCCCGCCGACGGGGAGTACTGCGAGCTCGCGACGAGGCGCCGCACCTCCTCGATCGAGATGATGACACGCTCCGTGCTGAGCACGCCGAGGTCCGGATGCGTGCGCGCGGCGACCTGCCGCGCGGTGTGCTCGTCGTCCTCCCCCGCACCGAGGAGCGCCGCGGCGAACGCGAACGCGAGGTTCGAGCGTCCCGATCCGGGCGGCCCCGTGATGAGCCACGAGTGCGTCATCGTCGCGTCCGACCCCGGGACCGAGGCGGCCGCTGCCCGGAAGACCTCGATCGCCTCCGACTGGCCCGTGAGGTCGTCCCAGATGCCCATGTGTTCAGCCTAGGAGATGGCCCCGACGGTTCCCCGGGCGACGCAGAGGCTCGGGATGCCCCGTGGGGCGATGCGCCTGGGGAGGAGCAGTCACAGCAGGGTGGCGACGCGCCCGCGGATGGCGTCAGCGATGTCGTGCACGGGCTGGCTCGCGTCGAGGACGAGGAAGCGCGCCGGCTCGGCCGCCGCGAGCGCGAGATACCCCTCGCGCACGCGCTCGTGGAAGTCCTGCCGCTCGGCCTCGAGCCGGTCGTAGCGCGTGCGCGCGCCGTCGAGACGCGCCCGGCCGACCGCCGGATCGAGGTCGAGGAGGATCGTCAGGTCGGGCAGGAGCTCCTCGGACGCCCAGAGCGAGAGGCGGCGCACCTCGTCGGGCGAGAGCACGCGTCCGGCCCCCTGATACGCGACCGAGGAGTCGAGGTAGCGGTCCTGGAGCACGACCGCGCCCGCCTCGAGCGCCGGACGCACGACCGTCGCGACGTTCTGCGCCCGATCGGCAGCGTAGAGGAGCGCCTCGGCGCGCGGCGCCATGTAGGCGCGGCGGTGCAGGAGCAGCTCACGGATCTCCGCGCCCAGCTCGGTGCCGCCCGGCTCGCGGGAGAGCACGACCTCCCGTCCGCGCTCCCGCAGCCACGCGGCGAGGAGAGCGGACTGCGTCGACTTGCCGGATCCGTCGCCGCCCTCGAGCGTGAGGAAGAGGCCCGACACTACTTCTTCTTGCTCGCGCTCGCGGCGGGCCGGCGCGTCGCCGTGCGGCGAGTGCGGGGCGCGGACGGGCCCTTCGCACGCTTCTCGGCGAGCATCTGCACCGCACGATCGAACTCGATCGCGAGCGGATCCTCACCTCGCGGGATCGTCACGTTCGTCTCGCCATCGGTGACGTACGGGCCGAAGCGGCCATCGCGGATCCGGATCGGCTTGCCGCTCACGGGGTCGGCGTCGAACTCCTTGAGCGCGCTCGAGGCACGACGTGCGCCGTACTTCGGCTGCGCGAAGCGCTCGAGCGCCCCCGCGAGGTCGATCTCGAAGATCTGGTCCTCGCTGTCGAGGGACCGCGTGTCGGATCCCTTCTTGAGGTAGGGCCCGTACCGGCCGTTCTGGGCCGTGATCTCCTCGCCGCTGTCCGGGTCGACGCCGACCACACGCGGGAGGGAGAGGAGCTTGAGCGCGGTCGCGAGGTCGATCGTCGCGGGGTCCATCGACGCGAAGAGCGAGGCAGTCCGCGGCTTCTCGGCCCTCTTGCCCTTCGCGGGCTCCGGATCGGCGCCGTCCGTCTCCGGGTCGACCTCCGTCACGTACGGGCCGAAGCGTCCGTCCTTCACGACGATGCGCTTGCCGGTGGCCGGGTCCGCGCCGAGCACGCGATCGCCGACGACGGGAGCGTCCACGAGCTCGCGCGCCTTCTGCGGCGTGAGCTCGTCCGGCGCGAGGTCGCTCGGGATGTTCACGCGACGCGGCGTGCTCGCATCCTCCGGGTTGGGTGCCTCGAGGTAGGGCCCGTAGCGCCCGATGCGCAGGGTGATGTCGTCGGTGATGTGGATGGAGTTGATCTCGCGCGCGTCGATGTCGCCGAGGTTCTCGATGACGTCGCGGAGTCCGCGGTGCTTGTCGCTGCCGAAGTAGAACTCGGTGAGCCAGTCGACGCGATCCGCATCGCCCTCCGCGATGCGGTCGAGGTCGTTCTCCATCTCGGCCGTGAAGTCGTACTGCACGAGGTCGCCGAAGAAGTCCTCGAGCAGGCGGACGACGCTGAACGCGATCCAGCTCGGCACGAGGGCCGTTCCGCGCTGCGTCACGTAGCCGCGGTCGATGATCGTCGAGATGATGCCCGCGTAGGTGGAGGGTCGGCCGATGCCGAGCTCCTCGAGCGTCTTGACGAGGCTCGCCTCCGTGTAGCGCGGCGGCGGGCTCGTCTCGTGGCCGCGCGGCTCGACGTCGATGACCTCGACCGCCTGGCCCTCGGCGAGCTGCGGGAGCTTCGCCTCGGTCGGCTCCGCGCCGGCATTGCGCTCCTCGTCGCGGCTCTCCTCGTACGCGGCGAGGAAGCCGCGGAAGGTGATGACCGTGCCCGAGGCGGTGAACTCGAGCTCGCGCGTCGTCCCGCCCGAGGCGGCCGATCCGGCGATGGCCGCGGGAACGGTCGCGACGACCGTCACGGTCGCGGTCGAGCCCTTCGCGTCCGCCATCTGGGAGGCGACGGTGCGCTTCCAGATGAGGTCGTAGAGCCGCCACTCGTTGGCGGAGAGCGCACCGCGCAGATCGGCGGGCGCGCGAAAGGCCTCGCCGGACGGGCGGATCGCCTCGTGCGCCTCCTGCGCGTTCTTGCTGCGCCCCGCGTACTGCCGCGGCTTCTCCGGCACGCTGTCCGCGCCGTAGAGGGCACGCGCCTGGCTTCGCGCGGCGTCGAGCGCCTGCTGGGAGAGCGTCGTCGAGTCGGTGCGCATGTACGTGATGTAGCCGTTCTCGTACAGCGACTGGGCGAGGCTCATCGTCTGACGGGCCGAGAAGCGCAGCTTGCGCGCCGCCTCCTGCTGCAGGGTCGAGGTCGTGAACGGCGCGGCGGGCTTGCGCGAGTACGGCTTCGACTCGACGCTCCGCACGACGAGCTGCGCCGCCGGATCGCGCAGCGCCGCGGCGAGGGCGGAGGCCGCCGGCTCGTCGAGCGTCACGGCGTCGGAGGTGAGGCGGCCGCGGTCGTCGAAGTCGCGTCCCGTGGCGACGCGCGTGCCGTCCAGGCGCACGAGCCGCGCCTCGAAGGGCTGGGGCTCGCCGTCCACCGGGCTCAGCTGCGTGCCGAGGTCCCAGTAGCTCGCGGGGACGAACGCGAGCCGCTCCCGCTCGCGGTCCACGACGAGGCGCGTCGCCGCGGACTGCACGCGACCGGCCGAGAGCCCCGGCCCGACCTTGCGCCACAGCACGGGCGAGACCTCGTAGCCGTAGAGGCGATCGAGGATGCGGCGCGTCTCCTGCGCGTCGACGAGGGCGGTGTCGATGTCCCGCGTGTTCTCCCGCGCCCGCTCGATCGCCTCCTTGGTGATCTCATGGAAGACCATGCGCTTCACGGGGACCTTGGGCTGGAGCACCTCGAGCAGGTGCCACGCGATCGCCTCGCCCTCGCGGTCCTCATCCGTCGCGAGGTAGAGCTCATCGGCTCCCTTGAGCGCGCTCTTGAGCTCGCTCACCGTGCGCTTCTTCGCCTCGGAGACGACGTAGTAGGGCTCGAACCCGTTGTCGACGTCGACGGAGAACTTGCCGAGAGCGCCCTTCTTGAGCTCGGGAGGCAGGTTCTTCGGGTCGATGAGGTCGCGGATGTGGCCCACCGACGCCTGTACCTCATAGTCGCTGCCCAGATACTGCGCGATCGTCTTCGCCTTGGCGGGCGACTCGACGATCACGAGCTTCTTCGAGGCTGGCACAGTGCTCCTGCCGAACTAGATGAGGAAAAGGATGGCGGACGGCGTTGTCGTCGGACCACACCATACACAGTTCCCGACCCCGGGACCCGATGTTTCGCCCGGGGCGGAGCCGGGCGCGAACGCCGCGCGCCCCGGGCTCGCCGCACGCGCGATCGACGACCCAGCCGGCGGCGGCCCCGCGGTCGCCGACGCCCGGAGCGACACGGGTCCGGACGAGGCACGTACGCGGACGGTCGCGACGAGGCCGTCGACGACGCACGCGTCGAGGACCGTCCCGTTCCCTTGCGCGACGCGCGACGCGGCGTCGCACGGCTCGTCGGAGAGGAAGCCCGCGAGGGCGTCGGCCGCCGCGAGCGCGGCCGCATCGGCGGCGCCCGCCGCGCGGCGCTGGGCGACGAGCACCGCTCCGACGGCCGCGAGCGCCATCGCGAGCGCGACGACGGCGCCGCACACCGCGAGGGCAAGCACGGACCCCGCGCCGAGCTCGTCGCCCCTCCCGTGAGCGCCGCCCGAGTGCGCACGACTCGCGCGCACTCGGGCGCCGATCGAGTGCGCGCCCGCTCCGTGCGCACGCATCCCGCCCGAACGCGTCCCGCCCGAACGAGTCCCACCAGGACGAGCCGGGAACGCGCGAGCCAGGAACGCGCGAGGCAGTCGCGGACGGCGCCGGAGCGAGCGGGTCACGTCGATGCCGCCCGCTCGTCCCATGCGCAGCTGCGCGCCGACAGGCGCACCGCCGCGAACGCGCCCCCGCCGCTCGCCACGACCGTCGCGCACACGAGGCCGTCGGCGTCCGCGCGGGTGAGCGCGGCTCCGGAGGGGAGCGCCGCCCCGGGCGGGTCGTCGCCGCGTGCGAGCGCACGCGCGGCGAGCGAGGCCGCGTCCTGCAGGCGCACGTCGAGCGCGCCGAGCTCGACGGCGCCGAGGCCGAGCGCGAGCACGAGCCCGACCGCGGGGAGGGCGACCGCGAACTCTGCGGCGACGCTGCCACGCTCGCCGTGCGTCGTGCGCCTCATCCCGCGAAAGTGAGAGCGCGCTGGACGAGGTCGGTGAGGATCTGCCGCACCTGGTCGCTGCGCATGATCGCGACGAGCAGGCCCGCGAAGGCTACGGCGGCCATGATGACGATCGCGTACTCCGCGGTCGCGGCGCCCGCGTCATCCGCCATCCGCACGACCGACGATCGCGGGCCGCGCATGCGGACGACGGACGGTCCCGCGCTTCGCGCGCGCCACGAGGGCGGGCAGGCCGCCGTCGAGGATTCCGCGGGCGGCACGAGCGAACGACCGGACGGCGTGGGGGAGGAGAGCGGTGTTAAAGAGGTACGCGGCGATCGCACGGTCGTCCTTTCGACAGAGGGGCCGGCACGAGCTGGAACCAGGTTGCCCGACCCGGTGCCGCTCGCCCCGCCGCGCCTGCGCATCCGGGGAGCGCTCGCATCGAACGGCGCCTGGGGAGGAGCGCTCAGCGCACGGGGAGCTCGACGACGACCGTGACGCCCTCGCCCGGCCGGTTGTCGATGCGCGCCGATCCTCCCGCCGAGCGCGCGAGCGCGGCGACGATCGAGAGCCCGAGCCCGCTCCCGCCGCGATCGGCGCTCCGCGCGACGTCGGGCCGGGTGAAGCGGTCGAAGGCGACGGGCACGAAGGCGGGCGGCATGCCCGGCCCGTCGTCCTCGACGAGGAGTCGCCACCGGTCGCGGGCGTCCTCGAGCCGCACGAGCACCGTGCCGCCGTCCGGCACGGCCGCCGTCGCGTTTCCGATGAGGTTGTCGAGGATCCGCGCGAAGTCCCACGGGCCGATCTCGACCGAACCCGCCGGCGATCCCTCCTCGCCGTCGCCGTACTCGATCCGCACGCCGCGGGAGGCGGCTACGAGCCGCCACCGATCCACGGCGTCGCGCAGCTCGTCGACGAGCTCGCCCCACCGGGAGCGGCTCGGCGGCTCCGTCGCGATGCGCGAGAGCGCGAGCAGGTCGTCGGTGAGGCGGATGAGGCGGTCGACGTGCCCCTCGGCAGCGGTGATCTCGGCGAGGAGCGCGGTCGCATCCCCCGCGCTCAAGCGGGCCAGCTCGAGCTGCGTCCGCAGCACGGCGAGCGGGGTGCGCAGCTCGTGGCTCGCGTCGGAGACCATCTGGCGCTCGCGCTCGGCGGAGGCGCGCAGCTCGGCGATGAGCTCGTTGAGGGTCGTCGCGAGGTCCGTGAGCTCGTCCCGCGCGGGCCCGAGGGGCAGCAGTCCGTCCGAGCCCTCGGCGCGGAGGGCGACCGCACGGCGCTGCATGCGGCGCACGGGCCGCAGGGCGGCGGAGGAGAGCAGCCACGCGGCGGCCGCCTCGAGCACGAGGAGGACCCCGCTCGCCATCGCGATCGTCGCGTCGAGCTGCTCGGAGACGATCTCGCTCGAGCGCTCGCTGCGCGCTGCCGCGACGACCCACGTACCGTCCGCCGTCGAGACCGGTCGCACGAGCACGATGTACTCGTCGCCGCGAGCCGTGAGGTCCCGGGTCTCGTCGCGCGCGGGGGTGCCGGCGCGCAGCACCTGGCCTGCGAGCTCACGCGGGATCGAGCGGAGCACGACGCGGCCCGACGGGTCGATGACGACGACGCCGGGCTCGCCGCGCGCCTGCGGCAGCGAGGCCGTCGCGCCCGTGCCGATCGAGGCGACGATCGGGTCGGTCACCTCCTCGAGCACGGTCTCGTTGGCCGAGCGCAGCACGCCGTGCACGCGCGCGTCGATGAGAAGGGCGAGCGGCGCGAGCAGGACGATCGCGATCCCGACGGAGCCGAGCGTGATCCGCCACCGGATCGGCAGGTTGGCGAGGAGCTTCACGCCGACGCGTCGTCCGAGGCGAGCTCGATCGAGTAGCCGACGCCGCGCCGCGTGCGGATGACGACGTCGCGCGCGGGCTCGAGCTTCCGCCGCACGTAGCTGATGTACTGGTCGACGATGTTGGGATCGATGTGCTCGGTGCTCCCCCACACCTGCTCGAGGATCTCCGTGCGCGAGGTCGGACGTCCCGCGCGCTGCATGAGCACGCGCAGGAGGGCGAACTCCTTGGGACTCAGGGAGAGCTCGTGCTCGCCGATCCTCACGATGCGGGAGAGGCTGTCGAGCTGCACGCTCCCCAGGGCGAGCTGCCCGACCGCGGAGACGTCTCGGCGCAGAAGGGCGCGGACGCGCGCGGCGAGCTCGACGAACGCGAACGGCTTCGTGAGGTAGTCGTCGGCACCCGCGTCGAGGCCGAACACGCGGTCCTCCACTGCGTCGCGCGCGGTGAGGAGGATGATCGGCACGCTCACACCCGTCGCCCGCGCGCGGCTGCACAGCTCGAAGCCCGTCATGAGCGGGAGCATGACGTCCACGACGGCGAGGCGCACGTCCGCTCGCGAGAGGGCGGTGAGCGCGTCGACGCCCGTCGACACCCACTCCACGTCATGGCCCTCGGCGCGGAAGCCCCGCACGAGCAACCGCCCCATGACCGGGTCGTCCTCCGCGACGAGGATCGTCATCGCCTTCCGCTTCCCGGCCCCCGGCCAGCACTGGACCGTCTGCTCCGCACGCCACCACTCTGCACCACGGTGCGCACCGCCGGATACTCCCCTCCGCCGCGCGGTCTCACACCGTCCGGAACGGACGCGGCGCGCGAGCGCGAGCGCGCGGACCCGAGCGGAGGCGCCGTGCGATCGCCCAGCGCGTGACAAGGAGCATCGCCTCGAGGATGATCCCGCCCGACATCTTCGAGCGCCCGATACGACGGTCCGTGAAGACGATCGGCAGCTCGACGACGCGCGCGCCGAGGTCGACGGCGCGCATGACCATCTCGATCTGGAAGCTGTAGCCCTGGCTCGCGACCGGATGCGCCAGGAGGGAGCGAAGCAGGCGTGCGCGGTAGGCACGGAACCCGCCGGTGACATCGCGCACCGGCAGGCCGAGGGCGAGGCGCGCGTAGCCCGAGCCGGCGCGCGAGAGGACCCGACGGCGCAGAGGCCAGCCCACCGTGCCGCCGCCCGGCGTCCAGCGGGAGCCGAGCGCGAGGTCGGCGTGCGCGAGCGAGGCGAGCAGCGCTGGGAGCGCTACGGCGGGGTGGGATCCGTCGGCGTCCATCTCGACGACGACGTCGAAGGAGCGGTCGAGCGCCCACGCGAAGCCCGCGAGGTAGGCGGCGCCGAGGCCCTGCTTGCCCGGACGGTGCAGCACGGAGATCCGCTCGTCGCGGCCGGCGAGGTCGTCGGCGACCGCGCCGGTCCCGACCGGCGACGCGTCGTCGACGACGAGGACGTGCGCGCGCGGACACGCGGCGAGCACCGCGCCGACGGTCTGCTCGAGCGTGTCCCGCTCGTCGTAGGTGGGCAGGATGACGAGCGCGGTCATGGCGTTCCTCTCGTGAGCTCGTAGATGACGGTGCGGTGCACGGGGAAGACGGCCGCCGGCGTGAAGCCGTCCCGCCGCAGCTCCCGCTCCTGCGGGTCGCTCGCCGTGAGCGGGTGCTGCTTCGCACGGAGCACCCACACGCGAGGCACCGAGGCAAGCTCCGCGCGCGCGGCGGACAGCGGCCGCACGCGGTCCCACAGCCCCGTCGTCCGCTCGTACGGCGTACGCAGGGTGACGTCGAGGAGGCCGGCGAAATCGTCGGGATAGAGGTGCTCGGCCACGCGCGGACGTCGATCGGCCTTGACGCGCTCGTCGAACACGACCGCGTCGCCCGGCCTGCCGTGCGCGCCGACCTCGCTCGCGACCGCCGACCAGTCCGAGCCGCCGTCCTTGGCGTACGGAGTGCGCTGCTCGGCGTACGTCACGAGGGACGTGCCCACGAGCGCAGCCGTGAGGGCGGCCGCAAGCGCGCGCGAGGGAACCGCCGCGACGGCGAGCGCGAGCAGGATCGCGACGAACGGCGTGCAGAAGGAGAGGTAGCGCGAGGTGAAGTCGGCGTGCACGACGTTGACGAGCAGCACGATCGCGGGCGGCACGATCGTGCCCGCGAGCGCGAGCGTGCCGAGGTCGGGTGGGATCCCCGCTCGCCTGGCCCGGGCTCCGCCGTCGCGACGCCCCCGCTCGCTCCGCGATCGCACGGCACGCAGGATGCGCCAGCCGGCGACCCCCACGGCGGGCCAGCCGAGGACCGCGAGCGGGATGCTCCCGAACCACGGGCTCACGAGCATCGTCTGCGGGTCCGCGACGTCGAGCGTCTCGAGGAACGCGACCTGGCTCCGCTCGCGGAAGGACCAGTACACGAGGGGTGCAGAGAGCGCGAGGGCGAGGCCGGTCGCGGCGGCCCATCGGGCGAGTGTGCGACGGGGCGAGCCGCTCAGCAGCAGTGCGCACGCGTGGGCGACCGCGACGAGACCGGTGTAGAGGAAGACGTAGTCGGCCGCGGCGAGGACGACGGCGTACCCGAGCCAGGCCCGCCGCCCCCCGCGCTCGAGCGCGTGCACGAAGGCGACCGTCGCCCACACGGCCGCGGCCGCCGAGAGCGCTTGCGATCGCGCCTCCTCGCCCATGTAGGTCACGCGCGGCAGGACCGCGAAGAGCAGCACCGAGATCCCCGCAACGCGCGGGGATACGAAACGCCGCACGAGCACGACGACTCCCGCCGCGGCCGCGCCGACCGCGAGCGCGCTCGGCGTCCGTGCCGAGAGCTCGCTCGCCCCGAAGAGCCGGATCCACACGTGCAGAAGTGCGTAGTAGCTGCCGTGCACGGCGTCCACGTGCCCGAGCAGGACGAACAGCTGGGGCCAGCTCCTCTCGGCGGACATGACGGAGGCACCCTCGTCGCCCCAGAAGGACGGGATCCACGAGCCGGCGGCGGAGACGGCCGCGGCGAACAGTCCTCCCGTCACGGCCTGCCAGCGCACGGCGGAGAGCGCGACGCGAGAGGAGCCGAGCTCGAGCCGCCGTGGTCGCGCGGGCGCAGAGACCGTGGAGGTCATGCCCGTCGCGGTGTCGGGAAGCAGGACATGACCCCACTGGATCAGGGCAGTCTGGACACGGAGGGCCCGGTCGGCTGAAGATCCGTTCACCATGCGTTCTCGCCCCTGAGAGTCCTCGAAGAGTCGGCGCCGACGACACACGACGCCGAGCACACGGAGGGCGTCGCTCACGGCGCGAGCACCGTCGTCGTCACGACGCTCACGAGCATCGGCACGACGCCGAGCACGACGAACGCGGGCAGGACACACACCCCGAGCGGGATCATGAGCGTGACGGACAGGCGCGCGACGCGGCGCTCGAGCTCGCTCGCCGCACGGCGCCGCGCCTCGCCGGCCTCCGCTCGCAGGAGGTCGGCGGCCGGCACGCCGGCACGGCGAGCGAGCTCGAGCACCTCGTCCCCCTCGCCCATCGGCTCGCCGAGCGGCTCGAGGCGCCGGGCGACGAGCGCCCGCGCTCGGTCGAGCGGGGCACCGCCGCTCACGGCGACCGCGAGCAGGTCGCTCGCGAGGCCCGGCGAGATCGCCGCGGGTGTCGCCGACCGGACGAGGCGACGGCTCCACGTCGCGCCCAAGACGAGGAGGGCGAGGCCGATCGCGAGGCAGGCCCACCCGAGCGAGGAGCGCAGCAGCACGCCCATGGTGTCGAAGCCGAGGGCGAGCCCGAAGAGCACGCTCACGCACGGCAGGGCGAGCACGAGACGCGCCGTCGCGCTCGGGCCGGCGAGCGCGACGTCCGCGTCCCGCCGCGCTTGGGCGAGCGAGCGCAGCGTCGCGGCGAAGCGCTCGAGCGTCGGCGCGAGCGGCGCGCCGGACTCCGCGGCGACCGCCCATGCCGCGGCGAGGATGCGCCACGCGCGCGCCTCCTCGCCGGGCAGCGTCGCCGCGGCGGTCTCGATCGCGCCCGCGACGGGAGCACCGCGCCGCGCCCCCTCGGCGATGCGATCGGCGATCGGCTCCTCGAGGTACGACCACGCGGACGAGGGCGGCACCCCTCCCGCGAGCAGCGCCGCGAGACGGTGTGTGAGGCGCGCGATCCTCTCCACGGGGTCGCGCCGGTCGCCGCCCCCGAGCCGGCGCGCGAGCGGCCGCGCACGCTTAGCCGCGGCCGGCCCGACGCGATCGTCCGGGCTCATGCGAGGGCCTCCACGGCGAGGCGGTCGCGCGCGTCGAGCACGAAGCGCCCGGCCTGCGTGAGCCGTCGGCGTCCGTCCGCGCGCTCGAGGTGGAGCACGACGTCGATCGCGCTCACCGTCTGCCGCGCCACCGCCTCGGCGGAGAGCCCCGCGAGCGCGCCGAGCGCCTCCATGCGCGCCGGCACATCGTCGACCGAGTTGGCGTGGAGGGTCCCGGCGCCCCCGTCGTGGCCCGTGTTGAGCGCCCCGAGCAGCTCGCGGATCTCCGCGCCGCGGCACTCGCCGAGGACGAGGCGGTCGGGCCGCATGCGCAGCGCCTCGCGCACGAGGCGCTCGAGCCCGATCCCGCCGGCCCCCTCGATGTTCGGCTGCCGCGCCTCGAGGGAGACGACGTGCGGATGGGCGATGCGCAGCTCCGCGACGTCCTCGATCGCGACGATGCGCTCGGCGACGGGTGCGGCGGCGAGCAGCGCCGACAGGAACGTGGTCTTGCCGCTTCCGCCGGCGCCCGTCACGAGCACGTTCGCGCGCCGCGCGACGAGCTCGCGGACGCGCGCGACGTCGTAGCCCGCGAAGAAGCCGGCCGACTCGAGGTCGTCGAGGCCCCAGCGCTCCAGCCGCGGGAGTCGGATCGACAGGAGCGTGCCCTGCGGCGAGACGGGCGGCAGCACGGCGTGCACGCGGATGCCGTCCCCGAGCCGCACGTCGACGCACGGATTGGCCTCGTCGATGTGGCGGCCGCCGAGCGCCATGAGCCGCACGGCGAGCCCGCGGACCTCGCCCTCCGTCCACGCGGGCACGGATGCGGGCTCGAGGCCGGCGCCGCGATCGGCCCATACCGCTCCGGCGCCGTTGCAGAACACGTCGGTGACCTCCGCGTCGGCGATGAGGGGCGCGAGAGCGCCGAACGCGTCGAACGGCACGTCGCTCGGGACGACACGCACGCGCGGCGGCTGCACGGCGGAGACGGGCCGGGCGACGAAAGGAGCGGTCATGCCGGCCACGCTAGGCGACCCCGAAGAGCGTGGGCGCTCCAGGGTCGGACGCTGTGGACGACACCGGATCGGCCGCCGACTGGGGAGGAGATGCCGTCGCGCGTCCCGTGGGCAGGGAGGGAGGGGTGCGGCGCCGCCATACGGCGGTGCCGCACGCGCCGGACGGAGCGGAGATCGGACGGATGGGGGAGTTAGAGGGGCGGCGTCCGTCGGGGGATAACAGACGCCGCCACAGCGGCGCGGGACTTGGGGGGAGTCGGATCGCGCCGCGTTCGAGGCTGAGCCTCGACCCACCGAATATACCGTGGGGCGGGCACGCCCACCGCCACCGCCCGCGGATCGGGAGCACCTGCCCACCGGACGCGCATGCGCCGCTCAGAGTCCCCCTCCCCCGGCCGCGGATCGACGCATTCCTCCACATCCGTCGAGGGACGCGCACGCCCGTCAGTAGGATCGGTTGCGGCGGTGACGAGCCGTCCCGGAGGGGGTGCCGGCGCCCGCCGGACCGACCCGGTACGACGCAAGGATGACGATGTCCAGCAACTCCATCGACAGCCTCCTCAGCGAGTCGCGGCGCTTTCCCCCCGATCCGCAGTTCGCCGCCCACGCGATCGCCACTCCGGAGCTGTACGAGCGCGCGAAGGCCGACCGACTCAGCTTCTGGGCGGAGCAGGCGCGCGAGCTGCACTGGAGCACGCCCTTCACGCAGACGCTCGACTGGTCCGACGCGCCGTTCGCGCGGTGGTTCGCCGACGGCACTCTCAACGTCGCCTACAACTGCCTCGACCGCCACGTCCTCGCGGGCAAGGGGGATCGGGTCGCGCTGCACTGGGAGGGCGAGCCCGGCGACACCCGCACACTCACCTACGCGCAGCTCACGGCCGAGGTGAAGCGAGCGGCGAACCTCCTCACGGCGCGCGGCATCCGCGAGGGCGACCGCGTCGCCATCTACCTGCCCGTGGTCCCTGAGGCCGTCGTCGCGATGCTCGCGATCGCGCGCATCGGCGCGGTGCACTCCGTCGTCTTCGGAGGCTTCAGCGCCGAGTCCCTCCGCGCCCGCATCGAGGACGCGCAGGCGAAGCTCGTCATCACGGCCGACGGCGGATGGCGCAAGGGGCGCGTGTTCCCGCTCAAGCCCGCCGTCGACGCGGCTCTCGCCGCCGGCGACGCGTCGACCGTGGAGAGGGTGCTCGTCGTGCGCCGCGGAGGCAACGACGTCGACTGGGTCGAGGGACGCGACCTGTGGTGGCACGAGGAGCTCGCGCCCATGGACGCCGAGCATGTCGCGCAACCGTTCCCGGCCGAGAACCCGCTCTTCATCCTCTACACCTCGGGCACGACGGGGAGGCCGAAGGGGATCCTGCACACGAGCGGCGGGTACCTCACGCACGTCGCCTACACGCACAGGAACGTCTTCGACCTGCACGCGGAGACCGACGTCTACTGGTGCACGGCCGATGTCGGCTGGATCACCGGGCACAGCTACGTCGTGTACGGCCCGCTCGCGAACGGCGCGACGCAAGTGCTGTACGAGGGCACGCCCGACACGCCGCACCCCGGCCGCTGGTGGGAGCTCATCCAGAAGTACGGCGTGACGATCTTCTACACCGCGCCGACCGCCATCCGCTCGTTCATGAAGCTCGGCGACGACATCCCGCGCTCGTTCGACCTCTCGAGCCTGCGCGTGCTCGGCTCGGTCGGCGAGCCCATCAACCCGGAGGCGTGGGTGTGGTTCCGCGAGGTCATCGGGGGCGGCCGCACGCCCATCGTCGACACGTGGTGGCAGACCGAGACGGGCGGCATCATGGTCTCCGCGCTCCCGGGGATCACGAGCCTGAAGCCGGGAAGCGCGCAAGTGCCGCTGCCGGGCATCTCGATCGACGTCCTCGGCGAGGACGGCGCACCCGTCCCGCGCGGCAGTGGAGGCCTCCTCGTGGTGACCGAGCCGTGGCCCGGCATGCTGCGCGGCGTCTGGGGCGATCCCGAGCGATACCGGGAGACGTACTGGGAGAGGTTCGGCGACAAGTACTTCGCCGGCGACGGCGCGCGCTTCGACGAGGACGGCGATCTGTGGCTGCTCGGACGCGTCGACGACGTGCTCAACGTCTCCGGCCATCGGCTCTCCACAGCGGAGATCGAGTCCGCCCTCGTCTCCCACCCCTGGGTCGCGGAGGCGGCCGTCGTGGGGGCGAGCGACGAGACGACGGGCCAGGCCGTCGTCGCCTTCGTCATCATCAAGGTCGCGGAGGCGGATGTCGCGACGGCCGAGGAGGCTGCCCGCGCGTTGCGCGCGCACGTCGCCGAGCAGATCGGCGCGATCGCGCGGCCTCGCCAGGTCTACGTCGTCTCGGAGCTGCCGAAGACGCGCTCGGGCAAGATCATGCGGCGTCTGCTGCGCGACGTCGCCGAAGGACGCGAGATCGGGGACACGACGACGCTCGCCGACACGAGCGTCATGCAGATCATCAGCGATCGGCTGCGGTAGGCGCGGGGCCGCCGGCAGGCGCCCACGGATTCAGGCGAACTCGACGACGAGCTCGACCTCGACGGGCGAGTCGAGCGGCAGCACGGCGACGCCGACGGCACTGCGCGCGTGGGCTCCCGCCGCCCCGAAGAGCTCGCCGAGCAGCTCCGAGGCGCCGTTGAGCACTCCCGGCTGGCCCGTGAAGCCGGGATCGGAGGCGACGAAGCCCGTGACCTTGACGATGCGCGTGATCCGATCGAGGCTGCCGATCGCCGACTCGATGGCCGCGAGCCCGTTGAGCGCCGCGATGCGCGCGTACCCGCGCGCGTCCTCCGGCGAGACCTCCGCGCCCACCTTTCCCGTCTCGTGCAGGAGCCCGTCGACGAACGGCAGTTGGCCCGCCGAGTAGGCGAGGTTGCCGCTCACGACGACGGGGACGTAGGCACCCGCGGGAGCGGCGACGGAGGGCAGGCTCAGGCCGAGCTCGGCGAGTCGCGCGGCGACGCTCACGCGTCCTCCTTCGCCCGCTTGAGGTAGGCGACGAGGCCGCCCTCCGGCCCCTGCACGACCTGCACGAGCTCCCATCCCTGCGAGCCCCAGTTGTTCAGGATCGCGGTCGTGTTGTGGACGATGAGCGGCGTCGTCAGGTATTCCCAGGTCGTCATTTCGGGCATCCGTTCAGGAAGGCGAGCGAAACCATCACGTACCCTTGAGTCTATGTCTGCCCAGAAACCCCGGCGCTCCGGCGTGCTCGGAGCGGCCCTCGGCATGGTCGGCTTCAGCGTACTCGCCGGCGTGCTCGTGACGGTCATGGTCACCCCTGCCGTCGCGGTGACGGGCGTGACCGCCACGGCGTCGATCAACGTCTTCCAGGACCTGCCGAACTTCATCGAGATCGGGCAGCAGAACTCCCGCAACACCATCTTCGCGAACCAGGGCGGCCAGCCCGTGCCGATCGCGACCGTCTACTCCGAGAACCGGCAGGAGGTCGGCTGGGACGACGTGTCCCAGTACGCGAAGGACGCCCTCGTGAGCGGTGAGGACCGCCGCTTCTACGAGCACGGCGGCGTCGACATCGCCTCGCTCGTGCGCGCGGCGATCAGCAACGTCTCCTCCGGCGGCATCCAGAGCGGCGCGTCGACGCTCACGATGCAGCTCGTCAAGAACATCTACATCCAGCAGGCGCTCAACATCCGCGACCCCGACCCCAAGAAGCAGGCGGAGAAGCAGACAAAGGCGATCCAGGAGGCGCAGGCGCAGACCCTCGACCGCAAGCTCCGGGAGATGCGTCTGGCGATCCAGCTCGAGAAGAAGTACACGAAGGACCAGATCCTCCTCGGCTACCTCAACATCGCCGGATTCGGCGGCAACACCTACGGCATCGAGGCGGCCGCGGAGGAGTACTACGGCACGACCGCGAAGAACCTGACGATCGCGCAGGCCGCGAGCCTCATCGCGATCGTGCAGGAGCCCACCGCGCGCAACCTCGCCGACCCGTCGCACTATGCCGCCAACAAGGAGCGCCGCGACCAGATCCTCAAGCGCATGCTCGAGGACCAGAAGATCACGAAGCAGCAGTACGACGAGGCGATCGCGACCCCGGTCGACCAGACGACGGTGCACTACACGAAGCCCACGAGCGGCTGCCTCTACGCGAACGGCTACGCCAAGTTCTGGTGCGACTACGTCGTGAGCAAGGTCCCGGACCTCACGATGCTCGGCTCGACCCCGCAGGAGCGCAAGGACAACTGGCAGCGCGGCGGGTACGACATCTACACCTCGCTCGACCTCGACATGCAGCAGGTCGCGCAGGACAGCGTGCAGAAGTGGGCGCCCGCGAACGAGACACGCTTGAACCTCGGCTCCGCCACGACCTCGGTCGAGGTCGGCACGGGCTGGATCATCACGATGGCCGAGAACAAGAACTTCGACAACACCGGCCAGCCGCCGGACAACACCTACACGGCCGTCAACTTCAACACCGATTACGCGTACGGCGGCTCGTCCGGCTTCCAGCCGGGCTCGACGATGAAGCCCTTCACGCTTCTCGACTGGCTCAAGACGGGCCACGGCCTCAACGAGGTCGTCGACGCGACGCCCCAGCCGCACAAGCTGAGCGAGTTCACGACGTGCGACGGCAACCTCGGCTCGAACACGTGGCTCTCGAAGAACGACTCCGGCGAGCGCGGCCCGTACACCGTCATGAGAGCCACCGTCAACTCGGTCAACAACGCGTACATCCAGATGGCGCTGCAGCTCAACCTGTGCGACATCTCGAACATCATGGAGAGCTTCGGACTCCATTCCGCGAACGGCGCGAAGATCCAGCGGCAGAACCCCGCGTTCATCCTCGGATCCAGCGCGGACACGATCGCGCCCCTCACGATGGCCGCGGCGTACGCGGGCATCGCGAACAACGGCGTCTTCTGCAAGCCCATCGCCGTCACGAAGGTCGTCGACGTCAACGGGAAGGATCTCGGGGGCGAGACGCCGAGCTGCTCGCCGACGCTCGTCGATCCCGCCACCGCTCAAGCGGCGATCTACAACCTCAAGATGAACCTCATCCACTATGGGGACCAGCCGTCGAACGGCGTGGAGGGCTTCGGCAAGACGGGAAGCACGGACAGCTACGTGCAGACGTGGGTCATGGGAGTCACCTCGAAGGTCGCGACCGCCCTCTGGTATGGCAACATCAGCGGGCAGGTCCCCCTCACGCGATACAGCATCCGCGGTCAGGCGATGAGCCAGGCACGGCATCAGGCCATCCGCCCCATCATCAACGCGATCGCGGCGAAGTACGGCGGCGACCCGTTCCCCGCGCCCGATCCCCGCTTCCTCACGGGCTCGGCTGCCCCCACCATCCCGAGCGACATCGTCGGGTTGTCCCCGGACGGCGCGCGATCGCTGCTGCAGGGCCTCGACCTGCGCTACGTGGACGGCGGCCCCGTCGACTCCGATCTGCCCGCCGGCACGGTCGCGAGCACGAACCCCGGGCCCGGAACCCGGGTCGCGAAGGGCACGCAGATCACGGTGTACACGAGCAACGGGTCGGGGGCGACGGTCCCGAACGTCGTCGGGCAGCCGCTCGGCGCCGCCGTCCAACAGCTCCAGGGCGCTGGCTTCTCGAACGTCGCGTGCGTGCCCGGCAACGCCGATCAGAGGGGCCAGCCGTCGACGGTCGTCTCGACGAACCCTGCCGTCGGCTCGAGCACGTCCAGATCGACGCAAGTGCAGGTCCAGATGAGCGGCGCGTGTAGTTGAGGCTCCAGGTCTCGCGCACGACGGCGGCCGCGCTCGGCGCGACCGTCGCCCTAGGCGCGGGCGCGCTCGCCTATGGCATGCTCGTCGAGCGGACGGCGTTCCGCGTGCGGCGGGAGATCCTGCCGATCCTCCCCCGCGGGGCCCGTCCGCTCACCGTGCTGCACCTGAGCGACCTGCACATGGCGCCCTGGCAGCGCCAGAAGCAGGAGTGGCTGCGGTCGCTCACGATCTACGAGCCCGACCTCATCATCGACACGGGCGACAACCTCGGACACGTCGACGGTATCGCCGGCGTCCGCGCTGCGCTGTCCGTGTTCGAGGGCGTCCCCGGCGTCTACGTGCACGGCTCGAACGACTACTTCGGCCCCGTCTTCAAGAACCCGTTCACCTACTTCACCGCGCCCTCATCGCACACGAGCCGTCAAGCCGAGCTCGACACCGCCGCTCTCGAGCGCTTCTTCGAGGACGACCTCGGCTGGCTGAGCCTCAACAACACGGCGCACGCGCTCGAGCTGCGCGGCTCGCGCCTCGAGCTCTTCGGCACGAACGACGCGCACAACGACTTCGACCGGCTCGACGAGGTGACCTCGTCCCTCGACACGCTGCGTGAGACGGTGAGCTGGAACGACGAGGACGACACGGGCCCGCGCACGCTCAGCATCGGCGTGACCCACGCGCCGTACCGGCGCATCCTCAACTCCCTCGTGACGCTCGGCGCGGACCTCATCTTCGCGGGACACACGCACGGCGGCCAGGTGCGCATCCCCGGCGGTCCCGCGCTCGTCGCCAACTGCGACCTCCCCCGCTCCCAGGCGCAGGGCCTGAGCATGTGGCGGCGCGGTCAGCACCACGCCTACCTCGAGGTCTCCGCCGGGATCGGCACCTCCATCTACGCTCCCGTGCGGTTCGGCTGCCCGCCCGAGGCCGTCGTCCTCACCCTCATGCCCGTCGACATCGGCCGCTGAGGGCTCCGAGCCGTGCGCTCGGCAGGAAGGGAGCCCCGCCGTTCGGCTGGCGCCGGCGTGCAGGCCTCCGCATCGACCTCCCGTCCCCGGGCGTCGATCCGCTAGGGTCGCTGCGGGGCGGCCTGCGAGCGGCCGCAGGAGGGGATCGGCGGCACGGTGGACACGTCGGGCAACGGCATCGTGAGAGTGCTCCTCTACATCGTCGTGCTGGCGCTGTTCGTGCCGCTCGCGGTGCGGGTGATCCGCGCACAGCCCGGACCGCGCCGCCGGCCCGTGCTCGCGCCCGTGCTCGTCGTCGTGGTGGGCGTGCCGTCGCTGCTGCAGTTCGCCGTGCCCGCCGTCGGCCGTGCGCTCGAGCGCGACCCGGAGGCGACGACCGCGCACGGGCAGTGGTGGCGCGTGCTCACGGCGCTCCTCGCACAGGACGGCGGTCTCGTCGCCGCCGTCTTCAACCTCGTCGTCGTCGCGGGCGTCGTGCTCGCGGGCGAGTGGATCTGGGGGCGCGTGCTCGCGCTCACGTTCTTCCTCGTCCCCTCGATCGTGCTCAACGTCCTCGCGATCGGCTGGGGAGCGTCCGGAGGCGGCAGCTCGTTCGCGAGCGACGGCCTGCTCATGAGCGTGTGCGGCCTCGCCCTCGTCGCCGCACGGGATCGCCTGTCCCGCGTGTGTGCGAGCGTCGCCGTCGTCGTCGCGATCGTCCTCGTCCTGCTCGACGACGCGCACGGGGTCGCGATGCTCCTGGGCGCCGCGTTCGGCGCCGGGTCGGCGCTCATCGCGACGCTCAGCGTCCGCAGACGCGCCGCCGATCGGCTATCGTAGGGAGGGCGCGTCGGGAAGCCAGCAGGCTCCTGGCGGGGCCTCCGGGGTGTGGCGCAGCTTGGTAGCGCGCTTCGTTCGGGACGAAGAGGCCGCAGGTTCAAATCCTGTCACCCCGACCAGTTGCAGTAGGCAAGAG
>JAATFA010000134.1 GCA_015655445.1 Actinomycetales bacterium | reverse complement strand
GTCCTCGAACGCCATCGCGATGTGACGGCGCAGCTCCTCCCGCGTCAGATCCCGGACATCCACCCCGTCCAACAGGATCCGACCGCCCGTCACCTCGTACAACCGCGTCGTGAGAGCCGTCAACGTCGTCTTGCCCGACCCCGTCACCCCCACCAGAGCCATCGTCTCCCCCGGCTCGACCACGAGATCCACCCCGTCGAGCAGGTCGCGCTCGTCGGGGGACGCGTCCTGGTAACGGAAGCGGACGTGCTCGAACTCGAGCCGGCCGCGCGGATGCTCGATCGTCACCGGACGCTCCGGATCGGTGATCGTGTTCTCCTCGTCCATGACCTCGAAATAGCGGTCCACCGCCGTGCGCGTGTCGAAGGTCATCGAGAGCAGGAACCCGATCGACTCGACCGGGAAGCGCAGCACGGTCGCGGTCGCGAAGAACGCGAGGAGCGAGCCCACCGAGAGGTCGCCGTGCGCGGCGAGGAGCACGCCCGCGAGCAGGCACAGCGCGAACGTGACGTCCGGCACGAGCAGGATCCAGAGCCAGATGCCCGCGATCGCCTTCGCCTTCGCCATCTCGGTCGTGCGGAGCTCCTCCGCTTGCGCGGCGAAGCCCTTGAGCGCGTGGCCGCCGCGGCCGAACGCCTTGAGCACGCGGATGCCGTGCACCGACTCCTCGACGGCCGTCGCGAGGTCGCCGGCCTGGTCCTGGCTGCGTCGCGCGACGATCGAGTAGCGCTTCTCGAACGCGTAGCCGTAGACCCAGATCGGTACCGAGCACACGAGGAAGAGCAGGCCGAGCCAGCCGTCGATCGCGACGAGGAAGCCGAGCCCGACGACGATCGTGATGGCGTTGACGACGAGCAGCACAACCCCGAACGAGAGCCAGCGGCGCACGAGGCTCAGGTCGGTCATCATGCGCGAGAGCAGCTGTCCGCTCGGCCAGCGGTCGTGGAAGGCGACGGGGAGGTCCTGCAGGCGCGCGTAGAAGTCGTTGCGCATCGACGACTCCACGAGCGTGCCCGGCACGAGCACCAGCCATCGCCGCAGGCCGATGAGCACGGCCTCGAGCACGCCGAGCACGAGCACGAGCACGGCCGCGGGCACAAGCGAGCCGAGGTCGCCCGTGCGCAGAGCGCCGTCGACGAGCCACCGCAGGACCTGCGGGATGAGCAGCGCGACGACCGCCGCCCCGAACGCGGCGATCATGCCGAGCAGGATCCGGCGCGCGGCGGGACGGACGTAGGGATAGATGCGGCCGATGGCCCGCCATGTGGAGAGGCGGGACGGCGCCGACGCGGTCGGTGGGGACGCGGGGCGTGCGGACGCGGACGATGCGGACGCGGACATGACTCTTCCGGAATACGAGGTCGGCGGCGAGGCCGACGCGACGATCGACGAAGGGCGCGGCTCACCCGCCAGAGCGGGAAGCCGGGGTCGGATGCGGGGGAAGGCGGCGAGGGGACCGCGAGATCAGCCGCGCATGCGGGACCGGGCGGGAACGGCCGGAACCGCGACGTGCCCGGCCGTGACCTCGAGGGTCGTACCGTACGTCGTCATGGCGTCCTCCCTGGCTGCGAGCATGTGTCCGAGACGCCGCCCGTGCTCGGGGCAGCCTTTCAGGCTATAGCTCCGAGCGCGTCGAGCGCAAGAGGGTGTCGTCCGAAGTGTCCGCCGTCAGTCGTCGACGACCGCGATCGTGACCTCGATGTTGCCCCGCGTCGCGTTCGAGTAGGGGCAGACCTGATGCGCCGCGTCCGCGAGCTCCTGCGCCTGCTCGGGCGGGAGGCTCGGGATGGCGACCTCGAGGTGCACGGCGAGCTGGAAGCCGCCGCTGCCGTTCGGGCCGATGCTCACGCGGGCCCCGACCGTCGAGTCGGTGAGCGTGAGCTTGCGCGCGCGCGCGACGCCGTGCAGTGCCGAGTGGAAGCACGCGGCGTAGCCCGCGGCGAAGAGCTCCTCCGGGTTCGCGCCGTTCCCGGACCCGCCCATCTCCTTCGGCACCGCGAGGTCGAGGTCGACCCGTCCGTCGCTCGTGCGCACGTGCCCGTCGCGTCCCGCGCCGGTGGAGAGGGCCTCGGCCGTGTAAAGGATGTCCATGAGTCGATCCTCCTCCCTTTCGCGGCCGCGCGCGACGCGGGGCTCGATGCCGTCGGAAGGGCCGGGTCATGCGATCGTGTAGTACATATGTTCGCCACTGCCTCGCCGTCGACACGGACAGGTCGCCGGGTCCCCCGTCGCCGTGATCGTCGCCGTCACCCTCGACGCGCTGCGCACAGGCCTCGGCGCCGCCGGGATCGCCGGCGTCGACGAGCCCATCTCGGCAGCCACCGCTCGCCGCCTCGCCGCCGACTCCCGCAGGACCGACCTCGACAACCTCATCCTGCTCTGCCCCTTCCACCACCGGCGCTTCGACCACGACGGCTGGCACCTCCGATGGCACGAGAACGGGCCTCACCTCATCCCGCCACCCCACATCGACGCGTCACGCCGACCCCGTCGTGCTGGACGACCCATGGCCCCCTCCTGAGCACGCGTTCCCGGAGACGGGCGCCGCAGCTCTCACCGGGATCGGGCGTCGTGCTCCTGCTCCGCACGATCCGGACGGCCCGCGCTGTGCTCGTGCTCCGCACGATCCGGACGGCCCGCGCTGTGCTCGTGCGCCTGCGTGATTCCGCAGAGCACCACGGCGGCTCCGAGAGGGGCACAGCCGAGCGGGATCGCGGGGATGCGGGCCGGCAGTGCGAGGTCAGCGGCGGTGCACGAGCTGCGCGCCCGCCTGGTCCCGCGCGAGCAGGAGCATCGAGTCGACGTTGACGCGCGACGGGCGCGTCGCGACCCACACGACCGCGTCGGCGACGTCCTCCGGCTCGAGCGGCGTCATGCCCTCGTAGACGGCGTGCGCGCGCTCCTCGTCCCCGCGGTAGCGCACGACCGAGAACTCCGTCTCCACCATGCCCGGGTCGATCTCGCACACGCGCACCGGCTGGCCGAGCAGCTCCAGCCGCAGCACGCGCATGACCGCGGCGACCGCGTGCTTCGCGGCGTTGTACCCACCCCCGCCGCGGTACGACTCGCGCCCCGCGACGGAGCCGATCGTGATGACCTGGCCGTCCCCGGAGCCGATGAGGCGGGGCAGAAGGGCGCGCGTCATGCGCAGCACGCCGAGCACGTTCGTCTCGTACATGCGCTGCCAGTCCTCGTCACGCGCCTCTGCGATCGGCTCCGTGCCGATCGCCCCGCCCGCGTTGTTGACGAGCAGGTCGACACGGTCGAGGGCCGCGCAGAAGCGCTCGACCGAGTCCGGGTCGGTCACATCGAGCTCACGCGCGACGCCGCCGCACGAATCCGCGACCTCGCGCAGGCGGTCCATCCGGCGCGCGCCGAGCACGACCGAGTAGCCCGCGGCGGCGAGGGCGCGGGCCGTCGCGGCCCCGATCCCACTGCTCGCTCCGGTCACGACGGCGATGCGCTGGTCCTGCACGTGGGCTCCCTCCGACGATGGCAGCTTCAGCCTATGCCGACGCCGCACGGCGGCCCCGCGCGAGGGGAGGCGCAAGACGCCCCCGTGCCGCCCTCAGTGGAAGAAGTGGCGCTCGCCCGTGAAGTACATCGTGAGGCCCGCCGCCTGCGCCGCCGCGACGACCTCGGGGTCGTGGACGGACCCGCCCGGCTGCACGACCGCGCGCACGCCGGCCTCGATGAGCACCTCGAGGCCGTCCGGGAACGGGAAGAACGCATCGCTCGCGGCGACGCTCCCCGCAGCGCGATCGCCAGCGCGCGTCACCGCGAGGCGGCAGCTGTCCACGCGGTTGACCTGGCCCATCCCCACGCCCACGGACGCGCCGCCGGCGGCGAGCAGGATTGCGTTCGACTTGACCGAGCGGCACGCGCGCCACGCGAACTCGAGGTCCGCCGCCGTCGTCGCGTCGGCGGGCGCCCCGCTCGCGAGCCGCCACTGCGCGAACGGCGCGAACCGCGTGTCCGCCGACTGCACGAGCACGCCGCCGGAGACCTGGCGAAACTCGCGCGGAGCGCGCGCGTAGTGCTCCGGCAGGCGCAGCAGACGCAGGCTCTTGCGCGCGCGCAGGATCTCGAGCGCCTCCGGCTCGAATCCCGGCGCCACGAGCACCTCGGTGAAGATGCCCGCGACCGTGCGCGCCATCTCGGCCGTCACCGTCCGGTTCGTCGCGATGACGCCGCCGTAGGCCGACACGGGGTCGCACGCGTGCGCAAGGCGGTGCGCCTCCGCGATCGTCGCCGCGGTCGCGATGCCGCACGGGTTGGCGTGCTTGATGATCGCGACGGCGGGACCCTCGAAGTCGAACGCGGCGCGCAAGGCCGCATCCGCGTCGACGTAGTTGTTGTACGACATCTCCTTGCCGTGCAGCTGCTCCGCCTGCGCGATCCCCGCGGCGTCGCGCGCCGCGTAGAGCGCCGCGGACTGGTGCGCGTTCTCGCCGTAGCGCAACGTCGTCGCGAGCGCCGCCTCAATCCGCAGCTCGGGCTCGAACCCCGCCCCGGCGACCGCTTCGGCGCTCGGCCCGGCGACCACCCCGGCCTCGCGCCTCGCGCCCGTCTCAACGCCCGTCTCAACGCCCGCCTCGGCGACCGCGCCGGCGCCCGTCTCGGCATCGCGCCCCGCGCCCGCCACGGCCGCGTGCTCGGCGGGCGCCCCCGCGCCGGCACCCGCGTGATCGTGCTCGGCGCGCACGCCCACGTGCTGCGCGAACCACTCCGCGACCGCCGCGTCGTACGCGGCCGTGTGCGCGAACGCCTCCCCCGCGAGCCGCTGGCGCTGGGCGAGCGTCGTGCCGCCGAGCGTGAGGGCCTTGAGGATCTGCGGATAGCTCGACGGCGAGACGACGACCGCGACGTTCGCGTGGTTCTTCGCCGCCGCACGCACGAGCGCCGGCCCCCCGATGTCGATCTGCTCGACGACGGCGTCGCCCGTCGCGCCGCTCGCGACCGTCTGCACGAACGGGTAGAGGTTGACGACGACGAGCTCGAACGGCCGGATCCCGAGGTCCGCGAGCTGACGCGTGTGGTCGGGCAGGCGCAGGTCGGCGAGGATGCCCGCGTGCACCGCCGGGTGCAGGGTCTTGACGCGCCCGTCGAGCGACTCGGGGAACCCCGTGAGCTCGGAGACCTCGGTCACGGGATGCCCCGCCTCGGCGATCGCCCGCGCCGTCGAGCCCGTCGACACGATCTCGACGCCCGACGCGGCGAGCGCGCCCGCGAGCTCGAGCAGTCCCGTCTTGTCGCTCACCGAGACGAGCGCCCGGCGGATCGGCACGGCGTCGCGCGGGGGCAGGGGGGTCGCTTCCGTGGTCGCTCCGCTCATGCCGTGGCCAGCTCCTTCAGGTCGACGTGTCCGGTGGCGATGTCGAGCACGGTCTGCACGAGCAGCTCCCGCTCGACGATCTTGATGCGCTCGTGCAGCGACTCCTCGGTGTCCCCGGGGAGCACGGGCACGCGGCGCTGGGCGATGATAGGCCCCGTGTCGACGCCCTCGTCGACGACGATGACGCTCGCGCCCGTCTCCGCGACGCCCGCCGCGAGCGCGTCTCTCACGGCGTGTGCGCCGGGGAACTCGGGCAGGAAGGCGGGATGCGTGTTGATGAGGTAAGGCGAGAGCGCCGCGACGACGCGCGGCGGCAGGAGCCGCATGAAGCCGCTCAGCACGACGAGGTCCGGCTGCCACAGCCGGATCTGCGCGAGCAGCTCGTCGCCCCACTCCTCGCGCGAGGCGAAGCTCTCGAGCGCGACCGCGAAGGTCGGGATGCCGAACTCCTCGGCGTGCACGAACCCGTCCGCCTCGCGATCCGCCCCCACCGCGACGACGCGCGCGGGGAACGTCGCGTCCTCGCACGCCTCGAGCAGGGCGCGCAGGTTCGATCCGCCCCCGGAGATGAGCACGACGAGGCGGAGCACCCGATCAGCCTAGCGGGACGCGCCCTCCCCGCCCGCGACGAGGGGGATGGGGGCGGTCTCCGCGTCGTCCGACGGGACCGGCGGCCGCCGGGTGCCGCGCAGCGCGCCGATGCCCGCGCCGAGCGCGGCGCCGATCGCGACCTCGAGCGCGACGATCGCGCCCACGACCAGGGGATCCGGCCCCACGTGCGCGAGACGGCCCGGACCCGCCGAGCCCGCGGACGCCCACGCGAGCAGCCCGACGACGACGCCCGCGACGACCCCCGCGCCGGCGGCGGAGACGCCGCGCGCGAGCCATGTGGGGGCGATCGAGCGCCGCACGACGAGTGCGAGCACGCACGCGAGCACGACGGGCACCGCGATCCCCGCGAAGCCGAAGCTCCCGGGGTCGGCGGGCACCGCCCCGAGCACCGGGACCGCCGGCACGGGGCCGAGGAGGGTCCCGGCGGGTGAGACGCTCGATCCTGTGCCGAGCGCGAAGCCGGGCCCGGCGATCCACGCGGCGGCCCACACGACGAGGTCGGGCAGGAGGGCGAGCTGCCCGACCGTGAGCGCGGCGCCGCCGGCCGCATCCGTGTGCAGCCCCTCGTAGAGCGCGATGACCTTCGCGTAGCCGCCGAGCACGAGGACCGCCGTCACGATGCCCGCGGCTGCGAGCAGCCCCGCCGCCGTCCCCGTACCCACACGGAGGGACGCGAGCACGACCGAGCGGGCCGCCTCCGGCGCCGCCTCGATGCGGCTCCGGACCGCGCGCCCGAGACGGTCGCCGGGGTTCCGGGAGCGCGTGACCGCCGACCCGATCGCGACGCCGACCGCGAACACGAGCGGGGGCAGGAGCGTGCCCTGCCAGATCGAGGGGCGCGCCGACGGGTCGAGCGCGCTGAGAGTGAGCAGGAGGGAGAGGACCGCGACCGTCGCGACGGCGACGAGCTCGCCGAGCAGGCCCTGCGACGTCTCCGCGATCCGACGCCCCGCGCGCACGCCGAGGAGCACCGTGAGCAGCGCGAAGCCGAGCACGGCGAGCGTCACCACGAACGGGTCGCCCGCGCCCGGCGTGCCGAGGGACGCGGCGAGCGCGGGGGCGAGCGTGAAGCGCACGTCGACCCCGGATCCGAGCAGCCAGACGTCGACCGCGGCGCGCCAGAACACGGACCAGTCGGGGCCGAAGCCGAACTGGGTCCCCCACAGCACCGTGAGGGGCACGAGCGGGATGCCGATGCCGATAGCGACGACGAGCACCGCCTCGAACACGGAGAAGAGCGCGGTGAGGGAGCGGTTCATGTCGCGGTCACGATACCCGCGGCGCGCGACCGCGTCCGGGTGGCGCACCGCGCTCGCCGCGATGCGGGCTCACCCGTCCCCAGGGCCCCCGGTCGCCCGCGCGCCGGGACCGCCCGCGCCGTGGCTGCCCGCGCCGCGGTCGTCCGCGCCGAGCTCCCCGAACCCGGAGGCGGCCGCGGCGACGACGCGCTCGAGCGCGCGCTGCGCGTCCGGGCCGTCCGCGGCGACGCGCAGCGTGTGGCCGCGCTCGACGCCCAGCGTGAGCACGCCGAGCACGCCCGTCGCCGGCACGGGGCCCGCGCCCGTCGTCGCGTTCGCGAGCTCGACGCGCGCGTCGAGCTCCCGCACGGCGTTCGCGAGCTCGGCCGCCGCGCGCGCGTGCAGGCCGAGCTCGTTCACGAGGACGACGTCGCGGCTCAGCACGAGACGACTGTCGCCCGGGGCCGGTGCGATGTCAAGCCGCCCGGACGGGGCTCAGAGCCCCTGGACGACCTCGCGCATGAGCGCGGCGGTCTCGCTCGGCGTCTTGCCGACGCGCACGCCGGCCGCCTCGAGCGCCTCCTTCTTCGCCTGCGCCGTGCCCGAGGAGCCGGAGACGATCGCGCCCGCGTGGCCCATCGTCTTGCCCTCGGGGGCGGTGAAGCCCGCGACGTAGGCGACGACCGGCTTCGTCACGTTGGCCTTGATGAACTCCGCCGCGCGCTCCTCGGCGTCGCCGCCGATCTCGCCGATCATGACGATCGCCTTCGTCTCCGGGTCCTCCTGGAACGCCGCGAGCGCGTCGATGTGGGTCGTGCCGATGATGGGGTCGCCGCCGATGCCGACCGCGGTCGAGATGCCGACGTCGCGCAGCTCGAACATCATCTGGTAGGTGAGGGTGCCGGACTTCGAGACGAGCCCGATCGGGCCGGGGCCCGTGATCGTCGCCGGGATGATGCCTGCGTTCGACCTGCTCGGGCTGATGATGCCCGGGCAGTTGGGGCCGATGATGCGCGTGCGGCCGCCCTTCGCCTTCGCGCGCGCCCAGAACTCCGCCGAGTCGTGCACGGGGATGCCCTCCGTGATGACGATCGCGAGCGGGATCTCCGCGTCGACGGCCTCGTCGACGGCGTCCTTCGCGAACGCGGGCGGCACGAAGATCACCGAGACGTTCGCGCCCGTCGCCGCCATCGCCTCCTGCACGGTCGCGAAGATCGGCAGCTGCCGGCCGCCGATCTCGACCGTCTGCCCCGCCTTGCGGGGGTTCGTGCCGCCGACGACCGTGGCGCCGCTCGCGAGCATGCGCGTCGCGTGCTTCGTGCCCTCCGAGCCGGTGAGGCCCTGGACGATGATGACCGAGTTCTCGTCGAGGAAGATCGACATGCTGTGCTGCCCCTGTCCTTACGCGTTAGCCAGTTCGGCCGCCTTGTCGGCGGCGGCGTCCATCGTGTCGACGACCGTGACGAGCGGATGCGCGGCCTCGGCGAGGATGCGCCGCCCCTCGTCGACGTTGTTGCCGTCCAGTCGCACGACGAGCGGCTTCGTCGCCGAGTCGCCGAGGGTGCCGAGCGCGCCGACGATGCCCTTCGCGACCTCGTCGCAGGCCGTGATGCCGCCGAAGACGTTCACGAACACGCTCTTGACCTGCGGGTCTCCGAGGATCACGTCGAGGCCCGCGGCCATGACCTGTGCCGAGGCGCCGCCGCCGATGTCGAGGAAGTTGGCGGGCTTGACGCCGCCGTGCCGCTCGCCGGCGTAGGAGACGACGTCGAGCGTCGACATGACGAGCCCCGCGCCGTTGCCGATGATGCCGACCTCGCCGTCGAGCTTGACGTAGTTGAGGTGGCTCGCCTTCGCCTTCGCCTCGAGCGGGTCGACGTCGCCGGCCTCGGCGAGCGCCGAGTGGTTCTCGTGGCGGAAGCTCGCGTTGTCGTCGAGGGTGATCTTGCCGTCGAGCGCGATGATCTCGCCCGTCTCGGTGAGCACGAGCGGGTTGACCTCGACGAGCGTCGCGTCCTCATCGCGGAACACCCACCAGAGCCGCTCGATGACGGGCGCGACCTTCTCGAGGAGCTCCTCGGGGAACCCTCCCGCCGTCACGATCGCGGCGGCCTTCGCGGCGTCGATGCCCGTGAGCGGGTCGACCTCGACGCGTGCGAGCGCCTCCGGCTTCTCCTCCGCGAGCTGCTCGATCTCCATGCCGCCCTCGACGCTCGCGAGCGAGAGGAAGGTGCGGTTTGCGCGGTCGAGGAGCACTGAGAAGTAGAACTCCCGCGCGATGCGGGCGCCGGCCGCGACCATGACGCGACGCACGACGTGGCCCTTGATGTCGAGGCCGAGGATCTGCTGCGCGGCCGCGAACGCCTCCTCGGGCGAGTGCGCGACCTTGACGCCGCCCGCCTTGCCGCGGCCGCCCGTCTTGACCTGCGCCTTCACGACGACGGTGCCGCCGAGCCTCTCGGCCGCTGCGCGCACCTCCTCGGGGGTGTCGGCGATGATGCCCGGGAGCACGGGCACGCCGTAGGACTCGAAGAGGTCACGGGCCTGGTACTCGAAAAGATCCACGCTGCTAGTCCAATCGCGTTCGCGTCATCCGCGCGTTCCGGTCCGGGGCGCCCGATGCGTCCCGAGGTCGACATAGTTCGACGTCGAGAGATCGGCCACCGGAAAGCCTACCCTTTCGGCCCGCCCGGCTCCGTCCGCGGAGCCCGGGGCACCGAGCGCGACGCCTCAGCCGACGTCACGAGGCGTACCGCGGCCGCACCCCTCCGCGCTCGTTCGACTCGTACGCGGCCTCGACGACGGCCATCGTGCGCTGCACGTCGTCGACGCTCGTCGGCAGGGTCGCGACCGATCCCTCGAGGTGACGCAGGAGGGCGCCCATCGAGCCGACGAACGCGTCCGGGAACCACGTGCCCTCATACGGCAGCGGCTGCCAGCCGGCCTCCGGCTCCGCGTCGCGGACGATCTCGAGGGCGTCCTCTCGCCCCTCGGGATAGGACATGAGCAGTCCCATCTGGGCGCGGATCGCCCCCTCCGTGCCCTCCCACTTGATGTAGCTCTGCTCGTGGGCGGGGCCGAAGCGGTGATCGTGGTTCGTCGTCACGAGCGCGCGCAGCGGCCGCTCCGGGTAGTGGCAGAGGATCGCCGACCGCGAGTTCGCGTATGCCGCGCCCGGCCGCCGCACGGTCACGCACGAGACGCTCGCGGGATCCCCGACGAAGCTGCGCACGAGGTCGAGGTAGTGGATGCTGTGCATGTGCAGCTCGAGCCGCTCGAGCCCCCGCACGTACGGGAAGAGATCCCACGGCGTGTTCACCTCGACCTGCACCTCGAGGTCGTACAGCTCGCCGATGCGCCCCGCCGCGATCGCCGCGCGTGCGGCCGCGACGTAGGGCGCGAAGCGCAGCTGGGTGTTGACGGCGGCGACGAGTCCCTTCGCGTGGCACAGCTCGACGATGCGCGCCGTGCTCTCGGGGTCGTCTCCGAGCGGCTTCTGGATGAGCACGGGGGCACCGTCCGGCAGCGCCCGCAGCACGCCGAGGATGTGCCGCGGCGGGATCGCGACGTCGTAGACGGCATCCGGCGGCGCGGCGGCGACCGCCTCCTCGACCGAGCCGGACACGCGCGCGACCCCGAACTCGTCCGCGAGGACGCGCGCCCGCGCGAGGTCGAGGTCGACGAGCGCATGCACGGGATACCCGGCCTTGCGATAGGCGGGCAGGTGCGCGTCGTGCACGATGCCGCCCGCCCCGACGACGACGATCGGGCGCGGACGCCCGGGCTGCGCGAGCGTGTAGGCAGGGTCGGGCGCGAGCTCCGGTCGCGCGTAGGTCATGTGGGTCCTCCCTCGGTGCGGGCGCTCACGGCGGCACGCGCCTCGGCCGCGGCATGGGCCTCGGCCGCGGAGCGTACGCGACCGGGGTCGAGACGGTAGTGGCGCACGGCGTTCTCGCCGAGGATCGCCGCGCGCTCGGACGCATCGAGACGGCCGAGGTGGTGCGCGATCGCCCCCCACGTGCGCGGGTAGTCGCCCGCGGGGATCGAGAACGGCCAGTCGCCGCCGTAGAGCAGGCGGTGCGCGCCGAACACCTCGAGCGCGCGGTCGACGAACGGCCCGATCCCCTCGACGGTCCACGCGGCCACGTCGGCGGTCGCCGAGTACAGGCCCGAGAGCTTCGCGACGACGCGCGGGTTCTCCGCGACGCGCGCGATGAGGGACCACCACGGCTCGCGATCGCGCAGCCCGATGGGCGGCTTCGCGAGATGGTCGACGACGATGCGCAGGCCGGGATGGCGCTCCCCGACCGTCACGGCGTTCTCGAGGTGGCGCGGCAGCACGGCCACGATGTCGAACGCCAGCCCGAGACGCTCGAGCACGCCGAGGCCCTCGTCGACGTCGGGTCGCAGGATCCAGTCCGGGTCCGGCATGTCGTGGATGAGCGCGCGCACGCCCACGAGCGCCGGCGAGGCGATCGCGCGCAATCGCACCTCAGCGCGCTCGGGGTCGGCGAGCGGAGCCCACCCGACGACGCCGACCACGCGCGCGTTGCGCGCCGCCGTCTCGAGCATGACGTCCGTGTCGGCGTCGGTGTCATCCGCCTGCACGAGCACCGAGCCGTCCACGCCGGCCGCGTCGAGGTGGGCGAGCCCCTCCTCGAACGGGATCGTGCGGCGGATCGCCTCGAGGCCCGGCGCGGCGAGCCACGCGTACGGGCTGCGCGCGAGGTCCCACACGTGCTGATGGGCGTCGATGACCGTCATCGCGGTCCCTCCTCGGGATGCATCGGGAGCGGGCTCAGGACGCCGCCTCGAGCACGACCACCTCGTGGATCTCGACCCTCGGCAGCGTCACCACGATACGGTCGCCGTCCGCGTGCGCCGCGACGTCCTCGCCCGTGCGGGCGTCGTAGACGCGCGCGATCGTCCCGGGCAGGCCGAGCGACACCTCGACGCCCGACTGCGGCACGACCTCGTTGTAGTAGTCGGTGTGGTCGCGGCCGCGCCGCGTGACCCCCGCGAAGTTGACGGCGTGCAGCATCCAGCGCTCGGGGTGCGCGGGCGAGGCCGCCTGGTGGGTCACACCGAGCTCGAGGCTCCGGGGCCCGCCGCTCCGCACGATCCGGTCCGGGTAGACCGCGTCGAGCACGCGGCGGAAGAGCTCCGCGTAGATCCAGTACGCGTGCACGTAGTAGCCGGACGCGATCGGGAACGCGAACGCGGCGACGCGCTCGCCCACGAGGATGGTCGGCAGGTCCGTGATCGTCGCGACGGGGCTCTGGTGATGGCTCGTGTAGTGCTCGGGCGAGCGCTGGAAGAGCGGCTCCCCGAGCACGGCGGCCGCTCGCGCCGATCCGTCCGCCGTCCACGTCCAGCGGTCGGCCCCGTCGTAGAGCGCGAACTCGAACGCGTCGTGGTCGTCGCCGAACTCCGGCGAGATGCGCAGGTAGGCGGGCGTGAACGGCGACGGCTCGGCCGCGGTGACGCCGAGGTCGCGCAGCCACGGCGCCTCCTCGAGCGTCGTGCCCGGCAGCGCGCTGTGAATGAGGATGCCCCCGCCGTCGACGAACGCCTGCAGCTCGGCCGTCGCCGCGGGTGTGAGCTCGTCGCCCTCGGCGACGACCACGAGCCGGTAGCGCGAGAGGTCGGCCGTGCCGGCCTCCACGACGTCGTACTGCACGCCGTACTCGACGAGCAGCTTGCCCGCGCCACTCGCGCCGTCGCTGATGGCATGCGTGCCGTGGCGCTCGGTGCGCGCGTAGTCGGCGAGCTGGAGCCCGCTCACGTAGAGCGCCGCCTCGGCGACGCCGACGGCGCCCTCGAGCACGTCGTCGATCTGCTCGAGGCGCCGGTACGCCTCGCCGATGTGACGGTAGACCGCGCGGTCGAGCCGCGCCGAGGGCGGCGCCTGGTCGCCGATGACGACCGCCGAGCCCGTCGCGGCGATCCACGCGGTCTCGAGGACGAGCTCGTTCGTGCTCTTGAGGCCGCCGAAGTCCGCCCACGTGAGCATGAACCGGCCCGTCATTCCCGTCGCGGGCAGGCCGAGCGAGCGGACGTAGCGCGCGTTGACGGGGAAGTAGCCCCATCCCCACTCCCCGCTCGGGAGCGCCTCGATGTCGACGTTGTAGAGGTACGGCGCGCGCTCGGCGAGACCGAGCCGCGTCTGGTTGTTCTGCTCGAGCTCGACGCCCGGCGCGATCTCGTCGATGAGCTCCTTCGAGCGGCGCATCCAGTCGACGAGCAGCGCCTGCATCCGCTCGCGCTGTGCGCGGATGTCGAGGGGGTCCTTGCCCTGCGACCGCAGCGCCTCGAGACAGTTGTGGCAGAAGCACTCGACCTGCGGGTTGGGCATCGGCATGTCGTACCAGACGCCGTCGGGCGTGCAGCGCTCGAGGATCTCGCGCGTGTGGTCGAGCATGAGCTGCACGTAGTCCTCGTTCGAGAGGCACAGCGCGGTCCAGCGTGGGGTGTCGTCGAACGCGGGCAGGTAGGTCTCGCGCTCGCGCGTGAAGCACAGCCACTCTGGGTGGTGCTCGGCGAGGTAGTTGTCCCACGTGACGCAGTAGTACGTGTAGACCTTGATGCCCGCGGCCCGGCACGCCGCGACCTGCTCTCCCATGAGGTCGCGACCCTCGAGGCCCGGATGGACGGGCCCGTGCTCGGACGGGTAGTAGAAGTAGCCGTGCATGTCCTTCGCGAAGACGACGATCGAGTCGATCGAGGACGCCTTCAGGGTTGCGATGAACTCGTCCGCGTCGAAGCCGAAGCCCACGCGCGGCTCGTGCTGGGAGTTGTGGAAGTCGAGGTGCACCTTACGACGCGGTCGAGGTGCGCTCCTCTGCAGATCCGGGTGGATCCAGATCGGGCGTTCGGTCGCGGTGATGTTCACGGTCCTCCTCGGTCGTGGGACGGATGGATGGTCGGCGGGTGAGGGACGGGACGGGATGTCGGACGGGACGGGGCGGTGACGGACGGGACGGGGCGCCGGGTCAGCGGAAGACGCCGCCGAGCGCGACGCCCTTCGCGACCGCTCGGTTGAAGACGAGGTAGACGACCACGAGCGGGATCGTCGCGAGCGTGAGCCCCGCGAAGATCGCGCCCGTGTCGGCGCTGAACTGACCCTGGAAGTCGAGCAGGCCGACGGGGATCGTGCGGCTCGTCGGGTCCTGGAGCAGCACGATCGCGAGCTGCGTCTCCCCCCACACGAAGAAGCCGTTGACGAGCGCGACCGCGACGATGGGACCCCGGCTGAGCGGCAGCACGACCCGCACGAACGTGCGCACGATCCCGAGGCCGTCGATCGCCGCCGCCTCGCGCAGCTCGGCCGGGAAGCCGAGGTAGAAGCCGTGCAGGATGAGCACGCAGGTCGGCAGGCACAGCGCCGCGTAGAGCACGCCGAGCGCCCAGGGCGAGCTCAGGAGCGAGAGCGTGTTGAACGCCGAGTAGTACTGGATGAGCAGCATGACGAGCGGCATCGTCGTCGCGACGAGGAACCCGCGGATGATCGCCGTGCGCACGCGCGGCGAGGCGAGGCTCGCGAAGTACGCCGTGAACGCGCCGAGCAGCACGCAGCCCACGAGCGCGACGACGGTGACGATCGCCGAGTTGACGAGGTACAGGGCGAAGCCCTGGCCGCCCTCGGGCCCGTTCCACGCCTCGGCGAAGTTGCCCGGGCTCCAGCGGATGTCGACGACGCCGAGCGGGTCGGTGAAGATGTCGGTGTTCGACTTGAAGGCCAGCAGGATGATGAGCAGGAACGGGAGCGCGCACAGCACGCTCCACAGCACGGCCCACAGCTGGGCGGCCGCGCCGCCGACGCTCGCGTGGCGCCTCACTCGTCGGCCGCCTTCCGCGATCCGAGCCACTGGCCGACGAAGCCGAACGCGAGCAGGATGACGCCCCCGACGACGGCGATCGCGGCCGCGGGGCCGAAGTTGCCGAACTGGAAGGCGTCCTTGTAGACCTGCACGGGGAGGATCGCGGTCGCGTCCCCCGGTCCGCCCTTCGTCATCCCCCACACGAGCGTGAACCCGTTGAACGCCCAGATCGCCTCGAGCAGCACGACCATCGAGAGCACGGGCCGGATGAGCGGGAGCGTGATCGAGAAGAAGCGCCGCAGGGGCGAGGCGCCGTCGATCGCCGCGGCCTCGTACGCCGAGACGGGCACCTCCTCCATCGCCCCGAGGATCACGAGGAATGCGAAGCCCGCGCCCTGCCAGATCGCGACGGCGATGACGACGTAGAGCGCCGTCGACGCCTGGGCGAGCCACGCGTGCGTGTCGCCGAGGCCGAGCGCGCCGAGCACGGCGTTGACGGCGCCGGAGTGCGGCTGCACGGAGAGACTCCAGAACACCGCGACCGCCGAGGGCGGCGCGATGCCGGGCAGGAACCACACGATGCGGTAGACGCGGCTGCCGCGGATGCCCGCGGAGACGAGCGCGCCGAGGATCGTCGCGAGCACGCAGATGCCGATCGCGGAGCCCGTCCCGAGCAGCACGGAGTTGAGCAGCGCCTTGAGGACGGCCGTGTCGCCGAGCACCTGCTGGAAGTTCCGCAGGCCGATGAACTCCTCGTCGCCGATGCCGGTCCAGCTCGAGAGCGACGTGCGGACGAGCTCGACGATCGGCACGCCGAAGAAGAGCACGAGCGCGACGATGCCGGGCAGGAGAGTGACGAGCACCGCGCGCGACGTCCGTCGCTGGAGCGGCCCCGGGCGGCCTCGCGCGCGCGAGGTCGCCTCGACCGCGAGGCCGCTCGCGGAGACCGCCCGTGGAGCGCTCATCGGGCGTTCTGCGACGTGAAGGTCTCGAACTGCTGCTGCTGGTTCTGGGCGAGCTGCGCGATCGTCTGCTGGCCTCCGAGGACCTTCTGCATCTGCGGGTCGAAGAACGACTGGGCGAGACCGCCGGGCAGCACGCTCGTCCAGCCGACGCCCGAGCCCTTGTCCTTCGTGTAGGCGACGATCGACTGCACCTTCTCGCCGAGCGACGGGATCGTCGCCGGGTCGACGGTCGTGACCGCCGGCAGCGCACCCGTGATCTTGGCCTGCTCGGCCTGCATCTCGTCGGAGACGAAGAGCTCCACGAACTTCTTCGCGAGCGCGGGGTTCTTCGCCTTCTTCGGGATCGCGAACGTGTCGCCCGCGTACGCCGTCGGGATCGTGGGCTTGCCCGCCGTCGCGCCGGGCATGAGCACCCAGTCGTACTCGAAGCCGGGCTTCTCCTTGTCGATCTCGGGCGGCGAGAACGCACCGTCGAGGATCATCGCGGCCTTGCCGGAGGTGAAGAGGGCTTGCGCCTGGTCGTCGCTCTGGCCGAGCACGCCCTCAGGGAAGACGCCGTGGTCGTACCAGTCCTTGATCTGCTTGACCGAGTCCGTGAACTCCGGGTCGGTGTACTTCACCTTCTGCTTGTGGCCGGCCTGCCACGAGGTCGTGAGGTCGTCGAACGCGCTCTTCGAGGCGTTCGCGTAGAGCTGGGCGTCGAGCATCCAGCCCCAGCGGTAGCCGTCGTTGCCGCCGTTCGCGATGCCCTCATAGCCCTTCCCCTTGAGAGCGGAGACGATCTGGTAGAGGTCGTCGTTCGACGCGATCTGTCGGTCGGGGGGCGCGGTGATCCCCGCCTGCTCGAAGGCCGTCTTGTTGTAGAAGATGATGTTGTAGAGGGTCTTGTCGAAGAGCACGACATAGGGCGTGCCGTTCGACTTGAGCGAGTCGGCGATCGCCGAGCCGTAGCGCGACTCGAGGTCCGACTTCTCCCACACGTCGTCGAGCGGGAGCAGGGCCTTCGCCTTGATGAGGTCGGTGTACGACTGCGCGTTCGTCGGCACGATGCCGACGTCGGGCGCGTTGTTGCCGGCCATGATCTGGCCGTTCGTCGTGATCTTCTGCTCGTCGGTGAGCGTCTGCAGCTTGACGGTCACGCCCTTGTTCTGCGCCTCGAACTTCGCGACGACGTTCTTGAACGCCGGGACCTGGGCCGCCTGCACCTGCACGGTGAGCGTGTGGTCGGATCCTCCCGAGCCGGACGAGCAGGCCGCGAGAGAGAGACCGGCGATCGCGGCCGCCACGCCGGTCGCGACGAGCCGTCGGAGGGCGCCGCGCCGCGCCGCTGGGGATTGCATCGGTGTTCACTCCTTTGTGGGGACCGCGCTCGGGGCACGAGCGCGGCTCGGACGATGCCCTCGACCGCGTTCGCGGCGAGCAATCGTTTGATCACGTCATTATGAGCAGCTCGCCCGACTCAAGTCAACCGTTTGCGCACGCACATGGCGCGAGAGGTCATCGCCCTTCGCCGCCCGAGAGGATCGCGCGCGCCTCCGCCTCGGCCTCGACGAGACGGCTCGCCGCATCGGCCTCGCCCCATACCACGTCGTCGACTAGTCCGCTCACCGCCGTCACGAGCCGAGCCGCCGCGGGCAGGGCCGGCAGGGGACGCGAGCGCGCGTGCGCCCGCTCGAAGAGCGCCGCGACACCGCCGCCCGCTCGCGGATCCCTCCACGTGCTGACGCGGGCCCCCGAGGCGCCCGCGAGCGTCGTCTCCCGGTCGCCCTGCTCCGACACGGCGGTGCGGACGAGCCCCCACCCGGCCTCGGCGCCGTCCCGCGCCGCGAGCGCGAGCACCCAGAACGCGTTGACCGAGACCGTCGGCCGCTCCGCGTCGTCCGGCAGGAGCGCCCAGCCGACGAGCCCCGCGACGGGACCGGCCGCGTCCGCCGCCTGCGCGTACCCCGCCCAGTTCGCCATGACCGCGACCTCCCCCGCGGCGAAGCGCTCGCCGCTCGCGACGCTGTCCCACTCGTGCGCGCGCGGGTCGACCGCCTCGAGGCGCAGGGCGCGCAGCCACGCGAGGGCGCGCAGGCCCGCCTCGCCCCCGAAGCCCGGCGCGGGGCGGGCGCCCGGCTGCGGGTCCGCGAGGACGTCGCCGCCGAAGCGCCGCAGCTGCACGACGAAGTCGTACACGTTGTTGTGCCCGTCGGGCAGGCCCGCGAGCACGGTGCCCCAGCGACCCTCCGCGGGACGCGTGAACCAGCGCGCCTGCGCGTCGAACTCCGCCCACGTGCGCGGGGGCCGCAGGGGCGCCCCGAGGCGCGCGCGGTAGCCGGCGCGCTCGCGCGGGTCCTCGTACAGGTCGCGGCGGTGGATGAGCAGCTGCGGCCCGTCGTGGAACGGCACGCCCCACACCCGGTCGTCCCACCGCACGCCCTCGTGGAAGGTCGGGGACCAGCCGTGCGGCCAGCCCTCCGGCGCCCCGGAGGCGAGCAGCCCGTCCAGCGGGCGGATCGCGCCCGCCGCGGCGAGCGGCGCGATCCAGTCGGCGGGCATGAGCAGCACGTCGGCGTCTCCGCGATCCGCGATCCGCTCGAGCTCCTCGAGGCCCGTCCAGCGCGCGTCGAGCTCGCCGCCCCAGCGCGCGGCCGCGGCGGCGATGCCGCCCTGGAAGCCGGCGAAGTCGCGGCCCGCGAGCACGATCGCGCGTGCGCGCCTCATCGCGGCGGCGCCGTGGACTCCCGCACGATGAGCTCGGGGGCGGGGGACTCGATGCGCACGTCGCCCGCGTCGTTGCCGGCCAGCCGGGCGATGAGCAGGTCGATCGCCGTGCGGCCGAGCTCGTAGAGCGGCATGCGCACGGTCGTGAGCGCGGGCCACGTGTTCTCGGCGGTCCACGCGTAGTGCAGCGCGACGATGGAGAGCTCCTCGGGCACCCGGATGCCGAGCGCGCGCGCCTCGGCGAGCGCGCCGATCGCCGCGTTGAGGTTCGCCACGAACACCGCCGTCGGATGCTCCGGCTGCGCCCAGATGCGCCGCAGCGCCTCCCGCCCCTGGTCGGCCGTGTACCCGAGTCCCGTCACGTGCCGCTCGTCGACGGGGAGGCCCGCCGCGGCCATCGCCGCCTGGAAGCCCGCCTCGCGCTCGCCCGCGGTGTGGACGGACGCCGTGCCGCCGATGAAGCCGATCCTGCGGTGGCCGAGGGCCACGAGATGCTCGGTCGCGAGCCGTGCGCCCGCCTCGTTCGGCAGCGAGACCGACCCGTGCGCGCGGCCGTGCAGGGAGTTGATGAAGACCACGGGCGCGCTCGAGGCGACGAGCAGGTCGACGTCCTCCTGCCCCGCGTCCTCGGCGAGCTGCACGAGCATCCCGTCGACGCGGCCCTCGCCGATGAGCTTGGCGATCATCTCCCCGCCGGGCTGCATGTCCTCCGAGCGGCCCAGGAGCACGACGTAGTCGTGCTGGATCGCCGCCTCCTCGACCCCCCGCATGAGCTCGGTGAAGATCGCGTTCGTGAGGTCCGGCACGATCATCGCGACGACGTTCGACCGCGCGAGCTTGAGCGCGCGACCGGCGAAGTTCGGGCGGTATCCGAGCTCGCGCGCGGCCTCCTGGATGCGCACCCTCGTCTCAGGGCGCACGCGCGTCGACGGGGCGTTGGCCAGCACGCGCGACGCGGCCGAGATCGAGACCCCCGCGCGCGCGGCGACATCGCTCAGAGTGGCCGCCATGTGCACAGTGTAGGCGTCATGCGTCGGGCTCCCGCAGGAGTCGCGAGGCGGCCTCGTCGAGCGCGCAGTGCAGCCGCTCGTCGTCGATCTCGCGCCGCAGGGCCGCCGTGACGAGGGCCGACGTCTCGTCCTGGAAGGCGAGGTAGCCGTCCGTGCGCGGACGCAGGTAGGCGGCCTCGAGCGTCGCCCGCGTGCCGCGGAAGAAGTCGTCGGTGAGGGCGTTGAGCCGGTCGTCCTCCCACGCCGCGGCGTGGCCCGGCTGGCCGCCGCCGTCGAAGTAGGGGCCGCGCTGCGCCTCGGCCCCGGCGACCCAGAACGCGAAGTCCCGCGCCGCGTCGACCTCGCGGGAGCGCGCCGACACGGCGACGCCCGCGCCGCCGAGCAGCGACCCCCGGAGGCCGGCCGGCCCCGACGGCACGTCGCGATATCGCAGCCGATGCTCGCGGTACCCGGCGCGCGCGTAGTTCGTGTAGCCGAACATCAGCGGCGCGTAGCACGCGCGGTCGGAGGCGGCGAGCGCCTCCGCGACCTCGATCGGGTTCTGCGCGAGGTTCTCGGGCGGCACGGCGTCGGCGAGCGCGTGCATGATCTCGAGCGCGCGCGCGAACGGCTCCGGCTCCAGGAAGCGCCCCGGAGCATTCGCGGGCGTCGCGCCGAGCGAGCCCGCGATCGTCACGAGGCTCGAGAACGCGTCGATGGGCTTCGCGGGCCACAGCACGCGCCCCTCGCGAGCGAGCTCGAGCACGCCCTCCCACGTGACCGGGGGGTCGGCGATGAGGTCGGGCCGGTGCGCCGACACCTGCGCCGCGGCATCGCTCGCGAGCGCCCACTGCCGCCCGTCGTGCGCGTAGCTCTCGTGGGAGCGGCCGACCGTGTGGGCCGCGAGATCGGCGAGCTCGTCGTCGTGTCCCCCGCCGTCGAGCGGCGCGAGCAGGCCGTCGCGCGCGGCGGTCGGCACGTGCGGGTGGTCGATGACGAGCAGGTCGTGGTCGGCCGCGAGGCGGTCGAGCGGAGCGTCGGCGAACGCCTGCAGCTAGCGGAACTCCCACGCGACGCGCACTCCGCGCGTGCGCTCGTAGACCTGAGACGCGGCGACCATGCAGTCGTAGCCGCGCGCGTGCTCCCACGTGATGCCGCGCAGCTCGATCACGCCGTCGCCGCCTCGTCCGCCGCGTCGCCGAAGAACTCGGCGCGGATCGCGTCGTTGTGCTCGCCCAGCTTGGGCGCGGGTCGCTCGCTCGTGAGCACGCGCCCATCGACGCGGATCGGGCTGCGCGTCGTCGCGAGCCGCAGCTCCCGCCCGTCGGCGGTGACCTCCGCCGGCCGCACGATCGACTGCGTCATGCGGGCCGCCCGGAAGCCCTCGTGCTCGACGAGGTCGTCGAGCGTGAGCACGGGCGCGCACCACACGTCGGCGGCGTCGAGCACGGCGAGCCACTCGTCGGTCGTGCGCGTCGCGAGGTGCGCGGCGAGGATGTTCTCGATGCGCTCCTGCTCGTCCCACCACGTCTGCGGGTCGGTGAGGGCGGCGAGCTCCGCCAGCCCGAGCAGCTCGCCGAGACGGTCGACGGGGTTCATGGCGATCGCGAGATAGCCGTCCGCGGTGGGATACGTGCCGTAGGGCGCCGAGAGGAAGGCGTGCGCCGAGTAGCGCCCGCCGCGGCGGACGGTGACCTCGGCGTCGTTGAGCCGCGTGCTCAGCAGCTCGAACTGCAGGTCGAGCATCGCCTCGAGCAGGCTCGTCTGCACGAGCCCTCCCGCGCCGGTGCGCTCCCGCCGGTAGAGCAGGGCGGTCACGCCCTCCGCGAGGTGGCAGCTCGTGAGGTGGTCCGCGATCGAGAGCCCCACGGGCACGGGCGGGTCGTCGTGCGAGCCGCTCAGCCACGGGAGGCCGGAGAGGGATTGCGCGAGCAGGTCCTGTCCCGGCCGGTCGCGCCACGGCCCGTCCTCGCCGTAGCCGGTCGCGCTCGCGTAGACGAGGCGGGGGTTGAGCGCGCGCACGCTCTCCCAGTCCAGCCCGATGCGCTCCATGACCCCCGGGCGGAAGTTCTGGATGAGCACGTCGGCGCGCGCGACGAGCTCGCGCACCCGTCGCAGGTCGTCGGGATCCTTCAGATCCGCGGTCATCCCCTCCTTGTTCCGGTTCATCGCGTGGAAGGAGATCGTGTCCCCGTCGGCGGAGCGCCCGGCGAACGCGAGGGTCCGCCCGATGTCGCCCGTGACGGGCCGCTCGATCTTGATCACGCGCGCCCCGAGGTCCGCGAGCCGCATGGCCGCGACCGGTCCCGCGAGGAACTGCGAGAAATCCAGGACGAGCACGCCCTCGAGCGGGCGTTCGAACTCCGGCACCATCCCGTGCACCTTTCTGCGCCGAGCTTTCTGCGCTGAGCGCCCCGCGTCGATCCGGCGGGACGAGCACGGGCGTGCGCCCCAGCATAGACAAACGTTTGATCAAACGCGATCCCCCGACACGTTCCGCGGCACGAGCACTACTTCACCGAGCCGGAGACGAGGCCGGCCACGTAGTAGCGCTGCAGCAGCATGAACAGCACGACGCACGGCACCATCGTGACCGTCACTCCCGCCTGGATGGCGCCCCACTCGATCGTCATGAGCTGTCCCTGCCGAGCGCTCACGAGCGCGATCGGCAGCGTGAAGTCCCCCGTGGAGTTGAGCAGCACGAGCGCCGCGAGGAACTCGTTCCACCCCGCGAGGAACGCGAAGAGCGCGACCGTCACGATCCCCGGCGCGACGAGCCGCAGCAGGACCCTCGGCAGGATCGTGATCTTGCCGCATCCGTCCATCTCCGCGGCCTCGACGATCTCGCGCGGCACGCTCTCGAACGAGTTGCGCATCATGAAGACCGAGAACGGCAGCTGGAACGTCGAGTAGATGAGCGCGAGGCCGAACAGCGAGTTGTTGAGGTGCAGCGACACGACGACGGAGAAGATGCCGAGCAGCAGCGCCTGATACGGCACGAAGAGCACCGCGACGAAGAGCGCGAACAGTGCCGGCTTGAACCGGATGGGGAACTTCGCGAAGACGTAGCCTGCGAGCACCGACGCGACGGTCGTGATGACGACCGTCATGAGGGTGACGACGACCGAGTTCGCGATGAACGTCCAGATCGTGACACCAGCGCTGTTGAAGCCGAGGTAGTTCTCCACGCTCCAGGTCTGCGGCCAGATCGTCGCCGGGATGCCCGCGGCCTCCGACGGCGATTTGAAGGAGCTGAGGATCGTGTAGGCGATCGGCAGCCCGAAGAGCACCGCGATGACGATCGCGGCGATCGTGCGCCCGCGCGCGCGTCGCCGAGAGCGCCGGGACCACGCGCCGGCCGGCGCGCCGAGGGCGGGGGGCTTGGCGGCGGTCATTCGTCGGCGCTCCTCTGCTGCACGCGCACCTGGATCACGGTGAGGATCGCGAGCAGGAGCGCGATGAGCACCGCGATGGCGGCCGCGTAGCCCTGGCGGAACGCCTGGAACCCCTGCTCGTAGAGGTAGAACACGACCGAGACCGTCGCGCCGTCGGGACCGCCGCGGCTCAGCGTGTAGAACTGGTCGAACGACAGGAAGTTCGCGATGACCGTGAGCAGCACGACGAGCGCGAGCGGCCGGTTGATGAGGGGCAGCGTGATGCGCGTGAGCGTGCTCCATGGTCCCGCGCCGTCGATGCGCGCCGCCTCGTAGACCGACTCGTCGATCGAGTCCATGCCGATGATGAGCACGAGCATCGGCAGCCCGACGGTCTTCCAGATCGTGAGCACGACGGCGATCGCGATGACCGCGCCGCCGTCGCCGAGCCAGTCCTGCTCCGGCCCGAGCACGCCGAGCGTGCGCAGGATCTGGATGACGACGCCGCTGCGGCCGTTGACGAGCGTCAGCCATAGGAGCCCCGCGACCCCCATCCCGATCGTGACGGGAGCGAAGACGATCGACCGCGCGATCGTGCGGCCCGGGAAGCGCGGGCGCAGGAGCAGCGCGAGGCCGAGCGCCGCGGCGAAGCCCAGCACCGAGGTGAGCGCGGTGTACCACGTCGTGAACCAGACGGCGTCCCAGAAGCGCCCGTCGCCGAGCGCCTCCGCGTAGTTGGCGAGTCCGACCGGTCGGCGGGCGCCGAAGATCGGCCAGTCGTAGAACGACATCGTGACCGTGAGGCCCAGAGGGACGAGGAAGAAGACGACGATGAGCACCGCGGAGGGCAGCAGCAGGAGGTAGCCCGTGCGCCGCTCGCGAGCGAGGAGGCGGGTCCTCGCCCCCGCGGGCGACGCGGGAGCGAGGACCTCGTGCGCGAGAGAGCTCATCGACCCGTGATCGCGTCGGCGTCCTTCTGCGCCTTCGTGACGGCGGCGTCGAGGTCCACTCCGTTGAACAGGTAGTCGCGGAACATCGTGAGGTAGGGGCCCGTGACGTTCGACATCACCTCGTTGAGGTGGGTGCTGCGGGGCTGGTGGCCGTACTCGAGCAGACCCGCGGGCACCGTCATGAACTCGCCCGCGTCCGCCGGGAGCTTCGCGACGAGGTCGGAGCGGATGGGGATGCTGTGCAGCTTGCCGTAGACGTCGAGCTGGGTCGTGTCGGACGTCAGCCACGAGAGGAAGTCCCATGCCTGGTCGGGGTGCTGGGCCCCTGCGGAGATCCCCGCGACGTCCCCGCCCGCGAACGACGCGACCTCGCCCGTCTTCGGGCCGGGGATGGGCATGACCCCGTAGTCGAAGGGCAGGTGCTGGCTCGCGTAGGCGTCCGAGCCCCCTCCGCCGATCATCGACATGCCGATGTTGCCCTTCGCGAACGCCGAGACGAAGCCCACGCCGTCGTCCGACTTCGCCGAGTCGGGGAAGTATCCGGCGTCCCACGCGGTCTTGAAGAGCCGCAGGGCCGCGCGCGTCGCGTCGTCGTCGAACACGAAGCTGCCGTCGGGGTTGGTGACCTTGCCGCCGGCCGCCCAGATGAAGGGCGTGAAGTCGAACTGCAGCTGCCCCGTGTTGTTGTGCGGCATGTAGAGGCCGTACTCGTCGCTGCCGAGGGCCTTGATCGCCTTCGCCGCCGCGAGCATCTCGTCCCAGTTGCGCGGCGGTGCGTCAGGGTCGAGCCCGGCCTTCGCGAACAGGGTCTTGTTGTAGTAGATCAACGACATGTCGGCCGCGACGGGCACGCCGAACTCGTGCCCGTCGTCGTCGGACAGGCTCGCCATGTGCGCCGGCAGCAGATCCTCGTGATACGACAGCCGGCCGAGCGCGGAGGTGACGTCCGTGAGCTGCTTGCCGGCGACGAACTGCGGCGCGTAGATGACGTCGAACGAGGCGATGTCGGGCGCCGAGCTCGAGGCGATCGCCGTCGCGAACTTCGTCACGTACTGGTCCTCGGGCACGTAGGTGATCGAGATCTGGTTCTTGTGGCTGTCGTTGTAGGCCTTGACGATCGGATCGAAGATCGGCTGGCGTCCCGCGCGCGCCCACATGGTGAGCGTCGCGCCGTCGTCGACGGGCTTGAGGTCCGCGGGCTGCGCGGGGCCCGAGCCGGACGAGCAGGCCGCGAGGCCCACGGCCACGACCGCGGCAGCGGCGGCCGCGGTCCAGCGCCTTGTGAATCGTTTGGTCACGGTGGACAACTCCTTCGTCATCACGCTTGTTCTGGGAGGACGCTCGAATCACGCTTATATCGCTCGAGTGTTAATGCATGACAGTAGACCGACGATGCCCGATGGTCAACCGTTTGCGCGCCGACCGGTGAAACGTATCGCCGGTCGTCGTCCCCCAGCCGCCGCTACGCGCCGGTCGCCTCGAGGAGGATGCGGTGCTCGCCGGGCCCCAGCCGCCCGGCCGCACGCGTCGTCCACCCGCACGGCACGACGAGCCGCGCGCTCGCGCCCTCCGGCACGGTCGCCTCGACGACGACCCGGCCGCCCGCGCGCTCCCACGCGACCGCCCATCGGCCGGCGTCCGACTCGTGATGCGCGCGCGCCGCGTCGAGCGCGCGCAGCGGAGTCGGCGCGATCACGGCCGACCGCCAGCCGATGCCCGCCGGATCGCGGGCGAGTCCCGCAACGGAGCCCGTGATCCAGCGCGCGATGTAGCCGAGCATGACGTGGTTCGCCGAGCCGTTCGTGCGCGCTCCCTGCCAGTGCTCGCCGAGCGCCGTGAGCCCGTCGGCGACCATCCGGCCGTAGCCCGGTCCGTCGGCACGCGTCGTCATGCGGAAGAGCAGCTCGTGCTCGCCCAGCCGCGTGAGCTCGCGCACGAGCGGAGGCAGTGCGATCTCGCCGACCATGACCTGGCCGTCGGCGGCCTCGACGGCCTCGACGAGGCGGCGCCCCGCCTCGGCGCGCTCGTCGCCGTCGAGCAGCCCGCAGTCCATCGCGAGCGCGTAGGCCGCCTGACTGTCGGACTCCACCTCGAGGCGCCCGTCGCGGGCGCGCCGCACGAAGCGCCGACGCATCCGTGCTCGGAGTTCCGCGGCGCGACCGCGGAACGCGGTGGCCTCGGCATCGCGGCCGAGCGCGTCGCCGAGCGCGGCGGCGGCATCGAGCATCGCGACATGACCGTGTCCCGCGACGAGCGCCCTCGGCACAGACGCGTCGAGCGTGATCCAGTCGGCGAGGCCGTGATCCAGGAGAGCGTCCCCGGCGAGCCGGTCGATGTAGGCCAGGTAGCGCACGCCCGCGTCCCATGCCGCCCGCGCCGGTTCGAGATCGCCGTACTCGCGGTGCAGGAGGTAGGGGACGCGCCAGATCGCGCTGCCCCAGTTGACGTCGTCCCGGTATCCGGGCTCGCCGGAGAAGTCGAAGTTCACGAGCTCGGGCGCCGTGTCCGGGATCATCCCCTCTGGCGTCTGCGCATCGCACATGTGCGTCACGAGATCAGCCCAGTGGGAGCGGACGTCCCACGCGAAGGCGATCGGCTCGAACACCAGATGGTCCTGCTCGAGCCAGCCGAGCTTCTCCCGATGCGGGCAGTCGGTCGGCACGCTGAAGAGGTTGCCCTCGGCGGCGTGGACGACGAGGTCGTAGACCGCCCGGAGGGTCGGATGCGAGCAGGCGAACGCGCCGACGGGACGGTCGTCGGTCATGACGCGCTCGGCGCTCAGCCGCACGGCGTCGAGCGCGGCCGGATCAGGCCGGCCGTCCGGCGCGAGCGCTCGCACCTCGACGTAGCGGAAGCCGTGATAGCCGAACCTCGGCCGCCATTCGGCCTCGGCGCCCGCGCTCGTGAAGCGGTCGACGATGGGCGCTCCCGTGCTGCGCTGATCGGCTCGGCCGGCCGCGTCGAGGTGCTCGCTCGGCCAGAGCTCGAACGTCGTGCCCGGTGCGACGCCCGCCGTGCGCAGCACGGGACGGCCGGCGATGTTACGGCCGACATCGACGACGAGCACGTCGCCGATGCGGGTCAGAGCGGCCGGACCGAGCGTCTCCTGCACGCGGACGGGAGGCGCCGACCGCCGCCACGGCAGGGGACCGGTGCCGGGCTCGCCCACGATCGCAGCCGCCTCCCACGCCTCGTCGGCCGTCCCGTCCGCGCTGAGCCAGCCGGGGGGCTCCAGGCGCGCGTCGTAGTCCTCGCCGCCGTACCAGTGAGCCGTCGTCGTGGGCCCGAGCATGGCCTGCCACGACGCGTCGGTCACGAGCACGCGCGTGCCGTGCGCGTCCTCGATCGCGAGGGCGACGCGCGCGCGAGGCGCGACGCGCGTGTCGACGAACTTCGTGTAGCGGCCCGGCAGCTGCCGCACGTGGGCGGGCCCCTCGCCGAGCTGCAGCACGAGCTCGTTCCGTCCCGCGCGCAGCAGCGACGTCACGTCGTACGTGGCCGTCGCCACGCGCGTGAGCGGATCCGACATCCCCGGCTCGAGCACATCCGGCGAGACGGCTTTCCCTCCGATCGCGGCAGTCCACACGCCGAGCGCGGCGACGGTGAGGCGCGCCGAGCGGGGAGCCGCCTCGAGCTCGATCGCGCGGCGCAGCACGGGCACGCGCAGGGGCGGCTCCGCGCCGGCCCACGCCGGGTGCGTGATCCAGCGAGCGTCGTCGAGGTCGGCGACGCGGGTCGCGCGGGCTCCGGGACCCATCAGCCGCGGTACGCCTTGTCCATGGCCTCGAGCACGCCCTCGACCGTCGTCGTGCCCGCGAACAGGCCCTGCACGCCGTCGAAGTGCGCCTGCTGCACGTTGGGGTTGGGCCACGTCTGATCCGGCCACGCGCTCACCATGTTCTTCTCCGTGTAGGCCGCGATCGTCGTGCTCGCCGCGTCGGGGGTGAAGTCGCTGCTCGCGGCCAGCGCGGGCGAGGTGCCCGCCGCCTTCGAGTAGGCCGCCTGGGCATCGGGCGTCGCGAAGAAGTCGAGCAGCTTCTTGGCCGCGTCGGGGTGCTTCGAGCGCGCGTTGAGCGCGAACACGACCCCGACGCCGTCCGAGAGCCTCGTCTCGCTCGCGTCGTTCGTCGCCGGCACGGGCGCGAACGTGAGCTTCGTGCCGCTCGGCGCGGTCTTCTGGATGTCGGCGATCGTAAGCGAGAGGGTGATCGAGGCGGCCGTGTCGCCCTGTGCGATCGAGTCCTCGACGTTCGCGTAGCTCGTGCCGTTCGGCTGCGGTGTGAAGCAGCCTGCGTCCTTCATCTGCATGTACTTGTCGAAGACCGTGCGCCAGGGCGAGCTCGCGAACGTGGCCTTGCCTGCCTCCTGCCGCGCGGCGAAGTCCGCGGGCAGGAGCGTCGCCGCGAGCGCATACGGCACGAACTGCCCCGTCCAGGCGTCCTTGAGGCCCAGGCCGTAGGGGATCTTGCCGGCGGCGGTGACGTCGGCGCAGTACTGGAGCATCTCGTCCCACGTCGTGGGGACCTGGATGCCGAGCTGGTCGAGCAGGGTCTGGTTGTACACGCCGCCGATCGCCGAGGTCGTCACCGGCACGGCGCTCACCGCTCCCTTCTTCGACTCGAGTATGGGCTTGAGCGACGAGGGCAGCGTCTTCGTGAAGGACAGGTCGGAGAGCGGAGCGAAGAGGCCCTTGTTCGTGGCCTGCACGACGCTGATGTTCGCGCCGTTGCCGGGGTAGGCGCGGATGACGTCTGCCGCCGTGCCCCCGCCGAGCTGGGTGGCTACGACCTGCGAGTAGGTCGCCGCGGGGGCGGTGGTCGTCTTCACGTGGATCTCGGGGTTCTTCCTCTCGAACAGGTCGATGACGGCCTGCTCGGGCTCGGAGGTCGACGAGACGATCGTGATCGTCGTGCCGTCCCCGGCGTCGGTGCCGGTGGACGTCGAACAGGCGGCGAGAGCGAGGGCGGCCATCGCCAGGCCTGCGATCGCGGCGGTGCGGGCTGTGGACATCTTCATCGATTTCCTCTCGGAGGCGGGGTCGGACGGACGGCGGTGGGACGTGCGGGCATCAGCCCTTGATCCCGGAGGCGAAGCCCTTGATGATGTAGCGCTGCGTGAACAGGTAGAGCACGAGGATCGGAAGGATCGACAGCAGCAGCGCCGAGAACACGAGCGGCCAGTCGGCCGTGTACTGGCCGACGTACGAGTACAGCGCGAGCGGCGCCGTCTTGTTGTCGCTCGAGGAGAGGTAGAGCAGCGGCGTGAAGAAGTCGTTCCACACTCCCAGCGCCGTGAGGATCAGGATCGTGCCCGTGATCGGCCGCATGAGCGGGAACACCACCGAGACGAAGGCTCGCGTCGGGCTCGCGCCGTCGATGATCGCCGCCTCCTCGTAGTCTCGCGGCAGCTCGCGCAGGAACGACGTGTAGAGGAAGATCGAGAACGGCATGTTCGCGCCGACCTGGATGAGCACGACCGCCCACAGGGTGCCCATGAGGCCGATGTCTCGGATGAACGTGTAGAGCGGCAGGATCGACGCCTGGCCCGCGACGAGCAGCCCCGCGAGGAAGAAGTAGAACGTCGCTCGCGACCACCGCTGCCGGTAGCGCGAGAGCGGGTACGCGGCGGCCGACGCGATCGCGATGATGAGCAGCACCGACGCCACCGTGATGACGAGGCTGTTGAGCAGGGCCGGCCCCATGGACGACGTGCTCCATGCGATCGCGATGTTGTCGACCGACGGCGGCCACGTGAGTCCGAAGGGCCCCTGTGCCGCGTCCGGGTTGCGGAAGGCCACGCCGAGCAGGACGACGAACGGCACGACGAAGATCGCCGCCATCACGATGAGGCCGATCTCGAGCACGAGGGTGCGCCAGGTGTAGCGGGCCATCAGTCCTCCCGCCGGGAGGTCACCCGTACCTGCACGATCGCGACGACGGCG
>JAATFA010000039.1 GCA_015655445.1 Actinomycetales bacterium | reverse complement strand
TCGCCCACAACGGCGAGATCAACACCGTGCAGGGCAACCGCAACTGGATGCGCGCGCGCCAGAGCCAGCTCGAGTCGGAGCTGCTCGGCGACCTCTCGCCGCTCCTGCCGATCGTGACGCCCGGCGCGAGCGACTCCGCGTCATTCGACGAGGTCGTCGAGCTGCTCAACCTCGGCGGCCGCTCGCTCCCGCACGCCATGATGATGATGGTCCCCGAGGCGTACGAGAACCAGGGCGACATCGACCCCGCGCGCAAGGCGTTCTACGAGTACCACTCGATGCTCATGGAGCCCTGGGATGGCCCGGCCGCCCTCGTCTTCACCGACGGCTCGCTCGTGGGGGCCACGCTCGACCGCAACGGGCTGCGGCCCGGGCGCTTCCTCGTGACCGACGACGGCCTCGTCGTGCTCGCGAGCGAGATCGGCGTGCTCGACGTCGACCCCGCGAAGGTCGTGCGCAAGGGCCGCCTGCGGCCGGGGCGCATGTTCCTCGTCGACACGGAGGCGGGCCGCCTCATCGAGGACGACGAGATCAAGGCGCAGCTCGCCGCCGAGCGCCCGTACGCGCGCTGGCTCGACGAGGGCCGCATCAACCTCAGGGACCTGCCCGAGCGCGAGCACATCGTGCACACGCCCGCGTCGGTCACGCGCCGCCAGCGCACCTTCGGATACACGGAGGAGGAGGTGCGCATCCTGCTCGCGCCCATGGCGCGCACGGGAGCCGAGCCGCTCGGCGCGATGGGGTCCGACACGCCCATCGCCGTGCTCTCCGACCGCCCGCGCCTGCTCTTCGACTACTTCACCCAGCAGTTCGCCCAGGTCACCAACCCGCCGCTCGACTCGATCCGCGAGGAGGTCGTGACCTCGATGCGCCTCGGGCTCGGCCCCGAGCGCAACCTGCTCGACGCGACCCCCGAGCACGCGCGCCAGGTCGTGCTGGACTTCCCGGTGATCGACAACGACGAGCTCGCGAAGATCCAGCACATCGACCCGCAGCCGGGCAGCGCGCTCACGACGACCATCCGCGGCCTCTATCGCGTCGACGACGGACCGCAGGCGATGCAGAAGCGCATCGCCGAGATGTGCCGCGAGGCGGACGAGGCGATCGAGCGCGGGGCGCAGTTCCTCGTGCTCTCGGACCGCGACTCGACGGCCGACCTCGCGCCCGTGCCGTCCCTGCTCATGCTCGCGGCCGTCCACCACCACCTCATCCGCGCCGAGACGCGCATGAAGGTCGGCATCATCGTCGAGGCCGGGGACGTGCGCGAGGTGCACCACGTCGCCCTCCTCGTCGGCTACGGCGCCTCCGCCATCAACCCGTACCTCGCGATGGAGACGGCGGAGGAGCTCGTCCGCTCGGGCGCGATCACGGGCATGACGCCCGAGAAGGCCGTGCGCAACCTCATCAAGGCGCTCGGCAAGGGCGTGCTCAAGATCATGTCCAAGATGGGCATCTCGGTCGTGAGCTCGTACGCGGGCGCCCAGTGCTTCGAGGCGGTCGGGCTCAGCCAGGAGTTCGTCGACGAGTACTTCACGGGCACCTCGAGCGTGCTCGGCGGCGTCGGCATCGAGGTCATCGCGGCCGAGAACGCGGCGCGGCACAGGTCCGCCTACCCCGAGGACCGCGCCGTCATGGCGCACGAGCGCCTTGCGATCGGCGGCGAGTACCAGTGGCGCCGGGAGGGGCCGCCGCACCTCTTCAACCCGGACACGGTGTTCCGGCTGCAGCACTCGACGCGCGCGCGGCGCTACGACGTCTTCCGCGACTACACGCGGCTCGTCGACGAGCAGGCTGAGCGGCTCATGACCCTGCGCGGGCTCTTCACGCTGCGCACGGGGGAGCGGCCGCCCGTGCCCATCGACGAGGTCGAGTCGGTCGCCTCGATCGTCGCGCGCTTCAACACGGGCGCGATGAGCTACGGCTCGATCAGCAAGGAGGCGCACGAGACGCTCGCGATCGCGATGAACCGCCTCGGCGCGCGCTCCAACACAGGCGAGGGCGGCGAGGACGTCGAGCGCCTGCTCGACCCCGAGCGGCGCAGCGCCATCAAGCAGGTCGCCTCCGGCCGGTTCGGCGTCACGAGCATGTACCTCACGCACGCGACGGACATCCAGATCAAGATGGCGCAGGGCGCCAAGCCCGGCGAGGGCGGCCAGCTCCCCGCGGGCAAGGTCTACCCGTGGATCGCGCGCACGCGGCACGGCACGGCGGGGGTGGGCCT
>JAATFA010000144.1 GCA_015655445.1 Actinomycetales bacterium | reverse complement strand
GGCCCACACGTGCTGCTGACTCGTGTCCTTGATGCCGCGGTCGGCGAGGTAGCGGTTGAGCTGCGCCTGGTAGATCGCGTTGATCGGCCCGAGGCCCATCGACACGGTCGGGAACTGCCAGAACCCGGGCATGAGGCGCGGGTGCGGGTAGGAGCTGAGCCCTCCGCCCGGATGCGACTTCTCCTGCCGGAAGCCGTCGAGCTGGTCCGCGCTCAGGCGCCCCTCGAGGAACGCGCGCGCGTACATGCCGGGGGAGGCGTGCCCCTGGTAGTAGATCTGGTCGCCGCCGCCCGGGTGGTCGGGACCGCGGAAGAACCAGTTGTGCCCGACCTCGTAGAGCGCGGCCGAGGAGGCGTAGGTCGAGATGTGGCCGCCGACGGCGATACCCGGCCGCTGCGCGCGGTGCACGAGGATCGCGGCGTTCCAGCGCAGCCACGCGCGATAGCGGCGCTCGATGTCCTCGTCGCCGGGGAAGGGCGGCTCGTCCTCGGGCGCGATCGTGTTGACGTAGTCGGTCGTGGGGACCATGGGCACGCCGAGCCGCAGCTCCCGCGACCTCTTGAGGAGGCTGAGGATGATCTCGCGTGCGCGCTCGTGTCCCTTGTCCGCGACGAGGGCGTCGAGCGACTCCCGCCACTCCGCGGTCTCCTCAGGGTCCACGTCGATGCTGTTCATCGAGCCCGGGTCCTGATCGTTTCCCGTCACCGTTGACCCTCTCCTTGTCAGTCAGATCGACGCCAGCATGCCACCCGTGCCGGATCGCGGCGGAATGGGGGAGTCGGCTGGCGGAACGAGTCTATCCCCGCCTCCGAGGGCGCCCGCTCCACGTTCCTTGGCCGCGAGGGCTCGCGGGCGTAGCATGGCGGATCGTGCTGCCGGTCTTCGCCCGGCGGAAAGGACACGACCTCAGATGGCCCTCGAGAAGGACACTCGGGCTCCGGACTTCGACCTCCCCAACCAGTTCGGCGAGCATGTGCGCCTCGCCGACTTCCGCGGCGTCAAGCCCGTCGCGCTCGTCTTCTTCCCGCTCGCGTTCTCGAGCACGTGCACGAGCGAGCTGTGCGCGCTGCGCGACAACATCGGCCTCTTCCGCGAGACCGGCGTCGAGCTGCTCGGCATCTCCGTCGACTCGAAGGCGACGCTGCGCGCGTGGGCGGATCAGGAGGGCTACGACTTCTCCCTCCTCGCCGACTTCTGGCCGCACGGCGCGGTCGCGAAGGAGTACGGCGTGTTCCTCGAGCACAAGGGCTTCGCGAACCGCGCGACGTTCGTGATCGACCGCGACGGCATCATCCGGGAGAGCTTCATCACGAGCCCGGGCGAGGCGCGCGACCTCGCCGCGTACCAGCGCGCGGTCGCCGAGGTCACCGCCGTCCACGCCTGACCCCCGTCCCCCTTCCCCCTCGGCATTTGTGACACGCGTGCGCGGATTCCGCGGCGTGTCTGTCACTTCTCGCGCGCGAGGCGGGCGGCGCGCGCGGGTCACGCGAGAATGCGGTTCACGCGAGGATGTTGACCGCGCGCGAGATGACGAGCGCGAGCAGCACGAACCCGGTGAGCGCCTCGAGGGCCATGAGCGCCTTCGCGCGCGTGGTGAGGGGCATGACGTCGGTGGGGCTGAACGCCATCATGTTCGAGAGCGAGAAGTACAGGTAGTCGAGGAACGCGGGCTTCCAGGAGCGCAGCGACGGCTCGTCCGCCTGCGGGAAGCGGAAGTCGGCTGGCGATCGCGGCCCGTCCGCCACGCGGCGGGCGACCGGTCCGCCCGCGTCGAGCTCCCAGTAGACGAGGCCGTAGGCGATGACGTTCGTCGCCCACACCTGAGCGGCGGTGACGAGCACGGAGGGAGCGCGCACCGATCCGGAGACGAGCTCGCGCACGAGCAGCACGACCTCGACCTGGTTCGCGATCGCGAGCACGAACGCGAGGCCGATCGACAGCCAGCGCGACCACGCCGTCTCCCGACTCAGATGGTGCGGGTTGAGCACGACGACGGGCACGAGCAGTAGCCCCGCGATGACGGGCACGATCCAGCGGGGGATGACCTCGAGCCCGACCGGCAGGAGCGCGTACACGACGACCGCGACGGCGATCGCGACGATCGCCGGCCACCGGTGCTCGGGGAAGGCGACGCTCTCCGGAGCAGTCCTGGCCATGCGCCGAGTGTATGCGCGCGCCGCCCGAGCCGGCCGACCCGCCGCGCCGCGTTCCGCACGCCGCGCCGGTAGCATGGCATGCGCGTCGCGGGCCCTTAGCTCAGGTGGTAGAGCGCCACGTTTACACCGTGGATGTCGTCGGTTCGAACCCGGCAGGGCCCACCCCAGGATCGGGTCTCTCTCGCTCGACCTGAGCCGGTGGACGTCTTCTGCGGCCGGTGTCGGCGCCCCGCAAGCGGCGGCCTCGGCAGGCGTCTCGTCGCTACGGTGCGGTCGGGGGATGTCGGTGCGGGCGGAGCGATCGCCCGCCGGGTTCGGGCAGCGCCGTCGTGCCGCAGCCCACCGTGCCGCCCCCTCGACCGTCCCGGGATCGCGGCCGCCATGGGCCACGGCCAATGCCCGCCCTGGACGCCGCCTCGCGCGGCTCCCGACGGCACGCGGATGAGCGGTCGGAGAAGACGCTCACGCCCGCGACGGTCTCGCAGTACGGTCGTGAGATGAGCGCTGTCTCGAATGTCGTCCGGGTGCTGCTGGGAGCCACGATGATCGGGGCGGGGATCAGCCACCTGACGGTCGCGCGCAGGGAGTTCCGTGCGCAAGTGCCGTCGTGGTTCCCGGTGGACGAGGACACGACGGTGGTCGTCTCGGGCGTGATCGAGGTGGCGTTGGGAGCGGCTCTCGTCGCGGCGCCGAAGCACCGTCGCCTCGTCGGAAGGGCGCTCGCCGCGTTCTACGTGGCGGTCTTCCCGGGCAACCTGGCGCAGTACGTCGAGCGCCGGGATGCGTTCGGTCTCGACACCGACCGCAAACGGCTCGTCCGGCTGTTCATCCAGCCCGCCCTCGTCGCGGCTGCCCTCGTCGCCGGCCGCTGACCGCCGCGGCGCTCGTCGCCGGCCGCTGGGAATCCCGCGGAGTCGGCGGATCCGGCCGGCGCCGCGAGGAGGATCGAGCCATGAAGCGATGGAGCGTGCTCGCCGGGGCGATGACGGCCGCGGCCGCGACGGTGGCGGTGCTGGGCACCAAGCCGACGAGCGAGTGGTACCGGCGCCTGGACAAGCCGCGATGGCAGCCGCCGCCGCGGGCCTTCCCGCTCGTGTGGACGCCGCTGTACGTCGCGATCGGCTGGGCGGGCGGCCGCGCCCTCGCCGCGGCGTCCCGCGAGCACCGGGCCGGCTCGTACGCGTCTGTGCTCGGCGCGGACCTGGTGCTCAACGCGGGCTGGTGCTGGGCGTTCTTCACCGCCGAGTCGTCCTCCGCCGGCATGGCGACGATCGCCGCGCTCGACCTCGCGAACCTCGAGCTCATCCGCCGCACGTGGCGGCACGACCGAGTCGCCGCGATCGCGCTGCTGCCCTACCTCGCCTGGACCGGGTTCGCCACCGCGCTCAACGCCGCGATCTGGCGTCGCAACTGAGCCGCCGCCACCCCGCTCGAGGCGGGCGCCGCAGTCGCCCGCGGAGTGACGGCCGCCCGGACGGGCACGGATGGGGCGCCCGGACGGGCGCGGGCACGGCCGCGGGCGAGCACGTCGCGCGCCCGGCGCGACCCCGTTCCTCATCCGTAGATATGGTCATAGGGATGACGAGGTCCCGGCGATGACAGGGGGCGGCGTGGCCGAGCCGGCGAACAAGAGGATCCCGCGCCCCAGGCGCCGCTCTCCGCGCGAGCCCGCGTACCTCAGGATCGAGCGGCACCTGCGCGATCTGCTCGACGAGGGAGGCGGCGTCACCGAGTCGCTGCCGTCAGAGGTCGCGCTCGCGCAGCAGTTCGGCGTGAGCGTCATGACGGTGCGGCAGGCGTACGCGCGACTCGTGCACGCGGGCGCCGTCGCGCGCGTGCGGTTCAAAGGCACGTTCGCGGCGGCGCACCTCACCGACGAGCTCGTCGAGCGTCTGAGCGAGGGGAGCTACCTCGAGAAGTGGCGCTCGAAGTCGTCCAACGTGACCGCCGAGGTGGTGGAGTACGGCGTGCGTGCCGCGCCGAGGGACGTCGCCGACGCCTTCGGCATCCCCGCCGACTCGCCGCTGACCTACCTGTGCCGCCGCCGCCGCGTGAACAACCAGCCGGTCGCGTGGGACATCCGCTGGCTCCCCGTGCACGTCGCCGGCGAGGTGGCCTCGGACGCGTTCGAGCGGCTCTCGGTCTACGCCGTGATGGCCCAGATCGGCCTCACCGTGTCGTCGTCGCAGTCCGACATCACCGCGCGCGCGAGCACGAGCCGCGACCGCGACGTGCTCGAGTGCGACGAGTCGGAGGTGCTGCTCGAGCGCGAGGTCCGCGCGGTGGACGCGGACGGCGTCCTGCTCCTGCTCGGACGCTCGACCTATCCCGCATCGCGCTTCAGCTTCCGCACGGTGACCTCGAGCGGTGCCCGCGCCGCGGGGGAGGGCGTCGCGCGCTCCGACTGAGCGGTGCGGCCCGCGGTCGCGAGCGCGGATCCGCTCACGCGGCCTCGGCGACGCTCGCGTCGGTCAGCTCGGTGAGCAGACGCGCCTCCTCCTCGTTGAGCTCGAGCGTCGCCGCGGGCAGGATCTGCTCGAGCTGGTCGAGCGTCCGGACGCCCGACAACGGCACGACGATCGTGGGCTGCGCCTTCAGCCACGCGAGGCCGACCGCGGACATCGTCGTGCGATGCCGCTCCGCGATGAGCTCCACGGCGGTGAGCAGGCCGTGCCCGAACCGCGGGAGGTAGGACTCCGCGGTGCCGCTGTGCGTCGTGCGCTCCCACTGCGCGCCCGGCCGGTACTTGCCGG
>JAATFA010000078.1 GCA_015655445.1 Actinomycetales bacterium | reverse complement strand
ATTGGCGGACGCTCAGCGCGAGCGCCTAGGGTGCTCCTGTGAGGGCCGCCCGCATCCTCGTTCTCCCGCTGCTCCTCCTCGCTCTCGCCGCGTGCTCGGCCGCTCACGGCGAGACCCCGCGCGAGAGCCCCGTCGCTCGGTCGTCGCCGACCCCCGTCCCGCCGTCCCCGAGCACCGAGGGCGACGGCGACGTGCGCGTCGCGATCGTCGGCGACTCCCTCACCGCCGTCTCCTATGTCGACTTCGCCGACGGGCACTTCGACCCGACCTCATGGGTCAACGACGTGCTCGTCGGCCGATACGTCTTCGCGGGCGGCTGGGCGCGTCCGGGGGCGACGACGACCGACATGCTCGCCCACGTCACGCCCCTCGACGCGGACGTGCTCATCGTCCTCGCCGGCACCAACGACGTGACACACTCCGTGTCCCTCGCGCGCTCGGAGTCGAACCTCGAGGCGATCGCCGCACGCGTGGTGGCCGCGTGCGTCATGGTCTCCGCGATCCCCCCGCTCGACGCGCACGCCGCCGCGGCCGCCGCCTACAACGAGAGCATCCGACCGTTCGTGCGGGACCACGGCTGGCGCTGGGTCGACCCCTGGGGCGCGCTGCGCGCGGGGGACCACTACCGCGCCGGCCTCACGAATGACGGCATCCACCCCACGGCAGCAGGCGAGCACCTCGTAGGCGCGGCGCTCCATGCCGACCTCGATGCCGTGCTCGCGACTGGACGTTGAGACGCGCGTGCGCGGCCGACGGCCGCGCCGTCACGCTTCCGCGCGCGCCGCGTTCCCCGGGTAGACGATCCGCGGGTTGAAGGACAGCGCGCGCACGAGCTTGCCCGCCATGCGCCATCGCAGGCGGCGCCGCACCCGACCGCGCCGCATGAGCACCATGACGCGCGCGGCGAACAGGAGGAACGACGCGAAGCCCTCGTGGTGCAGGCGGTACGACGCCTCGTTGCGGATGCCGTACTCGAACTTCCACGCGTTCGCATCGGTGATCCCCGCGAAGTTGACGCCCTTGTTCTCCCCCATGTCGTGCACGACCTCGCTGTCGAGCACCTGGACGCCCGGGCAGACGTGGGAGAGCCGGAGGGTGTATTCGTGGTCGTCGAACCAGATGAAGTACTCCGCGTAGGGCAGCCCGTAGCGCTCAAGGGCCCAACGCGGGATGAGCACGGAGACGAACGAGCACGTGCGCACCATGACGTTCCTCTGGCCGCGCACGAGCAGGCGGCCCCAGTCCCACGTCGTCGCAGGGTTGTTCATCTCGCAGATCTGGCCGTCGACGTACTTGACGACCGAGCACGAGAAGGGCACGTCCGGGCCGAGCTCCGCGACCGCCTCGTCGAAGCCGCGCAGGAGGGCTGCGAGCGCGGGGGGCTCGGGGTAGCAGTCGTCGTCCATGAGCCACACGAAGTCCGCGCCCGCCGCGTACGCCTCGCGCATGCCGTAGGCGAAGCCGCCAGCGCCGCCCGTGTTCTGCTCGAGCCGGCGCACGTCGAGCTCGACGGGGGACTCGAGCGCGCTCAGGTACTCGCGCGTGCCGTCCGTCGACGCGTTGTCGACGATGAGGAGCGCGTCGGGACGTCGGGTCTGCCGTTCGAGAGCCGCGACGACCTGCCGGAGCTTCTCGAGCCTGTTGTAGGTCACGACGACCCCTATGACGCGTGCCATCGCCTCATCTCCCCGTGCAGCCACTCCGTCGCCGACTCCATCTCGCTGAAGCGGCGCAGCCGCTCGCGCTCGTCCTCCCACACGCTCCGCCGGAGCCCGTCGTCCTCGACCACGCGCCGCAGGATGCTCAGCGACGCTGCGACGAACGCCGCCGGGTTCCTCGGCACGAGGAACTCCTCGGCGACGAGGCTGTCCTGCGATCCGACGGCGGTCGAGAGCACGGGCACCCCCGCGGCGATCGCCTCGATCGTCGTGAGCGCGATGCCCTCGTTCTGGGAGCTCATGACGGGCACGTCCTCCTCGCACAGCGTGTCCGAGACGGGCCAGTCCTCGCCGCGCCGGACGACGACCGCCGCGAGCCCCGCGCGCTCGATGCGGCGCGCGATGGGCTCCGCCATCGTCCCGTCGCCGTGCAGGATCGCGCGCACGGGCAGGCCCGCCCTCGTGAGGGCCGCCACGAGCCGCAGGAAGAGGTAGGGCCGCTTCTGGTGGGTGAGCCGGCCGACGAACGCGAGCGTGAGCGCGTCCGGGCTCGAGCGCGGCGAGAACTCGACGTCCGCGAACTCCCCCGTCGTCAGACCGTGCAGGGGGGCCAAGTGCACGCGCTCCGACGGCACACCCTGCACGCCCGTCATCCACTCGAACAGCTGGGGGGAGATGACGTGGTGGAGGTCGATGTAGTCGCTCATGTGCACCGACGCGCCGGGATATCCCCCGCCGCCGTACTCGATGATGTGCAGGGAGTCGACCACGCGCGTGCCGGGCGAGGCCGCGCGGATCCACGGCAGGCGGTCATACATCCACTGGCAGTGGTGCACGTAGACCGCGGCGACGTCGAAGTTCTCCAGGATCGCGCGCAGGAGTGGCTGGTCGTCGACGTCGTCGTACATGGGGTAGGACAGCGGCAAGACGACCGCGCCCTCGAGCTCGGGGCGCGTGATCCACGGGTTCTGAGAGTGCCGATCGCACACGACGACGGGCACGAAGCCCTGCTCGCGCGCAAGCGCGACCGTCTCGAGTGCCCAACGCTCGGCACCGCCCATCTCGAGCCAGTGCAGGCCGAACAGCACGGCACGCGGCTTGCCCGCGGCGTCGCTCGGCCGCACAGCGGCGAGGCGCGCGGGGGGCCGGTGCCGCGGGATGCGCCGCGTGAAGGTCGCGCGTGCGCGTCGCGCGAGCGCGAGCTGCCGCAAGCCGTCGTAAAGCATCGGGAAGCTCCGGTCGAGCCTCTCGCGCGCGGCCCACGCGAGCGCCCGCGGACGCAGGCTCGGGCGCGAGCGCGCCTCCGCGGGGATGCGGTCGGGCGAGACGAGGACGGTGCGCCGATGCGACTCAGGCACGACGCTCCAGCCGTCGTCGACGTTCTTGACGTGCGGGCGCGCTGCGCCCTCCATGCGGCTCACGATGGGGAAGACGCCCACTTCGGGCCGCGGCGTCGCGGGGGGCTCGTAGCTGCGCACGTCGGTCGTGATGACATCGTCCTCATCGCTGCGGTAGACGTGCATCGCGAGCTCGGCGCCTGGGGAGTCGAGCGCGGCGAAGTTCGCGGCGGCGACCACGAGGCCGCGCTGACGCGGGGTGAGCGCCTCCAGCACCTCCTCGAACCGCGCCGGATCCGGGACCTCGAACAGCGTGCGCCAGGGGACCGCAACGGTCACCGGCTCGACCTCGCGCATCCGACCGGGCGGGACTCGTCGTCGGCGGTGCCGATCCCCCCGCGCCGCGGGACGGCTCTCACGATCCGCAACCCGACTCTCAACGAACAATCCTCCACATGAGCACATTGCCAGCGGCCGTGCCTCAGACTAGCTGATGTTCGGTAGCGTCTTCCTGGCGCCTGCGCGCCTCGACCGCATGCTCATGGGCAAGGAGACACGTCAGATTGACCTTTCCGCTCCAGGGCCCGGCGTCCCCCGTCCCTGCACCGGCGCCCGGAGAGACCCCCCGTCGACACATCCGCGCGCTCACGGGCGTGCGGGGCATCGCCGCCCTGTGGGTCGTCTCGTTCCACTTCCGGCCTGAGCTCGTCGACGCGTTTCCCCAGCTGGGCGTGTTCGCGCCGATCATGGACGTCGGGCACCTCGGGGTCGACCTCTTCTTCATCCTCAGCGGCTTCATCCTCACCTACACGCACCTCGACACGATGACGAGCGGGCGGTTCACGTGGCGCAAGCCGCTCGCGTTCCTCTGGCTGCGCCTGTCACGCGTGTGGCCGCTCACCGCTTTCTGCCTCGTGCTGTGGGCGATCTACCTCGGGGTGCGCGCGGAGGCGTTCCGCGACGCGGGCGCGGCCGCGGGCCTCGACCCCCAGCGCTTCCTCGTGCACGTGCTCATGCTGCAGGCGTGGACGAACCACCACCACGACTGGAACCCCGTCGACTGGTCGGTGAGCGCCGAGTGGCTCGCCTACCTCGTCTACTCGCTCGGCATCTTCATCGTCGCGCGGCTCGCGGCGCACAGCTCACGCCGTGCGCGCGTCGTGCTCGCGCTCGTGTGCCTCGTGCCGATCATCATGATCGGGGTGAGCCTGCAGGACGGCACGGACCTGCTGTGGAACGGCAACGACCTCATCCCGGGGATCATGCCCTTGCGCGTGCTGAGCGAGTTCGCGGCGGGCGCTCTCGCGACGACGATCGTCAAGCCCCTCCTCGCGCGCGGCGCGCGCCTGCGGCTGCCGATCCCGCTCGTGACGGCGATCGTGCTCGTGGGCGTGCTCTACGTGCTCTCCTACGCGGACCCTCGCCCCGCCCCGAGGCTCGGCCAGCCGTGGTACATCCACGGCGCCAACATGTGGGGGCCGAGCGAGAGCGCGATCGTCATCCCCCTGTTCCTCGTGCTCATCGCGAGCCTCGCGGTGTGCCGCGACCCGCTCGAGCGGCTCCTCTCGACGCCCGTTCTCGTGTGGCTCGGCAAGGTCTCGTTCGCCGTCTACCTCATCCACTGGATGATGCTCGACGCCCTGCGGTGGCTCAACGGCCGCTACTGGCACCTGGGCTCGGGCACGGCCGCGGTCTGGCCCTACCGCGCGCTCATCCTGCTCGCGATCGCGCTCGCGATCGTCGCGGGCTGGCTCCTGTGGCGCACGGTCGAGGAGCCCGCGCGCAAGGTCATGCGCTCGATGTCCCTGCGCGGCGTCAAGGTCTGACCCGGCGCGTCACGGACTCCTCGCCGCCATCGGGTACAGTCGTATCCTCTGCCACTTCGCACGAGGCTTGGAGCATCCCCCTTGGAGAGACCCTTCGCGAACGATGTCGTCGTGATCGGCGGAGCCGGCCACGTGGGCCTCCCGCTCGCCATCGCCTTCGCCGACCGCGGAGCACGCACGGTCGTCTACGACGTGAGCGAGAAAGCCGTCTCGACCGTCATGGCCGGGCGCGTCCCGTTCAAGGAGCCCGGCGCCGAGGAGAAGCTCGTGCGCGCGCTCGACGCGGGCCTGCTCACGGCGTCGACCGACGCGTCCGTCGTCGGCACCGCGCGCAACGTCGTCGTCGTCATCGGCACACCGGTCGACGAGCACCTCAACCCCGATCCCTCCGCCATCCCCGACGCCCTCGAGGCGACGAGCGGCCACTTCCGCAGCGGCCAGCTGCTCGTGCTGCGCAGCACGATCTATCCGGGCGTGACCGCGCTCGTCGAGAAGATGGTCGACCGTCTTGGGATCGACATGCCCGTCGCGTTCTGCCCCGAGCGCATCGCCGAGCACCGCGCGATGGAGGAGCTGTTCTCGCTCCCGCAGATCGTCTCCTCGCACTAGGCCGAGGGCCGCGAGCGAGCGACCGACCTCTTCCGCAGGCTCACCGACACGATCGTCGACCTCGAGCCCGAGGAGGCCGAGCTCGCGAAGCTCTTCACGAACACGTGGCGCTACATCAAGTTCGCCGCCGCGAACCAGTTCTACATGATGGCGAACGAGCGCGGCCTCGACTTCGAGCGCATCCGGCGCGGGCTCACGCAGGACTACCCGCGCGCCCAGGACATGCCCGGCGCGGGCTTCGCGGCGGGCCCCTGTCTCTTCAAGGACACGATGCAGCTCGCGGCCTTCAGCGACAACACGTTCCAGCTCGGCCACGCCGCGATGCTCGTCAACGAGGGACTGCCGCTCTACCTCGTCACCCAGCTCGAGAAGCGCTTCGACCTCTCCTCCATGACCGTCGGCATCCTCGGGATGGCCTTCAAGGCGGGCTCCGACGACATCCGCTCGAGCCTGTCGTACAAGCTGCGCCGCGTGCTCAAGTTCAAGGCGCGCGCCGTGCTCGGCACCGACCCGTACGTGCCGGACGAGGTCGACGACACCCTCCTGCCGCTCGAGGACGTCATCGAGAAGTCCGACCTCCTCATCATCGCCACGCCGCATCGGGAGTATGCAAGCCTCGCGACGACGAAGCCCGTCGCGGACGTGTGGAACCTGACCGGCAACGGAGTGGTCGTGTGAGGGAAGGGCTCCCGCGGGCGTCCATCGTCATCCCGGCGTACAACGAAGGAGCCGACATCGTCCCCGGGCTCGACCGGCTCTTCGAGTCGGTCACGGTGCCCGCCGAGGTGCTCGTGGTCGTCGACGCGCCCGACGACACGACGGCGCCGTTCGTGCTCGAGTACGCGCGGCGCGAGCCGCGGCTGCGGCTCGAGGTCAACTACTACGGGCGCGGGCCGGCGAACGCGATCCGCTACGGGATCGACCACGCGCGCGCGGGCACGGTCGTCGTCACGATGGCCGACGGCTGCGACGACCCGCGACAGATCGACGACCTCGTGCGGCTCGTCGAGCGCGGCACGGTCGTCGCTGCGGCGTCCCGGTACATGCCCGGCGGCCAGCAGGTCGGCGGTCCGCGCCTCAAGGGGCTGCTGTCCAAGATGGCGGGGGTCTCGCTCTACCTGCTCGCGAACGCGGGCACGCGCGACGCGACGAACTCGTTCAAGGCGTACGACCGGGACTTCGTGCAGAAGGTGCGCATCGACTCCCGGGACGGCTTCGAGATCGGCCTCGAGCTCACCGCGAAGGCCCGCCGTCTGCGGATGCCCGTCGCCGAGATCCCGACGATCTGGCTCGACCGCCAGTTCGGCCAGTCCAACTTCCGGCTGCGGAAGTGGATTCCCAAGTACCTTCGGTGGTACCGGTTCGCCTTCGGGCGTCGCCTGACGCTCGACGAGCTCCGTCGCGCCGTGTCCCAGGACGAGCAGCACGAGACCCGATGAGGAGATAGGAACACAGTGAAGAAAGTCTTGGTCACCGGATCGAGCGGGTTCATCGGCGGCTACATCGTCGAGGAGCTCCTTCGGCAGGGCTACGCCGTCGTCGGAGTCGACAACTACTCCAAGTACGGTCCCGTGCGGAAGTCCTACGACGACCACCCCGACTACCGCCTCGTCGTCGCCGACGTGCAGGACACCGCGCTCCTCACGGACCTGCTCGGCGACTGCGACCACTTCATCGCGGGCGCCGCGCTCATCGGCGGGATCTCCTACTTCCACACCTACGCGTACGATCTCCTCGCGCAGAACGAGCGCATCATCGCCTCCTCCGTGGACGCCGCCCTCGCGGCGCGGCGCGCGGGCGCGCCCCTCGAGAAGGTCACCTACATGTCCTCCTCGATGGTCTTCGAGTCGACCGACCGCTGGCCGAGCAAGGAGGGCGACGAGCGCAAGGTGCCGCCGCCGCTGTCGAGCTACGGGTTCCAGAAGCTCGCAGTCGAGTACTTCGCGCGCGCCGCGTGGGACCAGTACGAGCTGCCCTACACGATCCTGCGCCCGTTCAACTGCGTGGGCATCGGCGAGTCGAGGGCGCTCGGCGACGTCGAGATCGACAGCGGCAACGTCAAGCTCGCGATGAGCCACGTCGTGCCCGACCTCGTGCAGAAGGTGCTCAAGGGCCAGGATCCCCTGCACATCCTCGGCTCGGGCGACCAGGTGCGCCACTACACGTACGGTGGCGACCTCGCGCGCGGCATCGTCCTCAGCCTCGACCACCCCGCGGCCCGGAACAACGACTTCAACATCTCTACGCCCGTCGGGCACTCCGTGCGCGAGCTCGCCGAGATCATCTGGCGCAAGGTCAAGGGACCCGATGTGCCACTGCGCCTCGCCCACGACGAGGCGTTCGAGTACGACGTGCAGAAGCGCGTGCCGGACACGACGAAGGCGAAGGAGCTCCTGGGCTTCGAGGCGACGACACGGCTCGAGGACATGCTCGACGAGGTCATCCCGTGGATCCGGAACGCGATCGCCGAGGGCACCATCTGAGCCATGCACCGGGGCACGACGAGGAGATCGCAGGACATGAGGGCGGGATGACGACGGTCGATGCGGGCCGGCGTCGGCCGTGGGCGGCGTTCTCCTCCGCCGCACGACGCTGGCCGGCGCTCGCCGACGCGCCGGCGAGCGTGCTCATGAGCGCCGTCTTCGTCGTGGTCGGCACGCTCATCCGCATCCGCCAGCTCGGCCACACGCTCTTCGAGTTCCACGCGTTCCGGCAGACGCAGACCGCGTTCGCGGTGCGCGAGTACGCGCGGCACGGCATCGACCTGCTCCAGTCGCCGCTGCCGATCTTCGGGCCGCACGCGAGCGTCCCGATGGAGTTCCCCCTCTTCCAGGGGATCGCCGCGCTGCTCGTGCCGCTCGGGCTCTCGCCCGCGACCGCGAGCCGCCTCGAGAGCCTCGTCTTCTTCCAGGTGACGGCGGTGCTCCTCGCGATCCTGCTCTGGCGGTGGTTCGGCCCATCGACGGCCGCGATCGCGACGGCGCTCTTCGAGTTCCTGCCGTTCGGGCTGTTCTGGGGCGCGGCATCCCTCATCGAGTTCTTCGCGACGGCCTTCGCGCTCGGCATGGTGCTCGGGTTCGACCTCTGGCTCACCCGTCGATCGACCGTCGCGCTCGTGCTCGGATCGCTGTGCGCGATCGTCGCATTCCTCGTCAAGGTCACGACCGCGCCCCTGTGGGGCTTCGTCATGCTCGCCTCGCTCATCGCGCTCATCGCGCAGCGCGGCTGGGCGCCGGTGTGGCGCCGCGCCCTCGGCGGCATCCTCGCCGGCCCCGCGCTCGGCCTCGTCGCCGCGGTGCTCTGGTCGCGCTACGCCGACGCCGTGAAGGAGAAGAACCCGCTCGCCGACGCGTGGACGAGCTCGAACCTCACGACGTGGAACTTCGGCACGATCCGCCAGCGTGTCGACCCCTCGGTATGGACGACGATCCTCGACCGGTGGGCCGAGCTCATCGCAGGCCCCGCATGCATCGGGCTCATCGTCGCGACCCTCGCGGCGGTGCTCATGCGGGATCGCGCACAGCGCTGGCGCACGCTCGGCTTCCTCGTGTGCGGGGTCGCGGGCCCGTTCGTCTTCGTCAACCTGTATTGGATCCACGAGTACTACGCCGCCGCCGTGTACCCCGCGCTCGTCGCCGCCGTCGCCATTGGCGCCACCTGGCTCGCCCGCGCCCTTGCGCGGCGCACCTGGCAGCGACGATCCCTACAGGCGCTCTCGGCCGCGCTCGTGCTCGTCCTCACGCTCGTCACGCCCCTCGGCACGCAGCGCTACTGGGACCTGCGCAATGTGAACGGCGTGCCCGACGCCGCGGTCGCGATCGACGCCCACACGGCGCGCAGCGACCTCATCGTCATGACGGGCTGCGGGATGGACCCCACCTACCTCTACTTCGCCGACCGGCGCGGACTCTCGATGACCTCGCCTGACCAGTCGGCCGCCGTGTGGCGGTTCGCGGACATCCGCGACTACCACTACGCGTACAACTGCGACACGGCGCACTCCCCCACGCAGTACCTGCCCGCCGGCTATACGGTGGAGCCGTTGGGGGCCGAGATGTACCGCATCGTCCCGCCGAGGTGAGCGGGTCGAACCGGGCGCGACGACGGGCCAGGGGAGGAGACAGACGGATGCGGACGAGATCGGCGCTGCGGCTCGCGATGGGCCTCGTGCTCGCAGCCCTCGTGGCATGCGCGGCCGCGCTCTCGGGATCGGCCTCTCGCGCCGAGGCGGCCCAGGCGTGGGACTTCGAGCCCGGCTACATCGTGAGCGACGCCGTGTTCTACAACTCGGGGACCATGGACAGCGGAGCCGTCCAGGCATTCCTCAACGCGAAGACGCCCTCGTGCCAGGCCGGCTACACGTGCCTCAAGGACTACCGCCAGGACACCTCCACGCGGCCCGCCGATCCCATGTGCGGGCAGTACACGGGCGCCACGGGCGAGTCCGCGGCGACGATCATCGTCAAGGTCGCGCGCGCGTGCGGCATCAACCCGCAGGTGCTCATCGTGCTGCTGCAGAAAGAGCAGTCCCTCGTCACGGACCCGGCGCCGTACGACGGGACGCGCAATGGTCGGACGAAGTACTCCTACCGGTCCGCGACGGGCTACGGATGCCCGGACGGCGCCCCGTGCGCGTCCGAGTACTACGGCTTCTACAATCAGGTCTACCTCGCCGCGTGGGCGTTCAAGCGGTACGCGAACCCGCCGGGGACCGGGCCCGGCACGCCGTACTCGTCCGTCTACAGCCGGTACACGCCGGGGAGATTCGCCTCCGTGCTCTTCAACCCCGACACGAGCTGCGGCTCGCGCGCGATCTACATCGAGAACCAGGCCACGGCGAGCCTCTACTTCTACACCCCGTACCAGCCGAACGCCGCGGCGCTCAACGCCGGCTACGGCACGGGCGACCGCTGCTCGACGTACGGCAACCGGAACTTCTTCATGTACTTCTCCGATTGGTTCGGCTCGCCCACGGGCGGCGACGCACGCGGCATCTCCGCGGCCGCCTACGAGGCCCTCGGCGGGTCCGGGTCGAGCTACGTCGCGTCCGGCTGGACCGTGCAGGAGTACGACCACGGGTGGGTCTATCGCGACCCGAACGGCGCGACGCGCGACGTCGGCGGGGCGATCGCGCTGCGGTACCAAGCGCTCGGCGGCCACGCGGGCGTCCTCGGTTTCCCCACGGCGCGCACCGCCACGATCCCGGGCGGCTGGATGCAGCAGTTCGAGCACGGCGTCATCTACTCGAGTCCCTCCGCCGGCACGTGGGAGGTCGCCGGCGCCATCGGCGACCGCTACGCCCAACTCGGCGGCCCCACCGGAGTCCTCGGCTACCCCACCTCCGCCGTCCCCTACCAGAACGGCGGATGGAGCCAGCACTTCCAACACGGCATCATCT
>JAATFA010000179.1 GCA_015655445.1 Actinomycetales bacterium | reverse complement strand
GTCGTACTGCTGGCGCTGCTCGGGATCGCTCAGCACGTCGTAGGCGTGGGTGACGAGCTTGAAGCGCTCGGCCGCCTCCTCCCCCGGGTTCACGTCCGGGTGCAGCTCGCGTGCGAGCCGCCGGTATGCGCGCTTGATCTCCTCCGGCGTCGCGTTGCGATCGACGCCCAGCACTTCGTAGTGGTCAGCCACGGATTGTCTCGCTCCTATCAGCGCGCCGCCCGGTGACGCCGCGCGGACCATGTGCCCGGTTCGGGTCGGTCGCTACGATTCGCCCAGGAGGGTCGACAGGTAGCGCGCGACCGCGCGCACGGCCGCCATGTTGCCCGGGTAGTCCATGCGGGTCGGGCCGAGCACGCCGAGCTTGGCGCCCCCGTGTCCGGCCGCGTAGCCGCTCGCGAGCACCGATGTGCCGCCGAGGCCGAAGTCCTCGTTCTCGCGGCCGATCGTGACCGACATGCCCCTCTCGTCGAGGTCCATCTCGCCGAACAGCCGCAGGAGCGTCACCTGCTCCTCGACGGCCTCCATCACGGAGAGGAGGTTGCCCCGGAAGTCCGCCTCGGTGCGCACGAGGTTCGCCGTGCCGGCCATGACGAGCTTGTCGCTGCGGTTCGCCTCGAGCTGCTCGCGCAGGCTCGCGACGATGCGGCCCACGAAGTCGGCCCGGTTCGGCGCGAACTGCGCCTCGACCGCCGGCAGCGCGCGAACGGCCTCGCCCACCACGCGCCCCTGCAGCGCGGCGTTGAGCCGAGCCCGCAGCTCGCCGACGAAGTCCTCGTCGAGCGCGACGGGCAGCTCGAGCAGACGCTGGTCGACCTGGCCGCGATCCGTGATGAGCACGGTCATGAGCCGCGTCTCGCTCAGGGCGACGATCTCCACGTGCCGCACGACCGCCCCCGAGAGCGAGGGGTACTGCACGAGCGCGACCTGGTTCGTGAGCTGGGAGAGCATCCGCACGGTGCGCGCGAGCACCTCGTCGAGGTCGTTCGCACCGCGTAGGAACGTCTCGATCGCCTGACGCTGCGCGCGAGAGAGCGGCCGGAGCTCGAGGAGCTTGTCGACGAAGACGCGGTACCCCTTGTCCGTCGGCACGCGCCCCGAGGAGGTGTGCGGAGCGGCGATGAGCTCCTCCTCCTCCAGCAGCGCCATGTCGTTGCGGATCGTCGCGGCGGAGACGCCGAAGGCGTGCCGCTCGACGATGGACTTCGAGCCGACCGGCTCCCGCGAGGCGACGTAGTCCTGGACGATGACGCGCAGGACCTCGAGGCCGCGTTCGGACACCACGGGCAACGCCTCCTCAGATCTCTCGCACCGACTCTCTGGCACCGATCTCTGGCACTCAGGGTGTATGACTGCTAATTCTATCGCGTCCACGACGGAAAGCCCATTGCCCCGCCCCTGGGCACGCGCTACCTTGTGCATGTGCTCGAGCCGCACCGCGACGGGGGGCGCGCCGACCGCCGACCGCATGTCGACCCGAGTCCACATACCCCATCGAAAGGCGGATGCCGTGACCGACCAGAATCCTTCCGCGACGCCGCAGCCCGCAGCGCCCCTCTCGGCCGCCGAGGACAAGCAGTGGGCCATGCTCGCCCACTTCCTCAACATCATCCTGCTCATCCCCGCGCTCGTCATCTACCTCGTGTTCAAGGACCGCGGCGCGCTCGTCCGACAGGAGAGCAAGGAGGCCCTCAACTGGACGATCAACGTCACGGGCCTGCTCATCGCGCTCCAGATCGTGTCCGCGATCTTCGGTCTCATCCCCGTTCTCGGCTGGATCATGGTGTTCCTCATCGTCCTCCTGACGTGGGCCCTGATCGTCGTCAACATCGTGTTCGCGATCATCGGCGGCGTGCGCGTCAACGGCGGCGGCACCTACCGGTATCCGCTCAACATCCGCTGGATCAAGTGATCGCGTAGGGTGCTGCACCGGCTTGGGGCGTGGCCGCATCGCGTTGCCGGACGGATGGGTTGCGGGTGCTGCCACTCCGAATGACGGCAGTCGACCGTGGACGGCCGGGTGCGGCCGGGCGGACTCGACACGGTCCACGGCGCGCGACCCCCGCCGGGGCGCCGCCGGGCGGCTGAGGACGGGGGAGAGACACAGGGAGCGACAACGGTGACCGCGCGCGATCTGCCGAATACGCCGGCGAGGCCGCAGGAACCCGCGCGCTCGACGCGGCACGGTCGCCGATCGTCGGTCGTGGATCGGCGCGGCGCCGACTCCCCGCGCACCGGGCGCTCGCCGTCCACACCCTCGCCGGCCGCCGCTCGCGCACCGGCACGTTCGATTTAATGGGCGCCATGACGAACGACCAGCCGCCCCGGACCCCGCCCGGCGCTCCTCCGCCTCCGCCTCCGCCTCCGCCCGGCGCACATACGCCTCCGCCCGGCGCTCCTCCGGTCCCGCCTCCGCCCGGCGCCCAGCCCCCGCCGGGTACATGGCCCGGCGGGTACTACTCGCCCGCACCTGCGCCGTTGCGCCCCGAGGACGAGAAGACGTGGGCGACGCTCGTGCACGTGGGGGGCATCTTCTTCGGTCTGCTCCCCGCGCTCATCGGCTACCTCGTGCTCAAGGACCGCGGCCCGTTCGTCCGCGCGCATACCGCGACGGCGCTCAACTTCCAGCTCACGATGCTGCTCGCCGCGATCGTCGGCGGCATCCTCGCGATCATCCTCGTCGGGTTCCTCGTGCTCGCCGCCGTGTGGGTGCTCACGATCGTCCTGTCGATCCTCGCCGCGATCGCCGCCAACCAGGGTCGCTGGTACACCTACCCGGTCACGATCCCGTTCGTCCGCTGACCCGGACGCGCACGCCGATGCGCGCAGGGATGGACGCCCGCGTGCGGGCGCCCATCACGGCACGAGGCGGCGTACGACGGCGTCGGCGAGCAGCCGTCCGCGCACGGTGAGCACGAGCCGGCCGGAGAGGGCGGAGCGCCCGTCGACGAGGCCGTCGGCGATGAGCTCGGCGACCGCGGGACGCGCGGACCGGTCGAGCACGTCGAGCGGCAGCCCATCCGCCGTGCGCGTCTCGAGCAGCACGCGCTCGGCGGCGCGCGTGCCCTAGTCGAGGATCTCCCGCCCGACCGCGGGCGAGAGACCGCCGGCGAGGCGCTCGGCGTATGCGGCGGGATGCTTCGCGTTCCACCATCGGACGCCCCCGACGTGGCTGTGCGCGCCGGGCCCCACGCCCCACCAGTCCTGGCCGGTCCAATACGCGAGATTGTGACGGGAGCGGTGGGCGGGGTCGCGGGCCCAGTTGCTGAGCTCGTACCAGCCGTATCCGGCGCTCGAGAGCGCCTCCTCGGCGAGCTCGTACATGTCGGCCTGCAGCTCCTCGTCCGGCTCGGCGACCTCCCCACGGCGGATCTGCCGCGCGAGCCGTGTCCCGGGCTCGACGATGAGGGAGTATGCCGACACGTGGTCGGGCTCGAGCGCGACGGCGGCCTCGAGCGACCGGCGCCAATCCTCGAGGCTCTCGCCGGGCGTCCCGTAGATGAGGTCGACGCTCACGTCGAGGCCCGCGTCGCGCGCCGCGCGCACAACGGCGGGCACGCGCGCAGGGTCGTGCGTGCGTTCGAGCGTCGTGAGCACGTGCGGCACGGCGGACTGCATGCCGAACGACACGCGTGTGAAGCCCGCCGCCCGCAGTGCCGCGAGATCCGCCGCGTCGACCGAGTCCGGGTTCGCCTCGACCGTCACCTCCGCGTCCGCGGCGAGGCCCCAACGCGCACGGATGCCGGCGAGCATGCGCGCGAGGTCGCCGGGCGGCAGGAGCGTCGGGGTCCCGCCGCCGAGGAACACGGTCGTCACGGGGCGCGCCGGGAAGGGCTCGAGCACGCGCTGGGCGAGGTCGAGCTCGAGCTCGACCTGCCGCGCGTAGTCGCTCTGCCGCACGCCGCGTAGCTCGTCGCGCGTGTATGTGTTGAAATCGCAATAGCCGCAGCGGACACGGCAGAACGGAACGTGCACATACACCCCGAGGTCGCGCTCGCGCGCGCCCGCGATCGCGGACGCGGGCAGCACGCCGTCGGCGGGAGCGGGATCCGCGATCGGCAGCACGCTCGGCATCCCCCGATTCTCCCACCCTCCCCCGAGCCCGCTCCGCCCGCCCCACCCCCGCCCGCCCCGCCCTGCCCTTCCCGAAAACGAAGGAGAACGAGCGCACAGAACCGCGCGAGACCACTTTCGGCACGCTCAGTGACACCGTCCTCCTTCGTTTTCGGCGCCCGCGCACCTCTCGATGCGTGCGCACCCTGACCGACTCCTGCGCGCACCTCGGCAGGCGTGCGCGCACCTCGGCCAGTTCGTGCCCACACTCCGGTTGGCGGCGCCCGGATGAACGGGACGAGCATCCCGTCCGAGCACTGTGGCCAGAACGAAGGAGGACGATGTCACAGAGCCCCGCGGAACCGCCTTCGGCGCGCTGAGGGACGCCGTTCTCCTTCGTTTTCGGACCCCGCAGCGGGCGGGGCTCGGACCCCGCAGCGCACGGGGTCCGGGGCGCGACAGCGGGCGGGGCTCAGGGCGCCGCGGGCGGGAGGGGGCCGGAGAGCGCGAGGAGGTAGCGGCGGAGGGCGGCGCGGCGCGCGATCCGCACGAGCGGCGAGGCGAGACGCCAGCGCACGCTCGCAGGGCGCGTGAGCGAGCGCACCGTGAGCCAGACGGATCCGTCCTCGGTGTGCTCCACGACGAACGACTGCTCACCGCTCACCGGATGCCCGGGGAGCGTGCCGTAGGCGAACCCCTTCCGCTGCGGCTCGTCGATCACGTACACGACGCGCACGGCCCCCGCGAGGCGGAACGGCCCGACCGACGAGATGAGCACGGCGGTGTCCCCGGGCTTGACGAACGCGGTGCCGTCGGGCGCGAACTCCGCGGCGAGCGGCGGCCGGGAGCTCGCCGGCTGCACGGGAGTGCCGGCCTCGTCGAACGCGACGGGCGTGTAGCCGCTCTCGCGCACCTCGGCGGGCGCCTCGGGCGGCGCATCCACGGGCTCGACGCGCACGCCGCTGCGGCGTGCGATGCCCCAGCTGAGCGTCTGCATCCACGCGTGCTCCCAGCGCGCCTCGCCGTGCCCCACGCGCACGCGGCGCTCCAGGGGGCGGTATCCGCGTGGCGGGAACGCGAGCAGGTCCTCGGCCTGGGTCGCACCGACCGCGCCGTACGTGACGGCGCTCTCCCACAGCCTCCCGCGGTCCGGCACTACGCGCGGTCCCTCTTCGTCCCGGCCCGGTCCCCCGCCGAGTCGCCCGCGAGCGCGGCGATGAACGCCTCCTGGGGAACCTCGACGCGCCCGACCATCTTCATGCGCTTCTTGCCCTCCTTCTGCTTCTCGAGCAGCTTGCGCTTGCGCGTGATGTCGCCGCCGTAGCACTTGGCGAGCACGTCCTTGCGGAGCGCACGGATGTTCTCCCGCGCGATGATGCGCGCGCCGATCGCCGCCTGGATGGGCACCTCGAACTGCTGCCTCGGGATGAGCTCGCGCAGCCGCCCCGCCATCATCGTGCCGTACGCGTACGCCTTGTCCCGATGCACGATCGCGCTGAAGGCGTCGACCTGCTCGCCCTGCAGGAGGATGTCGACCTTCACGAGGTCCGCCTCCTGCTCGCCCGCCGGCTCGTAGTCGAGGCTCGCATAGCCCTGCGTGCGGCTCTTGAGCTGGTCGAAGAAGTCGAACACGATCTCGCCGAGCGGCATGACGTAGTGCAGCTCGACGCGGTCCTCCCCCAGGTACTCCATGCCCTCGAGCGAGCCCCGCCGGCTCTGGCACAGCTCCATGACGGTGCCGACGTAGTCCTTGGGCGTGAGGATCGACGCCTTGACGATCGGCTCCTCGACCTTCGCGATCTTGCCGGAGGGGAACTCGGAGGGATTGGTGACGGTCACCGTCTTGCCGTCCTCCGTCGTCACCTCGTAGACGACCGACGGCGCGGTCGTGATGAGGTCGAGGCCGAACTCCCGCTCGAGCCGCTCGGTGATGATCTCGAGATGCAGGAGCCCGAGGAAGCCGCAGCGGAAGCCGAAGCCGAGCGCGACCGACGTCTCCGGCTCGTAGACGAGCGCGGCGTCGGAGAGCTTGAGCTTGTCGAGCGCCTCGCGCAGCTCCGGGTAGTCGCTGCCGTCCACGGGGTAGAGGCCGGAGAAGACCATGGGCTTCGGCTCGGTGTAGCCGGGAAGGGGCTCGACCGCCGGTCGCGCGGCGTTCGTGACCGTGTCGCCGACCTTCGACTGGCGCACGTCCTTGACGCCCGTGATGAGGTAGCCGACCTCGCCGACGCCGAGCCCGCGCGTCGGCTGCGGCTCGGGCGCGCTCACCCCGATCTCGAGGAGCTCGTGCGTCGCCTTCGTCGACATCATCTGGATGCGCTCGCGCGCCGCGAGCATCCCGTCGACCATGCGCACGTACGTCACGACCCCGCGATAGCTGTCGTAGACGGAGTCGAAGATCATCGCGCGCGCGGGGGCGTCCCGCACGCCCGCGGGGGCGGGGATGCGCTCGACGACGCGGTCGAGGAGGGCGGCGACCCCCTCGCCCGTCTTGCCGCTCACACGCAGCACGCCCTCCGGCTCGCCACCGATGAGCTGCGCGAGCTCGCGAGCGTACTTGTCGGGCTCGGCGGCGGGAAGGTCGATCTTGTTGAGCACGGGGATGATCTCGAGGTCGTTCTCGAGCGCGAGGTAGAGGTTCGCGAGGGTCTGCGCCTCGATCCCCTGCGCCGCGTCGACGAGGAGGACCGCGCCCTCGCACGCCGCGAGCGAGCGGCTGACCTCGTACGTGAAGTCGACGTGCCCCGGGGTGTCGATCATGTTGAGCGCGTAGGTGGTCGCCGAGCCGGTC
>JAATFA010000160.1 GCA_015655445.1 Actinomycetales bacterium | reverse complement strand
GAGCCGACGACCGCGCTCGACGTCACGGTGCAGGCGCAGATCCTCGACCTGCTGGCCGACCTCAAGACGAAGGACCGCGGCATCCTCATCATCAGCCACGATCTCGCCGTGGTGTCCTCGGTCGCGGACCGCGTCGCGGTCATGCGCGCGGGGAGGATCGTGGAGTCCGGGCCGACGCGCGCGGTCTTCGACGAGCCGCGGCACGCCTACACGCGCGCACTGCTCGACGCCGTCCCCGCCGAGCACGCGAAGGGCACGCGCCTGTCCGCGTCCGCCGCGTCCGCGGCGGACGACGCCATGCCCCGTCGCCCGCCCGGGGAGGTGATCCTCGTCGCCGAGGGCCTGTCGAAGGCGTACACGGGCCCGGACGGGGTCGCACGGGCTGCGGTGCGGGACGTCTCGTTCGAGCTGCGCGAGGGCGAGACGCTCGGCATCGTCGGCGAGTCCGGGTCGGGCAAGACGACGACGGGCCGGATCGTGCTCGGGCTCACGGAGCCCGACGCGGGATCCGTGCGGATCCTCGGGCGCGGCTGGGCCGGCCTCCGAGAGCGCGAGGAACGGGAGCTGCGGCGGCTCGTGCAGGTCATCTACCAGGATCCCCTCGGCGCCTTCGATCCGCGCCACACCGTGCGGAGGGTGCTCGACGAGGCGCTGCGCGTCGCGGGCGTGCCGCGCGGCGGGGCACGCGTGCGCCGCTCGGTCGAGCTCCTCGACCAGGTCGGGCTGCCCGCGACGGCGCTCCAGCGCCGGCCGCTCGAGCTCTCCGGCGGCCAGCGTCAGCGCGTCGCGCTCGCCCGAGCCCTCGCGCCGTCGCCTCGCGTCATCCTGCTCGACGAGCCGGTGTCGGCGCTCGACGTGTCGATCCAGGCGCAGGTGCTCGACCTGCTCGCGGACGTGCAGGCGCGCACGGGCGTCGCCTATCTGTTCATCTCGCACGACCTCGGCGTCGTCTACCACGTGAGCGACCGCGTGCTCGTCATGAAGGGCGGCGACGTCGTCGAGTCCGGCGACGTCGACGACGTCTTCCACGCCCCACGGCACGCGTACACGCGCGAGCTCATCGACGCCATACCGCGCCTCGACACCCGGCGGGTCGCGAACACGGAAAGGAAACCGGCATGACCGCTCAGGATCTCGTCGACCCGACGACCGAAGGGCCTGCGACCGACGGACCTGCGACCGACCGGCGCGTGGCCGATCGATCGGCGACCGACGGGCTGCGCGCGCAGTTCGCTCCCGTGCTCGCCCGCATCCGGGACGGGGCCGTCGAGCGCGAGCAGCAGCGTCGGCTGCCCTTCGACGCCGTCGACGAGCTGAAGGCCGCCGGGTTCGGCGCGCTGCGCGTGCCGGTCGAGCAGGGCGGCTTCGGGGTCACGCTCCGGCAGCTGTTCACGCTGCTCATCGACCTCGGATCGGCCGACTCGAACCTGCCGCAGCTGCTGCGCGGGCACTTCGCCTTCGTCGAGGGCCGGCTCGCGGCACGGGACCGTCCCGCGCAGGCACGCTGGCTCCGCCTCGCCGCGGACGGCGTGCTGTTCGGCAACGCGCAGGCCGAGCGGGGGGCGGAGACGGCCTCGACCACCGCGTTGCGCCCCGACGGGTCCCGGTTCCGGCTGAACGGAACGAAGTACTACAGCACGGGCACGATCTTCGCGGACTGGATCTGGGCGACAGCGACGCTCGGCGACGACCACGTCGGCGTCGCGCTCCCCGCCGACGCGCCCGGCGTGACGCGCCTGGACGACTGGGACGGCTTCGGGCAGCGTCTCACCGGGAGTGGCACGACGCGCTTCGAGGACGTCGTCGTCGAGGACGACCAGGTGATCCGCTTCTCAGCCGACGAGGCGGGCGCGCACGCCGCGATCACCGCCTTCTACCAGCTCGTGCTGCTCGCGGCGCTCGCCGGCATCGCGCGGCGTGCGCTCGAGGACACGATCGAGTTCGTGCGGCCGCGCACGCGCACCTTCGGCGTGCCCGGCACGAGCAGCCCGCGCACCGACCCGCTCGTGCTCGGCGTGGTCGGTCGGGTCTCCGCGAAGGCCTCCGCGGCGGAGAGGATCGTGCTCGCGGTCGCCGACGAGCTCGACGAGGTGCGCGAGGCCGGGCTCGCCGGCACGGCGGACCAGGCCGCGTTCGACCGCGTCGAGGTGGGCGCGTTCGAGGCGCAGACGACGGTGATCCCCCTCGTGCTCGACGCCGTGACCGAGCTCTTCGAGGTCGGCGGAGCGTCCGCGACGAGCGAGGACCGCCGGCTCGACCGCCATTGGCGCAACGCCCGCACGATCGCCTCCCACAACCCGCTCATCTACCGCGAGCGCGCCGTGGGCGACTACCGGCTCAACGGCGTCTCGCCGTCCGCGAGCTGGGCCGCGCGCCGCGCCGAGAGGTCCTAGCACCCGCGCGCCGAGGAGCCGAGGCCCGGGGAGCCCGACCGCCGAGGGGCTACCGCGACGTGCGGTCGCCCGTGACGGCGCGGATGTCGAGCGTGCGCGCCGTGACGGCCTCCGAGACGGCGTGGAGCGTGAGGTTGTGGTTGCGCGCGTAGCGGCGCAGGGCGGCGAACGACTCGTCCATCGACGTGCCGTTCGCCTGCGCGATCGCGCCCTTGGCCTGCTCGATGAGCACACGGCTGTCGAGGGCCCGCTGGAGCTGCTCGGCGACGACGTTCGCGTGCGAGGCCACGCGCTCCTGCAGGATCCCGATCGTCGCGACGTCCGCGAGCGCTTGCGCGGCTGCGGCGTTGCGCCGGCTGAGGCGCCCGACCGACGCTCCGAAGAGGTTCATGGTGCCGATCGTGTCCCCGCGCAGCCGGAGCGGGATCGCGTGCACCGAGTGGAAGCCCTGCTGCAGGGCGGCCTCGCGGAAGGCGGGCCACTGGTCGCCTCCCGAGGCGATGTCGGGCACCGCGATCTGCTTGCCCGTCGCGAAGCAGTCGAGGCACGGTCCGGCCCCGGCCGCGAGCTGCAGGATCTCCACGAGGTCCGCGCTCTCGCTCGTCGAGGCGACGACCTGCGGGTTGCCGTCGGCGTCGACGAGGAGGAGGCCGCCCGCTTGCGCCGCGACGATCTCGGTGCACTCGTTCACGAGCGTGTGGAGCAGGTCGACGACGTCGTAGTCGGCCGTGAGGGTGTCCGCGACGAGGACGAAAGCGGCGTTCAGGCGGCTCTCTCGGGACATCTTGCCCATCATCGTCCCCTCGTCCTCACCTGCAATGCTATGCCGTGCTCAGCCCGGCAGATGCCGGAAGTCGATGCGGCCCTCCACGACGTCGCGGGCGACCTCCTCGAGCGTGCGGGTCGTGGCGAACGCGCGCGCCCGCAGGAGGTCGAGCGCCTCGGCGGGGGAGACGTCCATCTGCACGAGGACCATCCCGACGGCCTGATGGACCTCGCGTCGCAGGGCGGGCGCCCTCGCGGGGCCCGCGGCGCGATCGGCCCGCACCGAGCGCAGCGCCTCGCGCACGGCGGGCGCGGCGACGCTCCGGGCGAGGGCGAGGGCTTGCGCGGTCGCCCGGCGGTCGAGCGATCCGGGCGTGCGCCGGTAGAGGTCGACGACCCCGATCATGACGGCGCCGATCGTGATCGGGAACGCGAAGAGCGCGCCGACGCCGAGCGCGACGACGGCGCTGCCGAAGACGGGCCAGTCCGGGGACGCGTCGTGCACGACGTCCGCGCTCACGACGGGTCGCCTGCTGCGGGCGACGAGCCACTGCGGTCCCTCGCCGAGCTCGAACTGCAGCGTGTCGAGGCGCGCGGCGAGGGGATCGCTCGCGCACACCGTCCAGTGCCCGGTCTGCCCGTGGACGACGCAGATGGACGCGCCGGAGACGGGGAGCAGGGAGACGAAGGGAGCGCACAGGTCCTCGCCCCATTCCCACGCGGGGACGCCGGGCGGGGTCAGCGGGTCGAATGCCGGAACATCATCGGTCATGAGCGGCTCGCGGACCTCGCATGCGGCAAGATCGGCACGCAAACCGGGCGTCGACCGTGTGCGCAACCACCGTTGCGCGTGCCTGTCACCCTACGCCCAGGCCTGCCCTGGGGCCGCGGACCTGGCAGCATCCGCAGGCACGGGCTGGCGGAATGCGCGTGGAGGCGCGCGCGTCAGCGGGGCGGGTGCGCGTCCGCCGGTGCTTCCGCGCCGACGGCCGTCGCGAGGGCGAGGCGCTGCGGGGCCGAGAACCGCGTCCGCAGGCCGCCGCCGATGCGCACGAGGGCGGGGACATCGGCGCCCACGAGCGCGGAGAGGTCGCGCAGGGAGCCCTCGACGGCCTCGCTCATCGCGCGCGGCGACGTGCCGCGCCGACACGCGACGGCGACCTCGAGCACGGGCGTGCCGTGCACGGTGTAGGCGGACACGTGCGAGGAGACCACCTCGGCGCGCTGTGCGAGCGCATGTCGCAGGACGTCGGCCGCGACGGCTGCCTCGACGATCGTCGTGCCGCCGTCGCCCGAGTCGTGCACGAGGAGGCGGCCGGTACGCCCACGGCCCTGTCGGAGCGCGAACGCGAGGAGGCCGACGATCGCGAGCACGAGGAGGGCGATCGCGGCGACGAGCGGCCAGCTCGGACCGGACGGCGCGATGGGGCTCGCGCGCAGCCACGCCTCGACGCGCGCGAGGACACGCGGCGCCGTCGCGTCCCAGCCCGCGGCGAGTCCGCCGGCGAGGGCCAGTCCGATCGCGCCGAGACCGAGCACGAGCAGCACGAGGCCGACGACGGCCAGCAGCAGGCGGTTTGCGAAGCGGTTCGTGCGGTTCATGCGCCGACCCGCCCCTCGGCGGTCACGGACACGCGACGCGCGCGCACCGCGGGCTCGAGGCCGTACGCGTCGAGCTCGCGCGCGAGGGCGTCGCGCACGGCGTCGCTATCGACGGGGAAGCCCGAGTGCGGGGTCAGCCGCACGTCCGCGTGGCGCCGGGAGACCGTGACGCGCGTCTGGCCGGCATCGACGCCCGCGGTGAGCGCGGCGCTCCGGGCGAGCGCGGACGCGACGACCTCGTCGTCGACGACGACGAGCGCGTGCGCGGACGCGATCGTGTGCCGCGGGCGGCGGCCGGGAGCGAGCGCGAGCGCGAGGAGCGCGATGCCGACGAGCGCGACGACGATGCCGCCGGCGACGAGCGCCGGGACGGGAAGGGACGTCGCCTCGACCGTCGCCGTCGCGATCGCGCGCGGCGGGACGAGCAGCGGCGGGGCCCCGAGCAGCCCGAGCACGATCTCGACGGCGAGCCAGGCGAAGACGAGCATGAGGGCGATCGCGAGGGCGATCGCGGCGACCGAGCGGGGGGAGTGGGTCTCGCGGCGGCGGATGCGCGCGTAGGGCGGGCCGCCGCTCATCGGACGCGCTCCTCGGGCCGCGGCGCGGCTCCCGTGAAGCGGATCGTGACCGGTCCGAGCCTCGCCCCCGTGAGGGCGGGCACGCGGTCGCGGAGGGTCCGCTGCGCACGCTCGGAGCGCTCGAGAAGGGCGCCGCCGGATCGGGCGAGGAGGCCGTCGCGGTCTCGTGGGCTCCGAGCGGTCGTGACGGCGACGCGCGTGCTCACGGTGACCGCGAGCGCGCCGCGCTCGTCCCCGAGCTCGACGCGCACGTTCTCGACGGGCACGTCGAGGGATTCGGCGGCGACCGCCGCGACGACGCGGCTCAGCGCTCGCGAGGTGACGCGCGTGCGCCCTCGCGAGGGGCTGTCCGCGGATGCGCGTGCGAGGGTCACGACGAGGAGCGCTTGCCGCGGACCGCGTCGACGAGCCCGCGCACGTCGAGCGTGCCGTCGACGAGGCGGCCCACGAGCGCTCCGAGGAGCATCGCGAGCACGACCGCGACGAACGCCCAGAACCCGACGACGATCCACGTCAGGGCGAGGACCGCCCCGACGAGGATCCCGACCTTGGCGGATGAGATCACTGCACGCGGCCGGCCGCCGCGGGAGCGGCGTCGTCGGCCGTGTCGTCGTCGCCGGAGGAGATGTGCACGTCGTTGATCGTGATGTTCACCTCGGTCACCTCCATGCCCACGAGCGTCGAGATCGCGCCGATGACGGCGGCGCGCACGTCGTCGCCGACCTTCTGCAGCGGCACGGGGTACTCGGCGACGATGCTCACGTCGACGGCGACCTGCGTCTCGCCGACCTCGACGCTGATGCCCTGGCCGAGGTCGGTGTTGTTCATCGCGTCTCGGATCGCGCCGATCGCACGTGCCGCGCCGCCGCCGAGCGCGTAGACGCCGGCGGTGTCGCGCGTGGCGATCCCCGCGATCTTCGCCACGACGCTGTCGTTGATGACGGTCTTGCCGTGCCCGGTCTCGGTGCTTGCGCGGACGACGGGGGTCAATGTTGCGTTTGCCATGGTCCTGATCTCCTCAGATCGTGGTCGTCGCGCGCCCGAGGCGACGGGGGTTCGGCCGGTGAGACCGGGCACGACGACGGGTCGTCGTCGCTCGGAGCAGGCGGTGCGGATGAGAGCGTGGCGCGGTCAGCCGTGCGACGACGGCGGGACCCGCGCGTGCAGGGCTCGTGAGAAGCCGACGTGCGAACCGTCGGACGATGCGTGCTTCAAGACGTGCCTCTCAGGCTGAGCGAATCATTCGCTGCCAAGAGGCCGGAGCAACGACTTCAGTCTACGCTCGCGCGGGAGAGGGGTCAATGGTGCGGGGCTCCGCCGGCGCGCGGCACGCGGCATGCCCGGCGGGCCGCGCCGCGTCGCCGCCCGGTGCGCGGTGCGGCCGAGCACGCGTGCGGCGCTGCCGGATGGAGGCCGCCTCCCTCCGTGCGGAGACTGGACGCGTGGCATGTCGCCGCGACGACAGGAAGGCTCCCGCATGGCGAAGGTGCTGCTCGTTCTCTACCCGGATCCCGTCGACGGATATCCTCCCGCGTACGCGCGCGACTCGATCCCCGTCATCGACGCGTACCCCAACGGCCAGACGCTCCCGACGCCGAGCGCGATCGACTTCACGCCCGGCGAGCTGCTCGGGTCGGTCTCCGGCGAGCTCGGCCTGCGGCGCTTCCTCGAGGCGGCGGGGCACACGCTCGTCGTCACGAGCGACAAGGACGGCCCCGACTCGGAGTTCGAGCGCGAGCTCGTGGACGCCGACGTCGTCATCTCTCAGCCGTTCTGGCCGGCCTACCTGACGCCCGAGCGCATCGCGAAGGCGACGAGGCTCGCGCTCGCGATCACGGCGGGCATCGGCAGCGACCACGTCGACCTCGCGACGGCGATCGAGCGCGGCATCACGGTCGCCGAGGTCACCTACAGCAACAGCATCGGGGTCGCCGAGCACACCGTGATGCAGGTGCTCGCCCTCGTGCGCGACTACCTCCCGCAGTACCGGATCGTCGTCGAGGGCGGCTGGAACATCGCGGACGCGGTACAGCGCTCCTACGACCTCGAGGGCATGGACGTCGGCGTCTTCGCCGCCGGCCGGATCGGGCGCGCCGTCATCGAGCGCCTCGCCCCCTTCGGCGTGCGCCTGCACTACACCGACCGCTATCGCCTCCCCGACGAGGTCGAGCAGCGGTACGGGCTCACCTTCCACGACGACATCCGCTCGCTCGTCCGCGGGATCGACGTGCTCACGGTGCACGCGCCGCTCACCGACGAGACGCGCGGCCTGCTCGACGACGACCTGCTGAGCACGATGCGCCGCGGCTCGTACATCGTGAACCCCGCACGCGGGGCGATCGCCGACCGCGACGCGATCGTGCGTGCGCTCGAGAGCGGCCGGCTCGCCGGCTACGCGGGCGACGTGTGGTATCCCCAACCGGCTCCGCCCGACCACCCGTGGCGCTTCATGCCGCACCACGGCATGACCCCGCACACCTCGGGCACGTCCCTGCCGTCGCAGGCGCGGTACGCGGCGGGCACGCGCGAGATCCTCGAGTGCCACCTCGAGGGACGCCCGATCCGCCCCGAGTACCTCATCGTCGAGGGCGGTGCCTATGCGGGCACGGGCGCGCACTCGTACGCTAAGAAGGACTGAGCGCCGGCCGGGACGCGCGCGAGAGGCAGCATCGCCGAGCGCGCGGGGACGACGCCTGTCGTCCCCGATCCGGAAGGGGCGCGATGCTGCTCACCCAGGTGGAGTACTTCGTCGCGGTCGCCCGGGAGCAGCACTTCGGACGCGCCGCCGCCTCGTGCTACGTCTCGCCCTCCGCGCTCTCCGAGGCGATCCGCAAGCTCGAGCTCGAGCTGGGCGTGCCGCTCGTGCGCCGCGGTCGCGTGTTCGAGGGGCTCACGCCCGAGGGGGAGGTCGCGCTCGTGTGGGCGCGGCGCATGCTCGCCGACGACCGCGCGCTGCGCGACGAGCTCGCGCTCGCGCGCGGCCGTCTCGCTGGGGAGGTGCGCTTCGGCGTCATCCCCTCGGCCCTCGTGCGCGCGGCATCCGTGCTCACGGCTCTCGCCGCGCGCAACCCGCTCACACGCGTGTGCATGCTCACGGGCCTCACGACCGAGGAGATCGTGCGGCGACTGCGCCGCTACGAGATCGACGCGGGCCTCATCCATCCCTCGGTCGAGGACGACGAGGAGCTGCTCGTGACCCCGCTCTACGAGGAGACGATGGTCGTCGTCGGCTCGCCCGGCGTCCTCCCCGACGCGCCCGCTGCCCTCACGGGGCGCCAGGCGAGCGCGCTGCCGCTGTGCCTGCTCGGGCCCCGCATGCGGGCGCGCCAGCTGCTCGACGCGGCGTTCGAGCGACGCGGCGTCGCGCTCGCGCCGCGCATCGAGAGCGACTCGGTCGACGGCCTGCTCGCCCTCGCGCGCACGGGAGCGTGGGCGGCGATCGTCCCGCGCTCGGCCGCGCTCCCCGACGGCGGCCCGCACGGGCTCCGCGTGGCCGAGCTCGTGGATCCGAGCGTGTCGATCACGATCGCCCTCGCACGACTCGCCGAGGAGCCCGTGTCGCCCGCCGCGGCGGCGGTCGACGCGGCGGCCGTGGTCACGCGCGGCGGAGGGATGCGCGCGCGACGACGGTGAGGCATGCCGCGCACGCGAGCGCGACGCCCGCGAGCGAGGCCGTGTAGGTCACGGCAGGCGTGAGCAGGGCGAGCAGCGTCGGCAGCAGGAAGCCGGCGTAGGCGAGCGAGTAGTAGACGCCCGTGAGACCGGCGAGGTCCTGCGGCGTCGCGATGTCCTGCACGTGGAGGAGGCCCGCGACGACGCAGATGCCGTAGGCGGCGCCGAGCACGGCCGCGACGAGGAGCGCGAGCGCGGGGTCCCGCACGATCGAGGCGAGCACGGCGAGGAGCATCCCGATCGTCATGAGCGCGAGCCCGATCACGAGCGCGTGGCCGCGCGTGAGCCGATTGAGGGCGGGCACGGCGTTCTGCACGAGCGCGCCCGCCCCGAGGGTGAGCACCGTGAGAGCGGTCGCGTACAGCGTCGTCCACGGGCCGAGCCGGTCGCGCACGATCGAGGGCATGATCGCGTAGGCGACGCCCGCGGCCGCGAACACCCACGGCGCGGCCGGGACGACGAGGCGGGTGAAGCGGCGGTGCGCCGCGGAGGGCACGCGCAGGTCCCGCCACCACGGGCCACGGGCGCGCCGGTGGACGGGCAGCGACTCGGGCGCCGTGGCGAGGAGCGCGAGCGCGCCGAGGGCGAGGAGGCCGTGGACGAGGTAGGGCGTGACGGCCGGCCCGGGCGCCCACTGGGCGAGGGCGCCTGTGACGCCCGCGCCGAGGGCGAACCCGAGCGTGAGCGTGAGCGCCGGACGACGCGCGCCGGCGGTCGCGCTCGCGCGGGAGTCTAACGGGGGCGAGGAGAGCTCCTTCATCCAGCTCGTGCCCACCGACATGGCGACGCCGACCCCGAGGCCCGCGCACACCCGGCCGAGGCACAGGAGCGCGAAGGCGTGGAAGCCGATCGCGAGCAGGACGCTGCCGACGATCGCGGCGATCGTCCCCGCGACGAGGAGGGGCTTGCGGCCGTGCTGGTCGGAGATCGCGGCGGCCACGAGCAGTCCCGGCACGAGCCCCGCGACGTACATGCCGAGCAGCAGGTTCGCCTGCCATGGCGCGTATCCGCCGAGCTGCTCGTAGAGGTGCAGGAGGGGTGTGAAGTGGTTGCCGCCCCACGCGAGCAGGAACACGGCCGGGGCGGGACGGAGCCAGGCCGCGGGGCGCCCGCGGTCGGCGCGCATCAGGCGCGCCCGGCGGCGGGGCGCTCGCCGCGCCGTCCGTCGGATGCGGGGTCGCTCGCGGGGGACTCGGCCGGGGAGAAGTGGCCTGCCGCGACGTGTCGCCGCACGAGCGCCGCGAACCCGGCGGCGTCGCCCGCGCGGGCCGTGTCGGCGAGCTGCTCGTGCTCGTGCAGGAGCGTCGGCAGGCGACCGGGGCTCTCGAGCGCGACGTCGTAGGTGAGACGCGCGAGCCGCGGGCCGAGGGTCTCGAGAAGCGCGACGACGACGTCGTTGCCGCCCGCGCGCACGATGCAGCCGTGGAACGCGCAGTCGGCGCCCGCGAACGCGAGGGGGTCGGCGTCCGCGACGGCGCGCCGTTGGCGGTCGAGCTGCCGCTCGAGGTCCGTCGTGAGGGCCGCGAGGTCCGCGTCCCCGCGCGCGACGGCCTCGACCGCGTCGGTCTCGAAGAGGGTGCGCACGGCGAGCAGGTCGCGGCGCTCCCGCGTCCGCACGGGCGCGACGACGGCGCCCTTCTTGGGGATGAGGCGCACGAGCCCCCATGACTCGAGCTGGAGCATCGCCTCGCGCGCGGGCGTGCGGCTCGCGCCGTGCGTGGCCGCGATGTCCGCCTCCGTGATGAGGGCGCCGGCCTCGTGGCGCTGCTCGACGATCGCCCGCGCCGCGCTCGCCGCCATGCGGGTCGCGAGCGGGGAACGGTCGTCGAGGCGCTCCCAGGGCAGGCCGGGAGAGCGCGGAGAGTCGGGGGAGGAGGGCACGGTGCCACGTTAGCAGGCATAGATGCATCCATAGATGCATCACGGCCGGTGCGCCCCGGGCCACCGGTCAGCGCACGCCGAGCACGACCGTGAGCAGGCGGTCGACGGCCTCGGGATCTGCCGCCTCGCGGCCCAGCGCGCGCAGGATCACGGCGCCCAGGAGCGCCTCGCTCACCTCCGGCAAGGGGAGGTCGGCCGGCAGCTCGCCCGTCTCCGCGGCGGCGCGCAGGCGCTCGATGAGCGACGAGTTCGCCCACAGGCTGTTGCGCAGCCGGCGCCCGACGTCGGCGTTCCCGGCCGCGGCCGCGACGAGCGAGCGCAGGAGCCCCTCGCCCCGCGAGTCCTGCAGGAGCCCGAAGATCCGCTCGAGCCACACGGCGAGGTCGGCGCGCACGTCACCCGTGCTCGGCGGGATGAGCTGGTCGGGCAGGATGAGCCCCTCGAGGAGGCAGTCCGCGACGAGGTCGCCCTTCGACCGCCACCAGCGGTAGATCGTCTGCTTGCCGGTGTGCGCGCGAGCGGCGATGCCCTCCATCGTGAGGCGGTCGTAGCCGTGCTCCTCGAACAGCGAGGCGGCGGCCTCGAGGATCGCCTGCCGCGCCGCCTCGTTGCGCACGGGGCCGCTGCGGTGCTCACTCATGGCGCACATCCTAGTTTCAGCTCTCTAGACAAGACGTTGCGTATCATCTGGCGAGGACGACGCGGAGACGACCCAGGAGGTGGCGGGCAGTGGCGGAGGTGCTCTACCGGCTGGGGGTGTTCGCGGCCCGCAGCGCATGGACGGTAGTCATCGGCTGGCTCGTCCTCCTCGCGCTCGCAGGGGGTGGCTTCCTCCTCGGCTTCGGCGGCCTCTCCTCGAGCTTCGACATCCCCGGCACGGCCTCCGGCAAGGTCACCGACGAGCTCGCGAAGAAGCTCCCCGACTTCAGCGGCGCGTCCGGCCAGGTCGTCTTCACGACGAGCGACGGCAGTGCGCTCACCTCCGCCGAGCGCGCGCGGATCAGCGCGCTCGTCACGGGCGCGAAGGACCTGCCCGACGTCGCGAACGTCGTCGACCCGTTCGTCACCGAGCAGCAGCGGGCAGACCAGGAGCAGAAGATCGAGGACGGCCGCGCGCAGCTCGAGGACGGCCAGAGGCAGCTCGACGCGGCGACGCAGCAGCTCGCCGCGGCGCAGCAGCAGCTCGACGCGGCGCGCGAGCAGGCGCAGGCGGCGGGCGCGCCGACCGCCGCGATCGACGCGCAGCTGAGCCAGCTCGACGCGCAGCGGACCCAGCTGCAGCAGCAGCAGACCCGGCTCGACGAGCAGCGCCGCTCGCTCGAGCTCGGTGCCGAGCTGCTCGACCTCTCGCGCGAGATCCGCACCGTCTCGCAGGACGGCACGACGGCGGTCGTCAACGTCGCCTTCACCAAGCCCCGGCTCGAGCTGCCCGAGACGTCCAAGCAGGCCGTCATCGACTACTTCGAGCACAGGCCCGTCCGCGGGGTCGAGGTCTCCTTCTCCACCGACATCGCCCAGGGCGTGCCGGAGGTCTTCGGCGTCGGCGAGGCGGTCGGCGTCGTCTTCGCCGCCGTCGTGCTCATCGTCATGCTCGGATCGCTGCTCGCGGCCGTCTTCCCGCTCATCACGGCGATCGTCGGCGTCGGCATCGGCGTCGTCGGCGCCCTCTCCTTCTCCGGCATCGTGCAGATGACCTCGGTCACGCCCGTGCTCGGCATCATGCTCGGCCTCGCGGTCGGCATCGACTACTCCCTCTTCATCATCAACCGTCACCGCACGCAGCTGCTGCAGGGAGCGGAGGTGCGCGAGTCGATCGGCCTCGCGAACGGCACGGCCGGCAACGCCGTCGTGTTCGCGGGCACGACGGTCATCGTCGCGCTCCTCGCGCTCAACGTCACGGGCGTGCCGTTCCTGGGCCTCATGGGCACGGTCGGCGCGGCGTGCGTCGCGGTCGCGGTGCTCATGGCCGTCACGATGACGCCCGCGCTGCTCGGGCTCGCCGGGCATCGGCTCCTTAGCCGTCGCGCGCGGGCGCGTCTCGGCGAGGGCCGGCACGCGGTCGCCGCGGCGCGCCCCATGCCCACGTGGCGCGCGCTCGTGACGGCCGTCGTGAGCGTCGCCGTGCTGCTCGTCGTCGCGATCCCCGCGCTGTCCATGCGCGTCGGCCTGCCCGACGGCTCGACCGAGCCCGTCGGGTCGCCCTCGTACCGCGCGTTCACGACCGTCGAGCACGAGTTCGGACCCGGCTTCAACGGACCCCTCCTCGTCACGGCGGAGCTGCCGGCCGGCCTCGACGGGGACGACGTGCTCGAGGCGCAGGCGACCGTCGCGCGCACGCTCGCGAAGCTCGACGACGTCGCCGCCGTCGCGCCCATCGCGGTGTCGCACGACGACCGGCTCGCGGCCTTCCAGGTCGTCCCCGAGCACGGGCCCAGCAGCGCCTCGACGGAGCAGCTCGTGCGCGACATCCGGGGCCTGCCGCCCGTCGACGGCGACATCCGCCTCGGCGTCGCGGGCCAGGCCGCGATCAACATCGACATCTCGGAGAGCCTGCTCGACGTGCTGCCGCTCTACCTCGTCGTCGTGGTCGGGCTCTCGCTGCTCATCATGATCGTCGTGTTCCGCTCGCTGCTCGTGCCCCTCATCGCGACGGGTGGCTTCGTGCTCTCGCTGTTCGCGACCTACGGTGCGACCGTCGCCGTGTTCCAGTGGGGATGGCTCGCGGACGTGCTCGGCATCCACAGCACGGGACCCATCCTGAGCTTCCTGCCGGTCATCCTCGTCGGCATCCTGTTCGGCCTCGCGATGGACTACCAACTCTTTCTCGCCTCGGGCATGCGCGAGGCGTACGTGCACGGATCGCCGGCGCGGCTCGCGGTCGTGCAGGGGTTCCGCTCCGGGCGCGCCGTCGTGATCGCGGCCGGCCTCATCATGGTCTCCGTCTTCGGCGGGTTCGTGTTCTCGGACTCCGAGATGATCCGCTCGATCGGCTTCGGGCTCGCGTTCGGCGTGCTCGTCGACGCGTTCGTCGTCCGGATGCTGCTCATGCCCGCGCTCATGCACCTCATCGGGCGCGGCGCGTGGTGGGTGCCGCGCTGGCTCGACCGCATCATGCCGAGCGTCGACGTCGAGGGCGCCGCGCTCGAGCGACGGCACCACCTGCGTGAGCCGTGAGCCGTAGCGCCCGGGTCCGGGCCGGCGGCCCTCGCGTCGCGTCCGCGTGCGGATCTGCCGGGGCGGGCGCGGCGCTTCCGCCGGGTCAGCGTGCGGCGGCGGCCGCGCACTCGCCGATCGCGCGGGCGGACGCCGCGAGCGCGCCGATCTCCCGCGCCTCCTCGAGGTGGGCGGGCGCGAGGCGGGAGATCGCGTCGGAGGCGAGCACGGCGCGCAGGTCTCGCTAGCTCGCGTCGTAGAGCGTCGCGCGCGGGCAGTTCGGGTAGTTGCAGCCGGCGATGACGACCGTGTCGACGTCGAGCGCGGCGAGGTGCTCCGCGAGGGGCGTGCGGTGGAAGGCGCTCCACCGCGGCTTCCAGATCGCGACCTCGGCGCCGCCGAGAGGCTGCACGTCTCCCGCGAGCAGGCGCTCCGCGTCGAGCGGGGCCGCCGCGGACGGCAGGAGCGCGGCCGCGATCTGCGAGCCCTCCGATCGCGGGCGCACGAGGGGCGCGCCGGCCGCGACCGCGCTGCGGCGCACGAGGTCGACGTCCTCGCCCGCGTAGAGGCGGACGACGTGGACGACCGGCAGACCTGCGTCCCGGTACGCGCGCACGAGCTCCGCGATCCGCGGCAGCACGCCCGTCGTGCCGGGGATCGGCGCGGCGCCTCCGTCGAGGAAGTCCCGCTGGACGTCGATCGTCAGCAGTGCCGACCGCTCCCAGTGCGGTCGCACGTGCGCGTCGACGCCCTCGAACGGATCCGCGTCCCTCGGCATGGCAGTCCTCCTCGTCTCGACCCGACCTCTCGATCCTCCCGGCGCGAGCGGGCGAGGTCCAACAGGCATCGCTGCCGCGCGGGAGAAGCCGCGCTTCTGACTGCCGGGACGTCCGGGCGATCGCAGATCACGCGCCGCGCGCGTGCTCGATGATCATGGAGGCGACCGGCTGCGGGCTGCGGATCATGGCCTCGTGGCCGCGTCCCGGCACCTCGCGCATGGTCGCGCGCGGGATGAGCGCGGTGACGCGCTGCACCCACTCCCGCGGGCAGACGCGGTCGTCCTCGCCGCGCAGCACGAGGGTGCGCGCGCGCACCTGCGGCAGCACGTCCTCGACGCGGTGGTCGAGCATCTGCCGCAGCTTGCGGATGAACCATCGCGGGCCGGCCTTGGCGTACTGGATCATCCCGAGCACGAGCACCTTGGGGCTCTCGTCCGCGAGGTCCTGCACCATGCGCAGCGCCTGCCGGCCCGCGGTGCGCTCGGCGGCGTTGACCGTCGGCGCGATGAGCACCGCGCGAGTCGCGATCCCGGGATGGCGCACGAGCGCCTCGGCGACCACTTGCGTCCCCATCGAGTGCCCGACGAGCACGGGGTCGCGCACGGGCAGCGAGGTCACGAAGTCGGCGAGCAGGTCCCCGCTCGCCGCCATGGGGAGGGCGACGGGCGGCTCGGGCGAGTCGCCGAACCCGGGCAGGTCGATCGCGTACACGAGGCCGGCTCGCCCGAGCTCGCGCGCGAGGTCGCGGAAGACGCGGTGCCCCATGCCGATGCCGTGCACGAGCACGAACGCCGTGGAGCCGGGCGTGCCATTGCGCGTGTAGACGACGACGGTGTCTCCGCGCTCGAACCTCTCGACGACCTCTGCGTCCATGCCCAGCACGCTAGAGCATGCCCGCCGCCGGGCTATGCTGCCGCGCATGCCCGCACCCCTTCCGCCCGCACCCCTGCCGGCCGCGAGGACGGGACGCCGGGCGGCGTCCGTGCGTCCGGCCGTGCTGCTCGGCAGCGTCTTCCTGCCGGCGACCGTGTGGGATCCGCTCGCGGCGGAGCTCGAGCGACATGCGTTCGTCGTGACGGTCGCACGGCCGCCGGTCTCCGCCGACCCGGACGCCGTGCTCGAGGCCTATGCCGAGGCGATCGGCGAGGCTCGCGATCGGCCGGACGCGGTCGTCGTCGCGCACTCGAACGCGGGTGCGTACGTGCCTGCGCTCGCCGCGCGCGGGATCGTGCCCGCCGCGGTCCTGCTCGACGCGATCCTGCCCGCGGGCGGATCGATGCGCGTCGTGCCGAAGGCGTTCGCGCGCGAGCTCTCCGCGCGCGCCGACGACGGCCTCCTGCCGCCGTGGACCGAGTGGTGGCCGCGCGAGGACGTGCGCGCGCTCTTCCCGGACGAGGCGGCGTACGCGGCCGTGCGCGCCGCGACGCCGCGCCTGCCCGCCGCCTACCTCTCGCGCCGGGTCGACGGCCCCGCGTCATGGCCGCCCGCCGTGCCCGGCGCCTTCCTCTCCTTCGGAGACGCGTACGCGGACGACCGCGCACGCGCTCTCGCACGCGGCTGGCCGACGGCGCGGCTCGAGCTCGGGCACCTCGGCATGCTCGAGGACCCTCGCGCGGTCGCGCGCGAGCTCGTCGCGCTCGTCGCCCGCCTCGACGGCACGCGCGCGGAGCCGGGCGGGTCGCCGGGGACCGTGCCCGCGTAGGCGTGCCCGCACGGGGCGCCGCCTCGGGAGCGGTCAGTCGACGGTCGCGTCGAGCGCGGCCGTGAGGTCGGCGACGAGGTCCCGCGGGTCCTCGAGGCCTACCGACAGGCGCAGCAGCCCGTGCCGGCGGAACGGCTCGGGGTAGGCGGCGACGCGTGGCCCGCCCGTGCCGATGTGCACGATGAGCGACTCGTCGTGGCCGAGCGAGACGGCAGACGTGATGACGCGCAGGCTCGCGACGAAGCGGTTGTGCGCGTCCGGGTCCGCGGCGAGGGCGAACGCGATCATCGCGCCGTGGCCCCGTCCGCCGAACTGGCGTGTCGCGACGACGTGCTGCGGATGCGACGCGAGCCCCGGGTAGGCGACGTGGCGCACGCGCGGGTCGTCCTCGAGGAACGCGGCGACGCGTGCGGCCGACTCGAGGTGACGCGGCAGCCGCAGCGGGAGCGTGATCGACCCGCGCTGGATGAGCCACGCGTTGAACGGGGAGATGACGCCTCCGACGTCGACCATCGCGTCCGCCTTGATCCGCTCGACGAGGTCGCGCCGGCCGATGACGGCGCCGCCCATCGCGTCGCCGTGGCCGTTGATGTACTTCGTGAGCGAGTGGACGACGAGGTCGGCGCCGTCCTCGATCGGCCGGTACAGCGGGGGCGGCGTGAACGTCGAGTCGACGCTCAGGAGCGCCCCCGCGTCGTGGGCGATGCGCGCGACCGCGGCGACGTCGGTGACCTTCGTCGTGGGGTTCCCGATCGTCTCGACGTGGACGAGGCGCGTGGTCGGGCGGATCGCGGCGGCGACGGCGGCCGGGTCGCTCGCGTCGACGAAGGTCGCCTCGATGCCGTACCGCTCGGGCAGGAGCTCGGCGAACAGACGCCACGTGGCCTCGTAGGTCACGTCCGGCACGATCGCGTGGTCGCCCGTGCGCAGCGTCGTGAAGAAGACGGCATGCAGGGCTGCGACGCCCGATGCGAGCGCGACGGCGTCCTCGCCCCGCTCGAGCGCGGCGAGCTTGCGCTGCAGCGCGATCTGGTTCGTGCCCGAGTTGCGCGTGTAGAGGGGGATGGTCGTGTCCGACCAGGAGATGTCGGACGGGTCCTCCGGCAGCGCGTACGAGTTCGCCATGACGATGGGGGTGCGGATCGCGCCCGACCCGCGATCGGTCTCGTTGCCGGCGTGGACCGCTTGCGTGAGGAGCTCGAGCGTCGAGGGATCGCGCTTGTCCGGTCTCCGGTCGTTCGTGCCGTGGGGGCTCGTCGTCATGAGGCCAACCTACGAGCCCCGCGCGGCCCGGCATCGCCGTGTTACGTGCTCGTGGCGACCGATCTCCCTCTCGCCGCGTGCGCCCGCCGGGGTGTAGCATCCTAACCACTGCCGAATTGGAACGTTTCATCAAGGCGCCGCCCCGTGCCGGGGCAGACCCCTGGGCTTCCCCTTCGGACCGGCTCCCGCGCCGGTGGTCCACGTCCGCTTCAAAGGAGAACCATGACACTGGACGACCTCGCTCGACTCCTCGTCGACCCGCCCATCGAGTACCGCCCCGAGGTGCGGTGGTGGCTCGCGGAGGGCCTGCACACCGACGAGACGCTCCGGCACGAGATCGACGCGGCCCACCGTCTCGGCTTCGGGGGCATGGAGTTCCTCGCCATGGACGAGGAGAACGTCGACCACTCCCGCTACGGGTGGGGCTCCGAGGAGTGGGTGCACGACTCGCAGATCGTCGTCGAGGAGACGACGAGGCGCGGCATGGCCGTGAGCTTCACATCCGGCACGAACTGGTCGAACGCCAACCTCCCCACGATCGACCCCGACCACCCCGCGGCCGCGAAGGAGCTCGACGTCGTCGTCGAGGACGTGCGCGGCGGTGCGACGCGCACCGGTCCGCTCCCGCGCGTCGACCTCGCGGCGCCGCCGCCCCCGCGCGCGATCCCCGGTCACCGGGGCGAGATCCGCGAGCAGTCGCTCGTCGCCGTCGTCGCCGCGCGCGTGACAGGATCGACGGCGCTCGGCGTCGTCCTCGACACCGACTCCGTGCTCGACCTCACGCCGCACGTGCACGACGACGTGCTCGACTGGACGGCCCCGGCCGAGGGCGACTGGCGCCTCTTCGCGTACTGGGTGCACGGCACGGGGCAGACGGCCTTCCCTTCCGCCTCCGTCAACTACACCGTCAACTACCTCGACCGGGACGGCGTCGAGGCCGTCATCGACTACTGGGACTCGGTCGTGCTCACGCCCGAGCTGCGGGAGCAGATCGCCCGCAACCCGCGTACGCAGATGTACATGGACTCGCTCGAGCTGTCGACCTTCGGTGCGGGGGGCATGTTCTGGGGACGCACCGTGGCGCACGAGTTCCGCGCGCGGCGCGGCTACGACATCGTGCCCTGGCTGCCCTTCCTCACGCGCGACGCACCCATGATGGCCGTCGACACGACCTATCACAACGAGCCCGACGAGGGGCACCGCGCGACGGTCGAGAAGGTGCGCTTCGACTACGTCCGCACGCTCACCGACCTTTACATCGAGAACATGCTCCGCCCGTTCGCGGCCTTCCTGCACGAGAACGGCATCGGGCTGCGCTCCGAGATCAGCTACGGCCTGCCGTTCGAGCTCACGCGCCCGGGCCCCGAGGTCGACGGCATCGAGACCGAGTCGCTCGAGTTCGCCGCCCAGATCGACGCCTACCGCCTCCTCGCGGGCCCCGCGCACCTGTTCGGGCGCCAGTACTCCTCGGAGACGGGCGCGACGACACGCAACCTCATGCTCGACCACCGCTTCTACGACCAGATCATCGCGACCCAGCTCGCCGCAGGGATCACCAAGACCGTGCTGCACGGCTGGGCGAGCCCCGCGGGCGCGGAGGGCGTGACCGAGTGGCCGGGCCACGAGGGCATGTGGCCGATGTTCTCCGACCGCTTCGACACGCGGCAGCCGGCGGCCGAGTTCTACCCGCTCTGGAATCGCGCGATCGGCCGCTACCAGCTCGTCCTGCGGCAGGGGCGGCCGCGCATCGACGTCGGCATCCTGCGGACCGACCACTTCACCGACAACATGTCGGGCATGGCGTTCTTCGACGAGGACGGCACGCGCGTCGCCGACGAGGTGGCCTACGGGCGGTGGTGGATGCGCGATCGCGAGAACCATTGGTGGCAGGACCTCGGCATGCAGGACGCGGGCTGGACCTACGAGTTCTTTGACGGGTCGCTGCTCCTGCACGACGACGTGACGATCGAGGACGGGCTCGTGCAGCCCGGCGGTCCCGGCTACCAGGCGCTCATCGTCTACCAGGGCGAGCTCGACCCGGACACCGCGGCCAAGCTCCTCGAGGAGGCGCGTCGCGGCCTCCGGGTGCTCGTCGTGCACGGCGCGCGCGAGCTCGTGCAGCTGACCAAGCGCCGCCACCGCGTGCACGAGCGGGCGGCCGCGCGCACGCCGGGCCTCGACGGCCGGGACGACGAGCTCGCGGCGACGATCGCCGAGCTCGTGGCGCTGCCCACGGTCGCGGAGATCGAGGACCCCGCGCTCACGGTCGACGCACTGCGGCGCCTCGGCGTCGTCGGTCGCGCCGAGTTCACGCGCGAGAACCGCACCGTGCTGTCGCACGTGCGCGAGGACGGAGACCTGCTGCACGTGTACCTGTACCACTTCCTCTACGAGACGGGCGAGCCCGTCGAGGTCGAGGTGAGCCTGCCCGGTGCGGGGCGCGTGCACCGCATCGACGCGTGGACGGGGGACGTGCGGCCCCACGACGGCGTGCGGCTGGAGGGCGAGCGGACGCTCGTGACCGTCGCACTCGCCCCCGGCGAGACGGCGCTGCTGACCCTCGACCGCTCGTCCGCTCCCGCCCCCGCGTCGGCGCCCGCCGTGCGCGAGACCGTCGCCGAGCTCGCGGAGTGGTCGATCGCCGTGGAGAGCTGGGACGCGGGTGAGCCCCGGCTCATCACCGAGGATCGTGGCCTCGGCTACGAGACGCGCGAGGTGCGGCCGACGACGGCGGTCACGCGCCTGGACGCGGGGACGGGACCGTTGCGCCCGTGGAAGGACATCCCCGAGATCGGGCCGGAGGTCTCGGGCGTGGGGGAGTACACGACGACGCTGCACCTCGACGAGGAGCCCGACCCGCACGCACGCTACGTGCTCGACCTCGGCTCCACGGCGGGCGGCCTCGGCGCCGTGCGCATCGACGGCGGGGAGCCGCAGGGGTTCGACACCTCGCATCCGATGGTCGACCTCACCGGGCGCCTGCACGCGGGGGACACCGTCGTGACCGTCCGCGTCGCGAGCTCGCTCAACAACCGCCTGCTCGCGCGCGGCTATTACTAGCACGTGCAGGACGTCATCGCGGTCATCGGCGGGCACGAGGATCGCATGCAGTCCACGTATCCGCGCGAGTACGGCCTCCTCGGGCCCGTGCGCGTGCTGCGGGAGGAGCCGCGGGCCGGGCGCGAGTCGTAGGCCGCGCGCGAGTCGGGACCCTGGCGCGGCCGGTCCCCGCGCCGCGAGTGCGGCGTCGGCTCGCCGCTCCGCTGCCCGTTCACCGGCGTGACTCCCGAAAACGAAGGAGATCGCGCGCCACATCCCCCGCGAACGACGTTTCGGCATCCCCAGCGACCGCAGCTCCTTCGTTTTCGGTCGCTCCGGTCATGCCGCGGCGGCAGCGTCCGGGCGCGAGCGCTCGTCGTCGCGGCCCGTCCCGCCGACCCCGCGGCCGACAGCAAAACGAAGGAGATCGGACGCCGTAGGGGTTGCGAAACGCGTTCCGCTGCTCGATGGCGGCCGGAACTCCTTCGTTTTCGGGGAAGGAAGGAGGGGAGGGGGGAGGGGGTCAGTACCAGTGGGGGGTGCGGGAGATCTCGGCGTTCCACGCGGCGCAGGGGGAGCCGTAGGCGCTCTTGATGTAGCTGAGGCCCCACGCGATCTGGGTCGCCGCGTTCGTCATCCAGTCCGCGCCCGCGGACGCCATCTTGTTGGCCGGCAGCGACTGCGGGATGCCGTACGCGCCGCTCGAGCGGTTGTATGCGTCGGTGCGCCAGCCCGACTCCATGTTCCACAGGTCGACGAGGCAGCCGAACTGGCTGCCGCTCCAGCCATAGGACCCGAGCACGCTGCGGGCGTAGGCCTGCGCCGCGGCCGGGTCGTCGACGACGCCGGCGCCGAGGCTCATCGTCTGCTGGCTCCCGCCCCGCGCGAGCTGCTGCTGGCGCTGCTGCTCCTCCCGGCGCTTCTCGACGCCCGCGTAGTACTGCTGCACGACGTCCTCGGACGTGTTCTGGAGCACCGCGGCCTGCTGGTAGAGCACCGCGCGGTTCTGCTGCTGCGTCGCGACCGCGGCGTCCGCGGCCTGCTTCGCCTCCTGGGCGACGGCGAGCTTCTGCGACGCCTGCTCGGCGAGGGATGCGCGCACGGCCTGTGCGGCCTTCGCCTGGGCGGAGAGCGAGGCGGCGAGGTTCTGCTTCTCCCGCGCCTGCTCGAGCAGCTGTGACGCCTGCTTCGTGAGCCGGCTCGCCGTGCCGAGCCGGCCGAGCAGCTCGTCCTTGGACCCGCCGTCGACGAGCAGCTGCGTCGTGAGGCTCACGCGGCCGAGCACGTAGAACTGGGATGCGAACTGCGCGAACCGCTGCTTCGCCTGCTTGGCGGCGTCCGTGGCGACGCTCGCCTGCTGGCCGAGCACCTCCGCCTTCTGCGTCGCCTGCGCGAGCTGGGTCTGTGCGAGCGTCGAGGCGGCCTGCTTGGCGAGCTCGTCCGCGGTCGCCGCGTCCGCCTCGTCCTGGAGCCGCTGCACGAGCGCGCTGATCCGGTCGACCTCCGCCTTCGCGGCCGCCGCGTCCGACTTGGCCTTCTCGACGTCGGCCCAGCTCGGATACTGGTCGTCGTCGGCGTGGACGGCGAGATCGGCGGCCGCCGCGACGGTCCGCGCGCCTGCGCCGCTCGCGATGGTCGCCCCACCGCTCGCCGCATCGACGACGCTGCTCGCCGCGCTGGCGCCGCTCGCCGTGCCGACGACGCCGTTCGTCGCTCTCGCGGCGACGGGCGCCGTGTCTGCCGCGGCGCCGGGAGCCCCGAGCGCGAGCACGACCACGGCGGCGCACGTCGCGAGCGCGCCTGCTGTCGTCATCCGCACGGCGGCTCCTCTCGCCTCGATTCCTGCCCGTGGAGCGGTTGCCGCCCGCGAGGCCACGCTAGCGCGCGTCACCGGATCCTCGGGTAGCCCGGCTGCGTGGCGCACCATCCGCCGGCGTCGCCTCCCGCTCGCCGTCGTGCGGTCGCGTCCTTCCGGGCCGCACCATCCGCCGGGGTCGCCTCGCGCTTCCGCGCCGCCTCCTCCCGCCGCCGTGCCCTCCCGCCGCGCTGCCCCGTCCGGCCCGGCGTCACCGGATGACGCGCGGCTGCCCCGCGAGCAGGCCGAAGACGATCACGAGCAGGCTCGCGACGAGGACGACGACGAGCGCGGGCGTCCACGACCCGAGCGCGTCGTGCATCGCGCCGATCGCGATCGGGCCGGCGGCCGCGAGCAGGTAGCCGAGCGACTGCGCCATGCCGGAGAGCGCCGCCGCGTGGGCGTGGTCGCGCGTCCGCAGGCCGAAGAAGGAGAGCGCGAGCACGATCGTCGCCCCGCCCGCGACGCCGACCAGGCTGTCCCACACGGCCCCGAGACGCGGATCGGCGAGCATGCCGATGAGCGCGACGACGAGGACGCCGGGGGAGAGGACCGCGAGCAGTCGCTGGTCGCGGAAGCGCGGGATGAGCGCGGAGCAGCCGAGGCTCCCCGCGATCGCGAAGGCGTTGAGCAGTAGCTGGTGCACGCCCGCGGCCGCCGCGCTCGTGCCGGAGGAGCGCTCGATCGAGGGCAGCCACGTGATGAGCACGTAGTACGTGACCGACTGGAAGCCCATGAAGGCGGTGACCTGCCAGCCGAGCGCCGTGCGCCACGGCGAGCGGCCGCGGGGTGCCGGATGGCGCAGCCCGGCGAGGCTCACGTCCTCCGTGCCCGGCGGCTCGATCGTGCGGCGGCGCAGCTGCGGCGCGAGCACGCCGAGGGCGATGAGCGCGAGCCCCGCCCAGATGCCGAGAGCGAGCCGCCAGCCTGACCCGCCGACGCCCGCGATGGGCACGGCGGCGCCCGCGGCGAGGGCGGCGAAGGCCGACTGCACGGCCGAGTAGGCGCCCGTGACCTGGCCGATCCGGCCCGGGAAGTCGCGTTTGACGAGCGCGGGCAGCTCGACGTTGAGCACGGCGATCGCGACTCCGAGCAGGGCCGTGCCGGTCCACAGCGGCGCGGGGCCGGCGAGCGAGCGCAGCACGATGCCCGCGGCGAGCGCCGCGAGTGCGAGCCCGAGGGTGCGCTCGATCCCCAGGAGGCGGGCGACGGACGGCGCGAAGGGCGAGACGACCCCGAACGCGAGCAGCGGCAGGCTGATGAGCACCGACGCGGCGACGGAGGGGATGCCGAGGTCGTGCTGCACGTCCCCGAGCACGGGACCCACGGATGTGATCGCGGCGCGCAGGTTGGCGGCGACGAGCAGCACGCCGACGAGGACGACTCCCGGGCGCACGAGCGCGTGCGTGCGCGCCGCGGATGCGGGCACGGCGCTCACCGATCCGCCTCCCGGGCGGGCGCGAGGGGCACGTGCGCCTGGGCGAGGCGCACGACGCGCTCGGCCGCCGCCGCGGCGCCGGCCGAGTCCCGCGCCTCGATCGCCTCGACGAGGGCGACGTGCGCGGCGTAGAGCTCGGCGCTCTCGGCGGCGAACGCCGCGAACCCTTCGTCGAGGGGGGTGATGCGCAGCACGCTCTCCTCGATGCCTCCCGTGCCGCGGTACAGCTCGGCGAGCAGCACGTTGCCGGACGCGTCGAGGAGGGCGTGGTGGAAGGCGATGTCGGCGGCCGCGTACGCCATGCCCTCGGTCGCGGCCGCGCGCGCCGCGAGGGCCGTGCGCAGCCGGGCCCGATCGTCGTCGCTCGCCCGCTCGGCGGCGAGTCGCGCGCCCTCGCGCTCGAGCAGGAGGCGCACCTCGGCCACGTCGGCCGTGCGCTCGAGCTCGAGGCGGCGCGCGAGCGCGGGCGCGAGGTCGCTCGTCGCGGTCACGTAGGTGCCGTCGCCCGCGCGCGACCGCAGGAGTCCGGCGTGCACGAGCGAGCGGAGCGCCTCGCGCACGCTGCTGCGGCTCACGCCGAGCTCGCGCATGAGCTCGAGCTCGGTGGGCAGGCGCGCGCCGACGGGGAGCTCGCCGCGTGCGATGCGGTCGCGCAGCTCGCGGCTCACCTGCTCGGACAGGGGGACGGCTCGGGGGAGCGAAGGCACGCGCTCGACGCTATCAGGCACGGCGGTCAAATGTCAGACATTTGCGGCGCACAGCGCGAGGGGACCGGAGCGACCCTCTTCGACGCGCAGCGGGCCGGGGCGACCGGCGCCGGGACCGGCTGCGACGGGCGACGCGGCGAGACGCCGCGGCGATCGGCCGGGCGGACTGGCGCATGCGGCGCGAGAGGCCGAGACTGGTGACATGAGCGCCTGGACGAGCGACGAGCTGGCCGAGATCGATCGAGCCGAGGAGGTCGAGGTCACCCCGCTGGCGCCCGGCGGCGCGCCGGGGCGTGCGACGACCATCTGGGCGGTCGCCGCGGGTGAGAAGGTGTACGTGCGCTCCGTCAAGGGACGCCGCGGCCAGTGGTACCGCCACGCCGTGGAGTCGGGACGGGGTCGCCTGCGCGCGGGCGCCGTGGACCGCGAGGTCGCGTTCGTGCCGGCCGACGCGGACGAGATCGCCGAGGCGACCGAGGCGTACCGCACGGCGTACGCCTCCCAGCCGCGCCAGTTCCTCGATCCGATGGTCGAGGGCGAGTCGGTCGAGGCAACGCTGCGGGTCGAGCCCGTCTAGCCTCCCTGGCCTCCGCTCGCGCTCATCGCGCGCGCGATGCCAAGCTGGATGCGAGGGGCGCCCGCGGGCCGCGGGCGTCGGCGGAGCGGAGCACGTGCGCGGCGCGCTGAGCGTCCGCCGGCGGCGAAGGGGGTGACGCGTGGAGATCCTCGTCGTGGGCGCGCTCGCGCTGCTCGTGATCGCGGGCAGCCGCACGCTCGCGGGGCGCTATGGCATCCCCGCCCCCCTCGTCCTCGTGGTCGTGGGGATCGTCGTCGGGCTCCTGCCGTTCACGCCCGACGTCGAGATCGATCCGGAGTGGATCCTCGCGGGGGTGCTCCCGCCGCTGCTCTACTCGGCCTCGGTCTCGATGCCCGCCACGAACTTCCGCCGCGAGTTCGGCGCGATCGGCGGACTCTCGATCGTCCTCGTGCTGCTCACGTCCCTCGCGCTCGGGCTGTTCTTCGCATGGGCGATCCCCGGCCTCGGATTCGCGTGGGGCGTCGCGCTCGGCGCGGTCATCAGCCCGACGGACGCGGTGGCGACGACGATCGCGAAGCGCGTCGGCGTCTCGCCGCGCGTCATGGCGATGCTCGAGGGGGAGAGCCTGCTCAACGACGCGAGCGCGCTCGTCATCCTGCGCACGGCGGTCGCGAGCGCCGCCGCGGCGTTCTCGTTCGGCCACGCGGTCGGGCAGTTCGCGTTCGCGGTCGTCGTCGCCGTCGTGATCGGCGCCGTCGTCGGACGGCTCAACCTCATCGTCCGGGCGCGCACGAGCGACGCGACCGTCAACACCGTGCTCTCCTTCGCGGTGCCCTTCGCCGCGTCGATCCCCGCCGAGCTCCTCGGCGCGTCGGGGCTCGTCGCCGCGGTGACGGCGGGCATCATCACCGGGCGCGCCGCGCCGCGCACGCTCTCGCCGCGCCACCGCCTGTCGGACTCGGAGAACTGGCGCACGATCGAGCTCGTGCTCGAGGGAGCGGTCTTCCTGCTCATGGGCCTCGAGCTCTCCGCGATCCTCTCCGAGGTGCGCGGCGAGGCCGGCGCTGTGGGCACGGCCCTCCTGCTCGCGGCGGCAGCGATCGCGATCACGCTCGTCGTGCGGCTCGCGTACGTCGCACCGCTCTTGCGCGGGCAGAGCCGGCGCGCCGAGCGCACGCTGCGCATGCAGCCGCGGCTGACGCGGATGAACGACGCCCTGCAGGATCCCGCGCGCGCTCGCGAGCTGCGCGAGCGCCTCGCCCTCGCCGCCCGCGGACGCGTGCGTCGTTCGGGCCGTCGCGCGTTCGACCTGGATCAGTTCGGCTCGCGCGTGCGACGCATGCTCGCCGACGTCGACTACCTGCTCAAGGCGCCCCTCACCTGGCGGGACGGCGGCGTGCTCGTGTGGGCGGGCATGCGCGGCGCCGTCACGGTCGCGGCCGCCCAGACCCTGCCCGAGCACACACCGCACCGATCGCTCCTCGTGCTGGTCGCGTTCGCGGTCGCGACGTTCTCCCTCCTGCTGCAGGGCGGCACGCTCGCGTGGGTCGTGCGGCTGCTCAAGCCGACGGCGGTCGACCCGGAGGCGGAGCGTGCCGAGCGCGCGGAGGTCCTCGCCCTGCTCGCGGGCGTCGACGTGCCCGCCGACGGGCTCTCGCCGAAGCAGCGGGAGATCGCGCTCGTGCGCGCCAAGCGCGACGTCGTGCTCGACGCGCGCGACGCGGGCACGTACGACGCCGAGGCTCTCGCGAGCGTGCTCGCGGCGCTCGACGCGGAGCAGATCAGCCTCGAGCTGCAGGGCGATCCCGACGCGTGAGAGCGCGGGGCGGGGCCATGGAGGGAGAGGCGGGATGAGCGTCGACGGGAGCCTCGTCCACCGCGACCGGGTGCGGAATCCGCTCGTCGTGGGGCGGGAGCTCGCCCTGCCGGCGGAGCAGGTGTCGGCGAGCGGCCACTGGATGCGCGGCGTCGCGGCGCTCGACCATCACGCGCCCGTCGGTCCGTCCGACCGCGACTGACGCGTCCCCAGGCTGGTGCGGCGCCCGGCGGGCGCTGACTCCGCGCTGGTGGCCGGTCTCGGCTGCCCCGAGGGGTCGGCTGCCGTCCCGGTCGGCGTCCGCCTCGACCGGCGTCCGCGCCGCGGGCCCGGCCTCCCGTCCCTCGCGCGCGAACGTTTCGAGCGCGTGACGGCGCGTTACGGATCTGTAAACAACCTTTCTATAAACAAGCCTGCCTGTTACGGTGGCTCTCACCCAGACACGCTCTCGTGCTTCCGGAGGAGTCCATGGACGCGGTCCCCAATCGAGGTCAGCCGGCGCTCCTGCGCGTGCTCAACGACCGCGCGGCGCTCTCGCTCCTGCTCGACCACGGCGCGCTCACGCGCAACGAGATCGCGCACCTGACGGGCCTGAGCAAGCCCACCGCGGGCGAGATCATCCGGCGGCTGGAGCTCGCGGGGCTCATCCGCGAGTCCGGCACGACGTCGGGGCGGCGCGGGCCCAACCCCGTGCTCTACGAGGTCATCACCGAGCGCACGCTCGCGGTCGCCGTCGACGTCCAGTTCGTCGACGTCCGGTCGGCGGTCGTCGACGCGCGCGGGCGCACCTTCCCGGTCGCCTCCCGCCGGATGACGCCGGCCGAGGCGGCGGCGCCCGCGGCGGGGATCCTCTCGGACGCCGTCGAGCGCGCGGCGGCCGCCGCGGGCGTCGATCCCGACGACGTGACCGAGGTGTGCGCGGGAGTGCAGGCCTCCGTCGACCAGGCCTCGGACACGCTCACCTTCACCGACGGGCTCCTCGGCTGGCCGCACGAGCAGGTCACCGAGACGCTCTCGCGCGAGCTCGGCGTGCACGTGACCGTGGAGAACGACGCGAACCTCGCGGCGATCGCGGAGCGAGAGCTCGGCGCGGGCGCCGCGCACGACTCGTTCGCCCTCGTGTGGCTCGCGGAGGGCCTCGGTCTCGCCCTCGACCTGGGCGGGGTGCTGCACCGCGGCGCGTCGGGCGCCGCGGGCGAGATCGGATACCTGAGCCCCCCGGCCGACGCTCTCGCGCTCGACGAGAACGCCCCTGACATCGCCGAGCTCGTCTCCGAGCGCGCCATCACGAGCCTCGGGATCCGCCACGGCGTCGTGCCCGAGGGCGCGGAGTGGCGCGACGTGCTCGCGCGCCTTCCCGAGCTCGACCCGCACCATCCGCTCGTCGCCGCCCTCGGCGAGCGCGTCGGCCACGCGATCCTTCCCGCGCTCGCCGTCGCGGACCCCGAGGTCGTCATCCTGCACGGGCCGACGGGCATCGCGGCGGGGGCGCCGCTCGCCGCCGAGGTCACCCGCTGGCTGCGCACCCACACGCGCTGGTGCACGGCCGTCGTGCCGCCCGTCGTGACACAGACGCCCGTGCTGCACGGCGCCCGCCGCGTCCTCGTCGGCCGCATCCGCAGCGCGCTCGCCGACTCCCTGTCCGACCTCGCCGAGCCCGCGGGCTCGGGCCAGTCCTCGTGAGCGCCCTCGCCGGTGCCGTGCGTCCCGCGGAGCGCACGGCCCGTCGTCCGTGCGCTCCGCATCCGTCCATGCCACCCATCCACCCCGGGAGTGATGTCACGTGAGCAAGACCACCCTCCGCCGGGCGGCGGCCGTCGCAGCCGCCGCCGCGGTCGTCGCAGGCCTCGTCGCCTGCAGCCCTGGAGGCTCCGCCGGAATCGCCGACGCGGCGCCCAGCCACCTGTCCGGAACCGTCTCGCTCTGGCACTTCTTCACGGGCCGCGAGGCATCGGTCGTGCAGGGCGTCGTCGACGACTTCGAGAAGAGGCATCCTGACGTCAAGGTCGACGTGCACGCGGGTCAGGACGATGAGAAGCTGCAGAAGGCGATCGCCTCGGGCCAGCAGATCGACGTCGGCCTCTCCTACTCGACGGCGATCGTCGGCTCCTTCTGCTCGTCGGGAGCGTTCCGCGACCTCGGGCCCTACGTCAAGCGCGACGGCGTCGACCTCTCCGACATCCCCGCCGCCCCGCGTTCCTACACCGAGTACAAGGGAACGCGCTGCACCCTTCCCGTGCTCGCCGACACGAGCGCGCTCCTGTACAACACGAAGCTGCTCGCGGCGGCCGGCATCACGAAGCCGCCGACGACGCTCGACGAGCTCGAGAGCGACGCGATGGCGCTCACGACCTACAACCCGGACGGCTCGATCAAGACGCTCGGCTTCGACCCGCTCATGGGCTTCTACGAGAACTCCCCGGCCCACTTCTCGCCCATGGTCGACGGGCCGTGGCTCAAGGAGGACGGCACGTCGGCGATCGGCACCTCGGCGGGCTGGAAGCAGCTCATCCAATGGCAGAAGCGCTTCGTCGACGCGATCGGCTACGACAAGCTGCAGGCGTTCACCTCCGGCCTCGGGCAGGAGTTCGACGCCGACAACGCGTTCCAGACCGGCCAGGTCGCCATGGAGATCGACGGCGAGTACCGCACCGCCTTCATCGCGGATCAGGCCCCCGACCTGCAGTACGGCATCGCGCCCACGCCCGTCATGGACGGGCTGGGACACTACGGCGCGTCCTACATCTCCGGGAACGTCGCGGGCATCGCCAAGGGGTCGACTCATCCGGAGCTAGCGTGGGCGCTCCTGAAGTACCTCGCCCTCGACACCGACGCGCAGGTCGCGCTCGGCAACGGCCTCAAGAACGTGCCGACGATCACCTCCGCCCTCACCTCGCCGACGCTCGAGGTCGACGGCGACTACTCGGTGTTCGTCGACGCGGCGACCGACCCGCACACGCTCACCTCTCCGGCGACGAGCGACGGCGCGGCCTACCTCACGACGTTCACGACGATGTGGGAGGACTACCAGAGCAAGGGAGGAGACCTCGATGCGGCCCTCGCGAAGCTCGACGAGGACATCGACAACGAGAAGGCGCTGAGCGGGCCGTGATCGCGGGAGCCAGCAACGTGCGGTCCGGTCGCCTCCGGCTGCTGCGCGGACCGGGGGCGCGGTCCGCGACGGCGCGGCGCGGCGATCGCGCGGCCCGCCGTCGACTCGGGGTCGCCATGCTCCTGCTCGCGCCCGCGCTGCTCGGCCTCGGGCTCTTCTACGGGTACCCGCTCGTCGCCTCCGTCTTCTGGTCGTTCACGCGCTACGACCAGCTCGCGAGCCCGGCGTGGGTCGGCCTGCTCAACTACCGATACCTCTTCACGCAGGACCCGCAGATCGGCGCGGCGGTCGTGAACACGCTGTGGTTCGTGGTCGTCCTCGTGCCCGTGCGCATCGTCTGCGCGCTCATCGTCGCGGGCCTGCTCGCGCGGGCGCGCACGGCGCCGGGACTGTGGCGCACGATCTTCTACCTGCCCGCGCTCATGCCGCCCGTCGCGAGCGTCGTCGCGTTCGTGTTCCTCTTCAACCCGGGCACGGGACCGGTCAACCAGGTGCTGTCGTGGTTCGGCGTCCAGGGGCCGCTATGGTTCAACGACCCCGCGTGGTCGAAGCCCTCGCTCGTGATCCTCGGCGTGTGGGTCATGGGCGACCTCATGATCATCCTCCTTGCCGCGCTCCTCGAGGTCCCGCGGGAGCTCTACGAGGCGGCCTCGCTCGACGGCGCCGGCGCGTGGCACCAGGTCCGGCACGTCACGCTGCCGACGATCTCTCCCGTGATCGCCTTCTCGGTCGTCACGGGCGTCATCGCCGCGCTCCAGTACTTCACGGAGGCGGCCGTCGCGTCGGGAGTCGCGAGCGGGAAGGCGACGGTCGGGTCCGGCACCGCGACGCTGCTCGGCTATCCGGGCACGTCCCTGCTGACCTACACCGAGCTGCTCTACGAGCACGGGTTCGCCAGCTTCCAGTTCGGGTACGCGTCGGCGATGGCCGTCGTGCTCTTCGCGATCACCGCGACCGTGCTCGGCCTCACCATCCGCCGCATTCGCGTATTCCGTGCCGAGGAGGTCCGATGAGCCTCGCCGTCCGCAGCGGTCTCGTGCCCACGGCGCCGCGAGGACGACGCCGGCCGCCCGCGCGCGCCCTCGCGTGGGTCGCCGAGCACGTCGTGCTCGTGGCGCTCGCGGTGCTCACGATCGCGCCCGTCGTCTTCGTCGTGCTCACCTCGCTCATGTCGAGCCGGCAGGCGCTCACGAGGTCGCTCGTGCCCCAGACGTGGGAATGGGCGAACTATGCGCGCGTGTTCGCGACCCTGCCCCTCGCGCAGTGGTTCGGCAACTCGGCGCTGTACGCCGTGCTCGCGACCGCGTTCATGCTCGTGTCGTCCGTGCCCGCCGCGTATGCGCTCGCGCGCATCCGGTTCCGCGGGTCGCACGTGATCTTCACCGCGATCGTCGTCGCGATGCTGCTGCCGCCCCAGGTCACCGCCGTGCCCGTCTACGTCATGTGGAGCCAGCTCCACCTCACGGGCACGCTGTGGCCGCTCATCCTCCCCAACCTGCTCGGCGACGCGTTCAGCATCTTCCTGCTCCGCCAGTTCTTCCTGACGATCCCGGAGGAGTACGCGGACGCGGCGCGCATGGACGGCTGCAGCGAGCTCGGCGTGCTCATGCGCGTCATCGTGCCGATGGCGCGGCCGGGCATCGCGTCCGCGGCGATCTTCCTGTTCTTCCACTCCTGGAACGACTACTACGGTCCGCTGCTCTACGCCTCCGAGAACCCGGGGGCGTGGCCCGTGGCGTACGGGCTCGCGACCTTCCGCGGCGTGCACGGCACGGACTGGAGCATGACGATGGCGATGACCGTCGTCATCACGGCACCGGTCGTCGTGATCTTCTTCTTCGCGCAGAAGGCCTTCGTCGAGGGGATCGCCCTCACGGGAGTGAAAGGATAGGAATGAAACTGAGCGTCGTCGGCGGCGGATCGACGTACACGCCCGAGCTCGTCGACGGCTTCGCCCGATTGCGCGAGCAGCTGCCCGTCGACGAGCTGTGGCTCGTCGACCCCGATCCGGTGCGGCGGGAGCTCGTCGGCGGCGTCGCCGAGCGGATGTTCGCGCGCGCGGGGCATCCGGGCCGCGTGCGCGTGACCGACGATCTCGTCGCGGGGGTCGCCGACGCCGACGCCGTCATGCTCCAGTTCCGCATCGGCGGGCAGCAGGCGCGGCGCCACGACGAGACCTGGCCGCACGAGGTCGGCTGCATCGGCCAGGAGACGACGGGGCCTGGCGGCCTCGCGAAAGCACTGCGCACCGTGCCCGTCGTCCTCGAGACGGCGGAGGCCGTGCGCCGGCACGCCCGGAAGGACGCATGGATCGTGGACTTCACGAACCCCGTCGGGATCGTGACGCGCGCGCTGCTCGAGGCCGGCCACCGCGCGGTCGGGCTCTGCAACGTCGCGATCGGCCTGCAGCGTCGCCTCGCGGCCGACTTCGGGGTCTCGCCCGATCGCGTGCGCCTCGAGCACGTCGGCCTCAACCACCTCACGTGGGAGCGCGGCGTCCGCGTCCTCGACGCGGACGGCGGCGAGCGCGACGTGCTGCCGGAGCTGCTCGACGAGCGTCTGGCCGAGCTCGCGGACGTCGTCCACGCCCGCCCCGAGCTCCTCGCGATGCAGCGGGCCCTCCCGTCGTACTACCTGCGCTACTACTACGCCCACGACGAGGTGCTCGCGGAGCAGTTGAGCGGCCCCACGCGCGCCGAGCAGGTCGCCGCGACCGAGCGCGCGCTGCTCGAGCGGTACGCCGACCCGGCGACCGACACGAAGCCCCCCGAGCTCGAGCAGCGCGGCGGCGCGTACTACTCGGAGGCCGCGATCGACGTGCTCTCCTCGATCCTGCACGACCGCGGCGACGTGCAGGTGCTCGACGTGCGCAACGACGGCACGCTGCCCTTCCTGCCCGACGACCACGTCATCGAGGTGCCCGCGACCGTGCGCGCGGGGCGCATCGTCGCCGAGCCCGTGCGCGACGTGCCCGAGGACATCGCCGGTCTCATCGCGCACGTCGCGGCGTACGAGCGGCTCGCGCTCGACGCCGCCGTGCGCGGCGGACGCGAGCGCGTCCTGCGCGCGATGCTCGCCCACCCGCTCGTAGGGCAGCTCGACCGCGCGGAGCGGCTCACCGACCTCCTGCTCGCCGCGAACGCCGACTACCTCCCCTGGGCGCGATGACCGGGTGCACAGGCGCATCGCCCGTCGTCCTCGCGGTCGACGGCGGCGGGAGCAAGACGGACGTCGTCGCGATCGGGCTCGATGGACGGATCGTCGCGCACGCGCGCGGGAGCGGGTCGAATCCCCAGACGGCCGGCTGGCCGAGGGCGCTCGAGATCCTTGTGACGCTGCGCGACCGCGTGCTCGCCGCGATGGGCGATCGCGAGATCGTCACGACGCACGTCTACCTCGCGGGCCTCGACCTGCCGGCCGAGCTCGACGTCGCACGCGAGCGGCTCGCGCACTGGGGCCCGCGGGGCCGCGGCCCGGATGTGCTCGACAACGACCTGTTCGCGCTCCTGCGGGCGGGCACGCTCTCCCCGGACGCCGTCGCGGTCGTGTGCGGCACGGGCATCAACGCCCTCGGCGTGCGCGCCGACGGCGCGACGGCGCGCTTCCCGGCGCTCGGCGAGATATCCGGCGACTGGGGCGGAGGCGCGCACCTGGGCATCCGGGCGCTGTGGCATGCCGCGCGCGCGGACGACGGTCGGGGGGAGACCACGCTCCTGTGCGAGCTCGTCCCGCGCGCGCTCGGGCTCGCGTCCGTGCGGGAGGTCGTCGAGGGGCTCCACTTCGGCCGACTCCCGCGGCGGAGCATCAACCTGCTCTCGCCCGTCGTCTTCGACGCCGCGCGGCAGGGCGATCGCGTCGCGGCGGCGATCGTCGAGCGGCAGGTCGACGAGGTCGTGGTCCTCGCCACGACGTGCCTGCGCCGGCTCGGCCTCGACGATCGGCCGGTGCCCATCGTGCTCGGCGGCGGGGTCATCGCGGGCCAGTCGCGCACGCTCGTCCCCGGCATCGCCGATCGTCTCGCCCGCACGGCCCCGCGGGCCGAGACGGTGCTCGTGACCTCGCCCCCGATCCTGGGCGCAGGGCTCGCGGCCCTCGACGCGGCGGGAGCCGCGCGCTCGGCGCTCGGCCGATACCGGGAGGGTGTCGCGGCGGTCGACTTCGCCCCGTCGGTCGCGCCACCGGGCTGAGCCGCGCGGCCGTGCGCCGCCGCGCGCGGTCCTCGCCTCGGTGGGGCGCGGCAGCCGGGGCGGTCGCCGGAGCGACGGCATGGCGGCCCACGTCGCGGCGTTACATTGAGCGCGGACGGATGTCAGACCGGGAGGTGCGGTGGCCGCGACGATGAGCGACGTGGCGAGGCGCGCGGGCGTCTCGGTGAAGACCGTCTCGAACGTCATCAACGGGCACCCCTACATCCGCGCGTCGACGCGCCGACGCGTCGAGGAGGCGATCCGCGAGCTCGACTATCGCGTGAACATCTCGGCGCGCAACCTGCGATCGGGGCGCTCCGGCACGATCGCGCTCGCGATCCCCGAGCTCACGCAGCCCTACTTCGCCGAGCTCGCCCAAGCGGTCATCGACGTCGCCGCGACCGTCGACCTCACGGTCTTCGTCGAGACGACGGGGGGCGACGTCGATCGCGAGCTCGCGATCGTCTCGGGGCGGCGGGAGGTCTTCACCGACGGGCTCATCTTCAGCCCGCAGGGCATCGGCCCCGACGACGCGAGCGCGATCACGCCGACCGTTCCGACCGTCCTGCTGGGGGAGCGCATCTTCCACAGCTCCCTCGACCATGTCACGATGGCGAACGAGGCGGCCGCGAACGAGGCGGTCACGCACCTGCTCGCGACCGGTCGTCGGCGTGTCGTGCTCCTAGGCGCGGCGCCCGACGATCCTGTCGTGGGCGCCGGCCCGCTGCGATTGCGCGGGGCGCGCGCAGCCTATGCGGAGGCGGGGGTCGACCTCGATCCGCGCCTCGTCGTCGCGCCGCGCGAGTGGTCTCGCGACGCGGGGGAGGCGACCGTGCGCGCCCTTCTCGAGCAGGGGATGCCCTTCGATGCGGTGTTCGGAATGAACGACGCTCTGGCCCTCGGGGCGCTTCGGGCGCTCGTCAGCAGCGGACGGCGGGTCCCCGAGGACGTCGCGGTCGCGGGGTTCGACAACACGCTCGACGCGCGCTTCTCGACCCCGAGCCTCACGAGCGTCGACCCCGGACGGCGGGAGATCGCGGGCCTCGCGGTCGACCTGCTCCATCGCCGGCTGAGCGGGCAGCGGGAGGACGAGGAGCACGAGGAGGTCGTCGCCTCGTTCCGCCTCGAGGTGCGGGAGTCCACGGCGGCCTGACGCGTGACCGCGGAGGGGGAGCCGCGCTGCCTTGCACGATTTCCAACGATGTAACACACTAGGCGCAGTCATCCGACGGTGCCCCCCCCGGGGTGCCGCGCCCGCCGCGCCCACCGAGGAGAGCCATGCAGACCGGCCATGTCGTCATCGATCCCCGCTTCCCGGTGGGGGTGATCGACCGCCGGCTCTTCGGCTCGTTCGTGGAGCACCTCGGGCGATGCGTCTACGACGGGATCTACGAGCCCGGGCATCCTGCGGCGGACGAGGACGGATTCCGCACCGACGTGCTCGACCTCGTGCGCGAGCTCGGCGTCACGATGGTGCGCTATCCGGGCGGCAACTTCGTGTCGGGCTACCGGTGGGAGGACGGCGTGGGGCCGCGCGAGAGCCGTCCGCGCCGCCTCGACCTCGCGTGGCACTCTATCGAGACGAACGAGGTCGGCCTCGACGAGTTCGTCTCATGGTCCCGCAAGGCGGGCGTCGACGTCATGTACGCCGTGAACCTCGGCACGCGCGGGCTCGAGGAGGCCGTCGACGTGCTCGAGTACGCGAACGTGCGCGCGGGCACCGCGCTCTCCGACCGGCGCGTCGCCAACGGCGCGGTCGAGCCGCACGGCATCCGCATGTGGTGTCTCGGCAACGAGATGGACGGGGACTGGCAGCTCGGCCACTGGACGGCGGAGGAGTACGCGAAGAAGGCCGTGCAGACGGCCCGCGCGATGCTGCAGCTCGACCCGGGCCTCGAGCTCGTCGCGTGCGGCAGCTCGGGAGCGCACATCCCCACCTTCGGGACGTGGGAGCAGACGGTGCTGCGCGCGGGGTACGACGTCGTCTCGCACATCTCCTGCCACGCGTACTACCAGGAGCACGACGGCGACCTCGCGAGCTTCCTCGCCTCCGCGGTCGACATGGACTTCTTCATCGAGTCGGTCGCCGCGATGGCCGACGCAGTGAAGGCCGAGCGCCACAGCGAGAAGACCATCCAGATCTCGTTCGACGAGTGGAACGTCTGGTACCTGGACCGGTATCGCAACGAGGAGCGCATCACGGATCCGGAGCTCTGGCCGCGTGCGCCGCGCCTGCTCGAGGACGTGTACACGGTCGCCGACGCCGTGGTCGTCGGCAACCTGCTCATCTCGCTGCTCAAGCACGCCGATCGCGTGACCTCTGCGAGCCTCGCGCAGCTCGTCAACGTCATCGCCCCGATCATGACCGAGCCGGGCGGCCCCGCCTGGCGGCAGACGACGTTCTTCCCCTTCGCCCTCACCGCGCGGCTCGCGCGCGGTGCGTCGCTCACGACGAGCGTCAGCGCGGGCACGACCGAGACCGCCCAGTACGGGCCGGTGCCCCTGCTCGATGCGGTCGCGACCCACGATGAGGAGACGGGGGAGACGGCCCTCTTCCTCGTGAACCGTCACCTCGGAGAGGCCATGGCCGTCACGGTCGACGTCTCGGGCTTCGCGCCGTCGACGGTGAGCGCGTGCGAGTCCCTGCACGACGCCGACCTCCGTGCGGTCAACGATCGTGAGAACCCGGATCGGGTGGGCCTGCGGGCGAACGGCACGGCGCGCATCGAGGGCGCCGTGTTGCGCGTCGAGCTGCCCGCCGCGAGCTGGACCGCGGTCTCGCTCTCGCCCGTGCGGGCGTGATCGGCCAAGCCGAGGCTTGACAAGCGAGAGCATGCCGGTGCAGCATTCCAGCAGCACTGTTACATCGATGTAAGAAATGTCGTGTTTACATCGATGTAAGCTCACGGGCCGCGTCGGCGACCCGTGATCACGGGCCCGGCCGCCGGCGGAGCCCGTCCACGCTCGTCCGCAAAGGAGCAGACCTGAGATGAACCCCGTACCGCGCCTCGCCGTCACGCGTCGCACCGCCCTCGTGGGCCTGGGCGGCATGAGCCTCGCCGCCTTCCTCGCGGCGTGCACGAGCGGTCAGAGCACGAGCAGCACGCAGAAGCTCTCGCTGTGGATGGACTCCGCCTTCACGGCCGCGATGAAGAAGACCGTGTCGGGCTTCTCCGACAAGTTCGGGGTCTCCCTCGACGTGCAGCCGAAGGACTACGGCACGATCCTCGCCAACTTCCAGCAGGCCGCTCCCACCGGCAGCGGGCCCGACCTGCTCGACGTCAACATCAACTTCATCGGCCCGCTCGTCGACGCGCGCCTCGTCGACGCGATCGACTTCGGCGCGAAGCTGTCGAAGCTCGACGAGCGCGCGGTCACCGGGTACACGGTCGACGGCAAGCAGTACGGACTGCCGCTCGCGATCGAGGCGACGAACATGTGGCGCAATCCCGCGGTCGTGTCCGAGCCTGTGACGACCTTCGACGACCTCGCGAAGGTCGGCGCGGACCTCCAGGCGAAGGGCATCAAGTACCCGTTCCTCATCGACGTGAACGCGTACGTCTGGCAGGGGATGGCGCGTGCCTTCGGCGGCTACGTCTTCGCCCAGAACTCCGACGGCTCCTACAACGTGCAGGACGTCGGCCTCGACAACGCCGGCACGATCGCGTGCCTGCAGTTCCTGGCCGACGGCGTCGCAGCGGGATGGGTCAAGTACGCGGGCGCCGCCGACAACAGCGGCCTCGACGTCGGGGGAGCGGGCGACGCGTGGAAGGCGGGCCAGGTCGGGCTCCACCTCTCCGGTCCATGGATGCTCGACACCTACAAGAAGAGCGGCCCGTTCGAGATCGACGCGATCCCCGCGGGCCCCGCGGGCCCTGCCGTCTCGTGGCTGTCGGCTCGCGGCCTCGTCGTGAACTCGAACTCGAAGAGCTCGGCGCTCGGCGCGACGTTCCTCACCGACTACCTCGCGGCCGACGGACCGATGACGACCTGGGCGAAGACGACCTCCAAGCTCTCGGCGTGGACGCCCGTGCAGCAGTCCGCGGCGGACAAGACGACGCTCGCGTTCGCGGCGGCGAGCACGAACGCCCAGCCCATCCCGCAGAACGCCGAGCTCAACGGCTTCTGGACGCCCATGACGGACGGGCTCACGCTCATCCTGCAGGGCAAGTCCTCGCCCGCGGAGGTCGCGAGCAACGTCGCCCAGCAGTTCCGCACCTCGATCGCGTCCACGGCGAAGTAGCGGGACGCGCGGATCCGATGAGCGGCGTCGCTTCGAAGACGAGGCCATCCCGAGCGGGAGGCGCGCAGACGGTGCGCGGGCGCAGCTGGCTGCGCCTGCTCCTCGTCCCGCTGCTGCTCGCGCTCGACATCGTCACCGTCATGTGGGCGTGGTCGGCGTTCTCTGCCGGCCTGTGGCTGGTCGGCTCCGCGATCACGCTCCTCGTCGTCGGCATCAACGTCGCGGCGCTCGTGCTGCGCGCGACGGCGCTGCGCTGGCTGCTCCCGACGCTCACGTTCATGCTCGTGTTCGCGCTCGCGCCCATCGTGTACACCGCCTACGTCGCGCTCACCAACTACAACGGCACGCACCTGCTCACGCAGCAGCAGGCGGTCACCGCGCTCGAGCGGCAGACCTACGTGCCGGAGTCGGCCAAGCCGTACTCGTGGGCGGCGTACCGGGCGGGGGACGGCCGCCTCGCGCTCTTCCTCGTGCCCGCCGCGGACGACGGGACCGATGACGCCGACGGGTCGGCCCTGTTCGCCCTCGCCGACGGGGAGACGCGCACGGCCGTGCCGGGCCAGGGGATCTTCGGCGCCGCCGACTCCGACGGCTTCCCCACCTCGATCGACGGATACACGCGGCTCACGCCGGTCGAGAAGGTGCAGCGCATCGACGAGATCACCGCGACGCGCTTCGGCGAGCGGCCCACGATCTACCGCGTCGTCTCGGCCTCCCAGGCCGCGTCCGTCAAGAGCCTGTACAGCATCGACGGCAGCACGGGCGCGGTGACCGACGCCCGGACCGGCACGGTGTACCGTCCGACGGCCGCCGGCTACTTCGAGTCGGACACGGGGGAGCGCATCAAGCCGGCCTTCCAGAACTTCGTCGGCTTCGACAACGTCGTGCGCCTCTTCACGGACGGACGGATCCGCGGCCCGTTCCTCGCCGTGCTGCTCTGGACCGTCGTGTTCGCCGTGCTCGTCGTCGCGATCCAGTTCGTGCTCGCGCTCCTCTACGCCGTCGTGCTCAACAGCAGGGCCGTGAACCCCGTCGTCGCGCGCGTGGTGCGTGCGATCCTCCTGCTGCCGTACGTCATCCCGGCCTACCTCATGATCCTCACGTGGGCCTCCCTGTTCAACGGCGAGACCGGACTGTTCCCCACCCTCCTGCACTCGGCGTTCGGGATCGACCCCGCGTGGGTCGGCACGGGCGCCGGCGCGCGCCTCATCATGCTCCTCGTCGGGGTGTGGCTCGGCTTCCCCTATTTCCTGCTCATCAACACGGGAGCGCTGCAGGCGATACCGGAGGACCTGCTCGAGGCCGCGGCGGTCGACGGAGCCTCGCCCTGGCGGCGCTTCCGCACGATCGTGTTCCCGCTGCTCATGCGCACGATCGCCCCGCTCGTCGTGCTCTCCTTCGCCTTCAACTTCAACAACTTCTACCTGGCCTACCTGCTCTTCCGCGGCGGACCGCCCATGACGAACGCGCAAGTGCCCGCGGGCGAGACCGACCTTCTCATCAGCTTCACCTACAAGATCTCGTTCGGATCGGTGGGCGGCGGCAACGACTACGCTCTCGCGGCGGTCGTGACGAGCCTCATCTTCGTCGCCCTCACCCCCATCGTGCTGAGCCAGTTGCGCTACTACAACGCGTGGCGGAGGGAGGACTGAGATGACCGAGGCGCTCGCGCGCCCGCGGCTGACCGCGGGCGCGCTCCGCCGGAGGCGCCGCCGGCGAGGAGCGGTCGCGGCGAGCACGGTGCTCATCGCGCTCGCGCTCGCCTCGACCCTCCTGCCGATCTACTTCATCGTCAAGACGGCGCTGAGTCCCGTCGGCGCGACGACGACCGCGAGCCTCATCCCCGACGGGATCTCGTTCGCGCACTTCGCGCGGCTGTTCAGCGACCCCACGATCCCCTTCGGCCTGTGGTTCCTGAACTCGCTCAAGGTCTCGCTCGCGGTCACCGTCGTGACGACCTTCGTCGTGGCGATGTCCGCCTACGCCTTCTCCCGCTTGCGCTTCCGCGGGCGCGAGGGCCTGCTGCGGGTCGTCGTGCTGCTGCAGGTGTTCCCCAACCTGCTCGCGATCGTCGCGATCTTCCTCATCGTGCAGCAGCTCGGGGACACCGTGAGCGACGTCTTCGGCCTCAACAGCCACGTCGCGATCATCTGCGTCTACATCGGCGGCGCGATCGGCGGCAACGTCTGGCTGCTCAAGAACTACATGGACTCGATCCCGCGCGACATCGACGAGTCGGCCACGATCGACGGCGCCTCGCACTGGATCATCTTCAGCCGGCTGCTCTTCCCGCTCATCCGGCCCATGCTCGCGGTCGTCGCGGTGCTCACCTTCGTCAACGCCTACGGCGAGGTGCTCATCATCCAGGTGCTCGTGCGCGACCCACAGCTGTTCACCCTGCCGCTAGGCCTCTACACGATGTCGATCTCCCAGTTCACCGTCGACTTCGGCCTGTTCGCGGCGGGCGCCATCCTCGCCGCCCTGCCCCCGCTCATACTCTTCTACGTCCTGCAGAAGTGGCTCATCGCCGGCCTCACGCAGGGCGCCGTCAAGTCGTGAGCGCTCGAGCGAGGCGCACCGCTCCTCCGACCATCCAGCCCCTCTTCCGCGGAAGGATCCCATGAGCAGCACCGTCCCCGCGCGACCCGCGTCGCGCGCCGTCCCGACTCCCGTCCTGCGCTCCCTCGGCTACACGGGACGCGTGCGCATCACCGGGGGGCCCCTCGCGGAGCGCATGAGCGACGCGCTCGAGACCTATCTGGGGCTCGCCCCCGACGACGTCCTGCACGGCTTCCGCGAGCGTGCGGGCTTGCCCGCGCCCGGCCGCGCGATGACCGGCTGGTCGTCGAGGACCACCGAGTCCACCTTCGGCCAGTGGGTGAGCGGGCTCGCGCGCCTGGGCGTCACGGCCGGAGCACCGGAGGCGATCGAGCGCGCGGTCGAGCTCGTGCGCGGGTGGTGGGAGACCGTGCCGCCGGGCGGCGACCACGGCTTGAGCGGCTACGGCATCGAGAAGGTCGTGTGCGGTCTCGTCGACCTCGCCGAATATGGCGGCCACCCGGAGATGCTCGAGCTCGTGGCCCCGATCGCCGAGGCGTCGTCGCGCGTGTTCGGCCGTGAGCGCCCGGTGGGCGACGCCGTCGACTTCGAGGGCGGCATCCTCAGTCCCACGCGCACCCTCGAGTGGTACACCCTCTCCGAGAACTTCTATCGCGCGTGGCTTCTCGGTGCCGACGACTCCGTGCGCGAGTTCGCGCAGGAGTGGCACTACGACGCCTACTGGGACCGCTTCCTCACGCCGCCTCCGCCCGGCCAGCCGTGGGACGTGCCCGTGTGGCTCCACGCCTACTCCCACCTCAACACGTTCGCCTCCGCCGCCGCGGTCTACGAGGTGACGGGCGACGAGCGGTACCTGCGCATCCTGCGGAACGCGCACGAGTACTTCACGACGACGCAGACCTATGCGACGGGCGGCTACGGCCCGGGCGAGCTCACGCTGCCCGAGGACGGCGCCCTCGGACGGTCGGTGGAGTGGCGCACGGACAGCGCGGAGATCGTGTGCGGCACGTGGGCGGCCTTCAAGCTGTCCGCGGCGCTCCTGCGGCACACGGGTGAGGCGCACTACGGCGACTGGGTCGAGCAGCTCGTCTACAGCGGCATCGGCGCCGTGACGCCCGTGCGCGCCTCGGGCCGCTCTCCGTACTACCAGGACTACCGTCTGGGGATCGCGACGAAGCTCCCGCACTGGGACGACTGGCCGTGCTGCTCCGGCACCTACATCCAGAACGTCGCGCACCTGCCGGACCTCGTCTACCACGCGAGCGACGACGGGATCGCCGTCGCGCTGTTCGTGCCGTCGACGGTCGAGTGGGAGCGCGGCGGCCGCACGTGGAGCCTCACGCAGAGCACGTCCTTCCCCGTCGAGGACACGAGCGAGATCGTCGTGCACGGCACGGGCGCCGAGGGGTTCACGGTGCGTGTGCGCGTGCCCGCCTGGAGCGAGGGGATGACGATCCGCGTGAACGGCGAGGACGCGGGCGTCGCATGCCGCCCGGGCACGTGGGCCGAGCTCGCGCGAGAGTGGAGGGACGGCGATCGCATCGAGATCGTGCTCGGTGCGGGGCTGCGGGTGCTGCCGATCGACCGGCAGCACCCGAACCGCGTCGCCTTCGCGCACGGACCCGTCGTGCTCGCCCAGACGGCCGAGTGGACCTCGCCGATCGCGCTGCACACGCCGTGGCAGATGGTCGACCTGGGCCGCGCCTTCACGCGCGAGGAGGGGCTCGTCTACCGCCCGGTCGGACCGGGCACGGCGCGCCTGCCGCAGGGGGCGTTGAAGCCGCTCGCCGACTACCCCGACCGGTTCCCCTACCGCGTCTACTTCGACCTCGACGATCCCCGCATCGTCTGACTCGCGCCGGCGTGTCTGACGTGGGCGCCCGGAATTCCGGTCGCCCACGTCAGACACGCCGGCGCGAGTTCTTATGGACGGGGCGGAGGGCGGGAATATTCTCGCGCGCTCGTGCGTCACCACTATCGACAACTGATCCGCAAGTGATTCAGGGATTGGAGGTCGATGATGCTCTTCGATGTGATGCAGGAACTGGATCGGATCGACTCGGCCTTGTCCACCGCCCTGAGCGGGTGGGGGCAGGCCGCGCCGATGAACGTTCGTCGTGAGTCGGATCGCTACGTGGTCGACGCGGACCTTCCGGGGGTCGACCCGAAGTCCATCGACGTGTCCGTCGACGGGCGCTGGCTGACGATTCGAGCCGATCGCTCGACGAGCTCCGAGTGGACCGAGGGCGAGTGGCTCCTCAAGGAGCGCTCCGACGCGTCGGTCGTCAGGAGCATGGCGCTGGGCCAGGACGTCGACGTCGACGGCATCCGAGCGGACTACCGAGACGGCGTGCTGACCGTGGTGATGCCGATCGTGGAGAACGCGCGGCCGAAGAGGATCGCGGTCACGGCCGGCACGGTCGCCGAGTCGGCGGCGATCACGGCCGGCGCGAGCGAGGCGTCCTCGAGGCCCGAGGCGGTGAGCGAGGGAAAAGCCCAGCCCGCGCATTCGCACGCAGCCTGACTCGCTGGATCCCGTGGGGCCGCCGGAGCAGCGGCTCCACGGGCTCGCGGATGCGCGGCGTCCCCGTTCCCGTCCACAGGTCGCGTCCCCGCGTCTCCGCTCGTCTGGGGAGGCTCGCGTGACGGACGCGCTCTCCCTGCTCGATGAGACGTCGCAGCTGAGGATCGTGGACCCGGCCGAGCCGGACGTGCGCGACCTCTACCGCACGGCGCCGCCCATGGAGGGCGAGCGCGTGGCGGAGGGGCTGCCCGTCGGCACGCCCGCTCCCGACTTCGCTCTGCCGGACGCCAGCGGCACCCTCGTGCGGCTGGCGGATCTGCGCGGCCGACCGGTCGCGCTCGTGTTCTACCCCCTGGACTGGAGCCCGGGGTGCAGCGTGCAGCTCGAGCTCTATCAGCAGGAGCACGACGAGTTCGCCTCGCGCGGCGTCCAGCTGCTCGGGATCTCCGTCGACTCGATCTACAGCCACGGCGCGTGGGCGGCGGTGCGCGGCATCCGCTTCCCGCTGCTGTCGGACTTCCACCCGCGGGGCGACGTCGCGCGCCGCTACCGCGTGTGGCGCGAGGGCGACGGGTTCAGCGAGCGTGCGCTCTACGTGCTGGACCGCGACGGCGTCATTCGCTGGGCGCATGTCTCGCCCCAGCTGCATCATCTTCCCGATTTCGATGAGCTCGTGGCCGCGCTCGACCTCGTGAGCGCCGGGCAGGACGGCCCCGAGCACGTATGAGACAGCGATGAGGAGGAACGTGCGATGACTCTTCTCGGTGCGATGACGGCTCCCACGTGGTCGCGACCGCGTCCCGAGCCGAGGGTGACGGTGCCCGTCGCGATCTACGGGACGCGCTGGTGCGGCCTCACGCAGGCGATCCGGCGCGGGCTCGCGCGCGCGGGCATCGCATACGAGTACGTGGACCTCGACCTGCATCCGGACGCGGAGCGCAAGCTGCAGCTGCTTGCCGGCGGCCGGCTCCGCACGCCCGTCGTCTACGTCGACGGCGACTGGCTCATGGCTCCGACCTTCGCGGAGGTGCGCCGCATGCTCGCCATGCACGGGGTCGCGCTATGACCTCCACGCAGCGGGCCGCCGCGGCGGTCGCGACGTGTCCGAGCTGCGGCACGCGCAATCGCGTTCCGGTCGCGCGCCGCGGGCGCGTGCGGTGCGCGTCGTGCCACGCGTTCCTGCCGTGGATCGTGGACGCGGACGACGCGACCTTCGACGACGCGGTCGTGCACAGCTCCCTGCCCGTGCTCGTGGACGTGTGGGCGCCGTGGTGCGGTCCGTGCCGGGCGATCGCGCCTGTGGTCGAGCAGCTCGCGAGGGAGCGCGCGGGCGAGCTCAAGGTCGCGAAGGTGAACGCCGACGTCTCGCCGCAGGTAAGCGCGCGGCACGGCGTCACGGGCATCCCGACGCTGCTGCTCTACGCCAACGGAGCGGAGGCCGCCCGCACGGTCGGCGCGGTCCCCGCTCCCCAGCTGCGATCGTGGCTCGACGCGTCGCTCGCCGCGGCCGGGTCTACCGGAGCCGCCGCGGACGCGCGGTGAGGTAGCTGATCGCGACCGCGGCGAAGCCGGCGGCCGAGAGGCAGTGCATGACGGTCACGATCGTCACGTCGTCCGTGCCGGAGGCGACGCCGCCGGTGACCGCCGACACGACGACCGCACCGAGCATGCTCCAGCGCGCGGCGCCCGAGACGACATGTCGCATGACGACGACGACGGCGGCGACCGCCGCGCACGCGAGCATGAGGATCGAGAGCACGGTCGAGGCCGCGAGCCAGCCCGACGCGGGCGCGAGGTAGGTGCCGACGAGGTAGAGCCCCTGCGCGAGGATCCAGAAGACCGCGAAGGCGAGGAGGGCCGTCCTGCCGGTCGCGGACGAGCCGACGACGCCGTCCTCGCCGTCGGTGCCGAAGGCGAGCGGCACGGCGGCCACGAGGAAGAGGATCGAGCTGAGTGCGAAGAGCGCCGCAAAGGTCCAGAAGAGTCCGTCGTGGCGGTCGGGGTGCGGCAGCACGGCCGCCTCGATGAGGGTGGCGACGAGGAGCAGCACGGCCGCCAGGAGCAGCGGGGCGCCGCCGGCGACGCGCCAGCGCGCCGCGCCCGTCGGGGTCGTGCGGCTCTCGGGAGCCGCGGAGGTGATGTCGGTCATCGATGGTCCTGTCGTCGAAGGGATATTCCGATGCACCACCATACTATTCATTAGCTAGATCATCTACTCATTTTTGTCCCGTGAGCGCGAGCCGCTCGAGCTCGGCCTCGATCGTCGCGAGCGGGTCGCACTCGGCGATCGCCTGCGCCTGTCGGCGTGCCGCCTCGCTGTACGCGGGCTCGGAGAGCACGCGCCGCACCGCGCCGGCGACCTGCGCGGCGCTCGGCGTGCCCGTGCGCAGGCTGATCCCCGCACGCGTGCGCGCGACGCGAGCGGCGACCTCCGGCTTGTCCTCGGTCACGCCCGCGACGACGAGCGGGATCCCCTCGCTCAGCGCGTTCTGCACGCCCCCGAAGCCCCCATTCGTGACGACGACGTCGACGAGGGGGAGCAGGCGATCGTAGGGCAGGTATTCGGCGGCGCGTGCGTTCGACGGCAGAGGCCCGAGCTCGGCGAGGGGGCGGCCGCCCGTGCTCGCCACGACGAGCGTCTCGTCGTCCGCGAGCCCGTCGATCGTCGGCCGCAGGAGCCGTCCGAGGTCGAGGTTGTCGATCGTGCCCTGCGTCACGTGCACGACGGGACGCGTGCCGTCCAGATCGCCCCACCAGGGCGGCGTGGGTCCCGCCGTGGCCTGCACGGGGATGGGACCGACGAAGCGCACGTTGGGGGAGAGGTCGCTGCGCGGGTACTCGAACGCGGCGGCGTTGAGCTGCAGGAAGGCGTCGAAGGCCGACGAGAGGTCCATGATGAACCGGTGCGGCGGCCGAGCCCCGACTTCGGCGAACGCGCGCCCGGCGGCCTCCTGAGTCGCCCGGAAGAGCACGTCGCGCGCGACGAGGTTGAGCGTGCGGTTGCGCAGTCGCCCGAGCGGCGTCGCCGAGGGCGGCAGCCCCATGCCCGCGGGGGCCACGTCGCGGCTCATCTGCGCGAGCGGGAGCACGCCGATGCCGATGATCGGCGGTCGCGGGGCGTCGCCGAAGAGCATCGGGGCGATGCCCGCGAAGGCGCCGTCGACAAGGATCGCGTCGGGCGCGCGCGCCTCGAGCGCGGCGCGCATGGACCGGAACTGGTCGGGGATCGTCTCGATGAAGATCGTGCGGATGTCGTACTGCGCGCGTCGGATGCCCGGCGGATGGCGATGCTGGTCCGGCAGGTAGCTCGCGGGGTCGCGGTCGTCGAAGTCGGCGCGGCCCGAGAAGCCGATGACGTCGATGCCGGCGGCCTCGACGCGATCGCGGAACCTGCTGCCGGTGACCATCGTGACGCGGTGGCCGCGGCGCACGAGGTGCGCGCCGATCGCGAGCATGGGCGCGACATGGCCGTGGATGGGGGTGCTGCCGATAAGGTAGGAGGCCATTCTTTCCCCGATCTGATCTCCATTGGCCGTATCATTGCCCTAATGGACGTACCGGCACTCTAACCGAAATGGGCCCATCCTGACGACCGCTCCCCGACCCTATCGATCGCCGCGGCGCGAGGCCGAGGCCGCGGCGACGCGCGCGCGCATCGTCGACGCGGCGGCGAAGCTCTTCGTGCGCGACGGCTACGTCGCCACCCCCATGCGCGCAATCGCCCTCGAGGCCGGTGTCTCCGTGCAGTCGGTCAACCTCGCCGGCCCGAAGTCGGCGCTCCTCCTCGCGGCGTTCGAGCGCACCTTCGCCGGCAGCGAGGGGCAGCACTCGCTGAGCGAGCGGCCCGAGTTCGCGCAGATCCTCGCCGCGCCGAGCCTGGACGAGGCGCTCTCGCGCTACGTCTCCTTTCTCGCGATGGCGAACGAGCGCGCCGCGGGCATCTGGCGCGCCTTCGTCGCGGCGGCCGACGCCGACCCGGTCGTGCGCGAGACGGCCGCGCAGCTCGAGCAGCGGCGGCGGGCGGACATGGCCCTCGGGGCGTCCTTCCTCGTGCGCTACGGCGTGGTCGACGAGGCGCGCGCGGGGGGGGCGGCCGACGTGCTCGGCTTCCTGACCGGTCCCGCGGCCTACCTCTATTTCGTCGAGGACTCCGGCTGGACCCGCGAGCGGTACGAGGCCTGGCTGCGGCGCTCCCTCGAGCGCCTCGTGTTCGACGAGGGCGCCGTCGTCGACAAGATTGATTAGATCGGTGGTCTAATCAATGGTACGGTGAGCGCATGAAGAAGCTCGCATGGTGGTTCCGGATCACCGGGATCGTCTATCTCGTGCTCGGGGCCCTGTGGCTGCCGACGATCAACGCCGCGAAGCTCGGGACGGTCATCCCGGGCTTCGACGGTCCTCACGGGGGCACCGCGTACCGCGGCTTCCTCGACTACCTCTTCATGTTCGGCCTCGAGATGCTCGTCGTCGGGGCGTTCCTCATCCTCGCCTCGTGGCGCCCACGATGGCAGGAGCCGCTCGTGTGGCTCATCGTCGCGCTCTCGGCGGTGCGCGGCGTGTTCGACGACGCCTACATGATCGCGGCCGGCTACCCGACCGCGCAGAATGTCGTGTTCATCGTCATGCACGTCGCGATCGGCGTGACGGGGATCCTCTTCCTGCGATCGGCCAAGCGCGACGCGGCGTTCCCCGCGCGGTCCGCGGCGGCCGCGCGCGGTCGCGCGGCGGCGCCGGTCGCGGGCGAGCCCGCCGTGCGCGCGACCGGATCCTGAAGCGGGGGACCGGCGTCGATGGGGGTGCCGGTCCCCGTCCGTGCCCGGCGGGCCGCCGTGTGCGCCATGAGGAGCGCGGGGGCCGAGCGGCCCCGCCGCGGCATGCGAGAGGGCCTCGGAGCGTGTGCTCCGAGG
>JAATFA010000163.1 GCA_015655445.1 Actinomycetales bacterium | reverse complement strand
CACCTCGGCGTCCGCTCCCGCCGCCGCGACCACCGGGAACGGCACGAGCGCGAACGACGCGTATCCGTTCCATGGCCAGCACCAGCAGGGCATCCTCACGCCCCCGCAATCGCGCTCCGTTTTCATCGCGCTCGACGTCACCGCGAGCGACCGGAACGAGCTCGGCGACCTGTTCAAGGCCATCACCGACCGCGCCCGCTTCCTCACCTCGGGCGGCAGGCCCGCGACGGTCGGGATCACGGCGCCACCGTCCGACTCGGGCGTGCTCGGCCCGGATGTCGTGCCCGACGGCCTCACGGTCACGCTCGGCGTCGGCGCGTCGCTCTTCGACGATCGCTTCGGCCTCGCCTCCCGCAAGCCCGCCCGACTGCGGCAGATGGACGAGTTCGTCAACGACTCCCTCCGCCGCGACGTGTGCGACGGGGACCTGCTGCTGCAGCTGTGCGCGCACTCGACGGACACTCTCGTGCACGCCCTGCGGGACATCACGCGTGCGACGCGCGGGGCGATGCAGGTCCGCTGGCGGCAGGACGGCTTCAAGTCCGCCCCGCGCCCGAGCGGCACCTCCCGCAACCTCATGGGGTTCAAGGACGGCACGGCGAACCCCGACACGACCAACGCGAAGGAGATGGACCGTCTCGTGTGGACGCACGCGGGCGGTGACGAGCCCGAATGGGTCGAGGGGGGCACCTACCACGTCGTGCGCGTCATCCGGATGCTCGTCGAGTTCTGGGACCGCGTGAACATCCGCGAGCAGGAGAACATGATCGGACGACGCCGCGACACGGGGGCCCCGATGACCGGCGCCGCGGAGACCGACGAGCCGAACTACCTGTACGACGGCACGGGCGAGGCGACGCCCCTGAGCGCGCACATCCGCGTCGCGAACCCGCGGACGAAGGAGACGGACGGCTCGCGGATCCTGCGCCGGTCCTACAACTACGACGGCGGGACGCTGCCCAGCGGGGAGCTCGACATGGGCCTCGTCTTCACGGCGTTCAACCAGGACCTCGACCGCCAGTTCGTCACCGTGCAGAAGCGCCTCGCAGACGAGCCGCTCGTCGACTACATCGCCCCCTTCGGGGGCGGCTACTTCTTCGCCCTCCCAGGCGTCCGGTCCGCGTCCGACTGGCTCGGCCGCGGCATGCTCGCGTGACCTCTCCGACCCGCTCCTCCTCCCACAACCGACAGAAAAGGACAGCCAACACATGCACCGTGCGCTTCGCCGCGCGTCCTGGGGCACGAGCGTCACGCTCGCGGTCGCGGGACTCGCGTGTTTCGGCATCTCCGCGGGCAGCGCGTCTGCCGCGCCGCCCGACAACTCCGCCAACACGACGACGCCCATCAAGCACGTCGTCGTGATCTTCGACGAGAACGAGTCGTTCGACCACTACTTCGGAACGTATCCGAACGCCGCGAACCAGGACGGCGTGCCCTTCACCGCCGCCGCCGGCACCCCCGTCCCGAACAACTTCGTGAGCCACCCGGAGCTCGTGACGGCGAACCCGAACAGCAGCGCCCCGTTCCGCCTCACCTCGGACCAGGCGGCGACGTGCTCGCAGAACCACGGCTACCTGCCGGAACAGAAGGCGTTCGATGCCGGGAAGATGGACAAGTTCCCGGAGAACACGAACGCAGCGAGCACGTGCGCGACCTCGACGAACAAGCTGTTCTACCAGAACAACATGGTCATGGGGTACTACGACGGCAACACGGTCACCGCCATGTGGAACTACGCCCAGAACTACGCGCTCAACGACAACAGCTGGGACACCACGTTCGGCCCGTCGACGCCGGGCGCGCTCAACCTCATCTCCGGCCAGACCTACGGCGCGCTCGCCGTCGACTCGGTGTCGGGCGCGGTCAAGTCCTCGACCAACAATGGAACGGTGGACCTCGACCCGACGACGCACCTCGGCACCGTCACGGGTGATCCCGACCCCGCGTTCGACGACTGCTCGGACAACGACCACACGTCGACGAGCGACCTCACGAAGCTGCAGGGTAAGAACATCGGCGACCTGCTCAACGCGAAAGGCGTCACGTGGGGCTGGTTCCAGGGCGGCTTCAAGCCCTCCACGCCCGCCGACCAGTCGCCGACCGGCTACGCGCAGTGCGAGACCTCTCACCCGATGGCCACGACCGGCACGCCGCAGCGTGACTACTCGCCGCACCACTCGCCGTTCGAGTACTACGCGTCGACGTCGAACCAGCACCACCTTCCGCCCGTCTCCCCAGAGACCGTCGGCTACAGCGACCAGGCGAACCACAACTACGACGTGAGCGACTTCGATGACGCCCTCGCCGCCGGCAACCTGCCCGCCGTGTCGTTCCTCAAGCCCGCGTCGTACCAGGACGCTCACCCCGCCAACTCCGACCCGATCGACGAGCAGAACTTCCTCGTGAAGGAGATCAACTCGATCGAGAAGTCGCCGCAGTGGTCGAGCACCGCGATCGTGATCGCGTACGACGACTCCGACGGCTGGTACGACCACGTCGCACCCACGATCCTCAACGGGTCGACCGACGCGGCGAACAACGACGTGATCTGCACCGATGGCCCGGCCGCCGCCAACGGGTACCAGGACCGCTGTGGGCCCGGACCGCGCCTGCCGCTGCTCGTCATCTCGCCCTTCGCGAAGCAGAACGCCGTCGACAGCACCATGACGGAGCAGACGTCGGTGCTCAAGTTCGTCGAGGACAACTGGCAGACCGGCCGGATCGGCGGCGGGTCGTTCGACGAGCGCGCGGGCGCCCTCACCAACATGTTCGACTTCGCCCACCCGCAGCAGCGCGCCGTGATCCTCGCCGACAACGGGACGGTGTCGCAGGTCATCCCGGTCACGGTGCCCTCGGGCACGATCACCTCGACGCCGAAGGGCGGCGACACCGGCAACACGGTGACCGCAGGCAACAACGGCCTCGCCGCCACGGGAATCGAGCCGGCGCCGTTCGCGATCGGCGCAGGCCTGCTCGTGCTCGCCGGCGCGATCGCGCTCATGCTCGTGCGCACGCGTCGTCGCGCCCGACCCTGACGATCGACTCCCGCGACGGCCGAGCCGCCGCGAGCGACGGCCCCGGACGCCCGCGTGCCGGGGCCGTCGCTTTCCCTCCGCTAGCGTTCACCCATGACCGACCTCACGCCCGTCTCCACCGCTCTGCTCGTCATGGACTATCAGCGCGCGATCGTCGAGCGGCTCCCGGACGCCGAGGAGCGGCTCATGCGCATGCGCGACGCGATCGCGACCGCTCGCGCCGCCGGCCTCACGATCGCCTACGTGCGCGTCGCGCTCACGCGCGAGGAGGCTGCGGCCGTGCCGACCGCGAACCTGCGCTTCTCGCGCGCAGCGGCATCCGGCTCGATGGACGCCGACTCCCCGGCCACGCGCATCCACCCCGCGATCGCGCCGGCCGACGGGGACCTCGTCGTGCGCAAACGCCGCGTGGGCGCCATGAGCACGACCGACCTCGACGCGCAGCTGCGAGCGCGCGGCATCGACACGCTCGTTCTCGCGGGCATCTCCACGAGCGGCGTCGTGCTCAGCACCCTGCTGGAGGCGGCCGACCGCGACTACCGGCTGTACGTCGTCGCCGACGGATGCGCCGATCCGGACCGTGAGGTGCACCGCGTCCTCCTCGAGCGGGTGTTCCCTCGACAGGCGACCGTCGTCGAGTCGCTCGCGGCACTCCTCGGCTGAGAGGCGCGCCGGGAGCCGCGCGAGGCTCAGGCGGAGTAGCGGACGCCCCAGCCGCCCTGCCAGCGCTCATCCGGCTCGAGCCAGCGCAGCCCGCGGCCGGAGTTGAGCGCGTTCGGGGCGGCCGTCATGGGCTCGATCGCGATCGCGAAGCCCGCGCCGCCGTCCTTCGGGAAGTCGACGCGCGTGAAGACCTGCACGAAGTCCCAGTCGGGGTCTTGCAGGAGCCGCACGCGACGTCCGTCCGGGGCTGTGAGCTCCGCGCTCGCGCCGTCGACGAGCGCGACGTCCGCGAACGCGCCGTCGAGCGCGAGGTCGCCGACGCGCCGCCCCCCGCGGAGGTCGTACGCGGTCCCCTCGACGGGCACCTCGGCGACCGGGTTGAGCCGCTCATCCGTCTCGATGCGCGTGCTCGCGTGGAGCGTGAGCGTGAGCTCCTCGGTCGGCACGTCCCCGATGCGGAAGAACGGGTGGGTGCCCACGGCGTAGGGGGCGCGGCGGTCCGACACGTTGTGCACGCCGTGCGTGACCCGGATGCCGTCCTCGGTGAGCTCGTAGCGCACGGTCGTGTCGAGCAGGAACGGGTAGCCGTGCTGCGGGAACACGGTCGCGCCGAGCGTGATCGCGCCGTCGGCACGCTCGAGCACGCGATATGGGCTGTGCCGCAGGAGGCCGTGCAGCGCGTTGCCGCGCTCGGGCTCGGTGATGTCGAGCTGCTGCACCTCGCCGTCGAGCGTCCAGCGGGCGTCCGCGACGCGGTTGGGCCACGGCGAGAGCACGATGCCGTCGCCCGAGGGCGGCACGACGTGCTCGGGGAAAGGCTCGGTGACGTCGACGCCGTCCACCGTGAGCATCCGCAGTCCCGCGGCGACCTCGGTCACGACGGCGCGGACGCGGCCCGCCGCCAGCTCGAACTGTTCCCCCGTTGGCGCTCGCATGCGCCCAGCTTACTGTCGCCGAAGTGTGAGTTTGTGCGGGTTTGGCCTCCGCCAAACCCGCACAAACTCACACTTCGCGCGTGCTCTCGGCGGCGGGGAGGGGGGCGTCGAGGATCTCGAGGCCGGCGGCGCGCAGCTCGGCACGCGCGGAGGACGAGCCCTCGCCCGCCGTCACGAGGGCGTCGACCTCGTCGAGCCTCGCGATCGCGGCGAGGTGGACGCGTCCGATCTTGCTCGCGTCCGCGACGACGACCGTGCGCGCCGCCGCGGCGACCATGCGCCGCTTGACCTCCGCCTCCGGCAGGTTCACGTTCGTGACGCCCGCCGCCGCGTCGACGCCGTTGCAGCCGAGGATCGCGAGGTCGGCGCGCACGCGCTCGAGCACGGTGGTCGCGAGCGGGTCGACGAGCGAGTGCTGCAGCGGCCGCAGCGTGCCGCCCGTGACGACGACCGTCATCCTCTCGTGCGCCGGCTCGAGCGCGAGCGCGACGGCGAGCCCGTTCGTGATGACGACGACGTCGGAGAGGTCCTCCCGCGCGACGAGCGCCTCCGCCACCGCGAGCGCGGTGGAGCCGACGTCGAGCAGGACGCTCGAGCCGGGCTCCACGAGCGCCGCCGCGCGCACGCCGATCGCGCGCTTCGCCCGCGCGTCCTCGCGCACCGTGCGCTCGACCGCGTCCTCCGCGCGGCCGGCCCCCGCGGGCACGGCGCCGCCGTGCACGCGCGTGAGGACCCCCTCGTGCACGAGCCGCGCGAGGTCGGCGCGCACCGTCACCTCGCTCACGCCGAGCAGGTCGCTCGCGTCGCCGACGCGCACGAAGCCGCGCTCGGTCGCGAGCGCGACGAGGCGCGCCCGCCGCTCGCCCGCCGCATCAGCCATGTCCGCTCCCCATTACGCAACCGAAAGCCCGCCTTACGTTATCGTAAGAGGGTGCTCACCGGAGGCATCACCAAGCGCGTCTCCCGTCTCGCCGACGGACGCGACCTCATCTACTACGACGACGCGGACACGACGCTCCCGCCCGAGCGCGCGATCGACGCCCGCACGCTCGACCCGCGCCCGGCGACCGCGACGATGCGCCAGGACGCGCTCACGGGAGAGTGGATCTCCGTCGCCGCGGCCCGGCAGAACCGCGCGTTCCTGCCGCCCCCGGAGCTCGACCCGCTCGCGCCGCAGACGCCGCAGAACCCCTCCGAGGTGCCGAGCCGGTACGACGTCGCCGTGTTCGAGAACCGCTCCCCCTCCTTCGGCCCCGCGCTCGAGGACGCGAACGCGCCCCACGGGCTCGACGACCTCGCCCAGATCGGCCTGCGCCGCACGCGCACCGCGGTCGGCCGCTGCGAGGTCGTGTGCTTCAGCCCCGACACGCACGGCTCCTTCGGATCGCAGACGCTCTCCCGCGCGCGCACCGTCATCGAGGCGTGGGCGGACCGGACGGCCGAGCTGAGCGCGCTGCCCGGCGTCGAGCAGGTGTTCCCGTTCGAGAACCGCGGCGAGGCGATCGGCGTGACCTTGCACCACCCGCACGGGCAGATCTACGCCTACCCCTACGTGACGCCGCGCACGCAGCGGCTCCTCGCGTCGATCGAGGCGGTCGGCCCCGACCTCTTCGCGCGCATCCTCGAGACCGAGCAGCGCGACGAGCGCGTCGTGCTGCAGGGCGAGCACTGGACCGCGTTCGTGCCGTTCGCCGCGCGCTGGCCGATCGAGGTCCACATGCTTCCACATCGCCACGTGCCCGACTTCGCCGCGACGAGCGAGGCGGAGCGCGACGAGCTCGCCGAGCTCTACCGCCGCCTCCTGCGCGGCATCGATGCGATCTACGAGACGCCGACCCCCTACATCGCGGCGTGGCACCAGGCCCCCGTGCACGTCGGGCGCGACACGGTGCGCCTCATGCTGCAGGTCACCTCCCCCCGGCGCGCGGAGTCGAAGCTCAAGTACCTCGCGGGTTCCGAGTCCGCGATGGGAGCGTGGATCGGGGACGTGCCGCCGGAGCGCGCGGCCGACCTCGTGCGGGAGGGGCTGGCACGGGCATGAGCGATCTGCGCGAGGACGTGCGGGCCGGGTTCGCGGCGGCCTACGGGCGCGAGGCGGAGGGCGTGTGGTCCGCTCCCGGCCGCGTCAACCTCATCGGCGAGCACACCGACTACAACGAGGGCTTCGTGCTGCCGTTCGCGATCGACCGGCGCACGGCCGTGGCCCTCGCGCTGCGCGACGACGGCGTCCTGCGCGTCGCGTCGGCGATCGCGGACGCCCCCGTCGAGATCCCCGTCGCCGAGCTCGCGCCCGAGCGCGTCTCCGACTGGTCGGCGTACCCGCTCGGCGTCGCGTGGGCGCTCGGACGCTTCGGGGCCGACCTCGCCGCCGTGCCCGGAGCGGACCTCTACATCGACTCGGATGTCCCGCTCGGCGCGGGGCTGTCCTCGTCCGCCGCGATCGAGTCGTCGGTCGCGCTCGCGCTCAACGACGTGTGGCGGCTCGACCTCGACCGTCCGGCGCTCGCACGCGTCGGGCGGCTCGCCGAGAACGAGGCGGTCGGCGCGCCGACGGGGATCATGGACCAGTCGGCGAGCCTGCTCGGCCGACGCGACGCGGCCGTCTTCCTCGACTGCCGCTCGCTCGAGTCGCGCGTCGTGGGCCTCGGCTTCGCCGAGCGGGGGCTCGAGGTGCTCGTGATCGACACGGGCGTCAAGCACGCGCACGCGACGGGCGGCTACCGCGACCGCCGCGAGGCGTGCGAGCGGGGCGCCGCGGCGCTCGGCGTTCCCGCGCTGCGCGACCTCACCGTCGACGACCTGGATCGCGCGCGGTCCGTGCTCGACGAGGTGACCTTCCGCCGCGTGCGGCACGTCGTGACCGAGGACCAGCGCGTGCTCGACACCGTGCGCGCGCTCGAGGACGAGGGCCCGGAGGCGATCGGCGAGCTCCTCGACGCGTCGCACCGCTCGATGCGCGACGACTTCGAGATCTCCGTGCCCGAGCTCGACCTCGCCGTCGAGACGGCGCAGGCGAGCGGCGCGATCGGCGCGCGGATGACGGGCGGCGGCTTCGGCGGCGCGGCGATCGCGCTCGTGCCCGCGGACGCGCGCTCGCGCGTCCAGGTCGCCGTCGAGGGCGCGTTCGCCGAGCACGGGTTCGCGGTCCCGGAGATCTTCGCCGTCGTCCCCTCGGACGGCGCCGTGCGCGACGCCTGACCGCGTCCCGCCGCGCGTCGGCGTCGGGACGGCGGCTAGGCTCACGAGCATGGGGAGCGTGGCGAGGCGCACGAGGATCGACCTCAACAGCGACCTGGGCGAGTCGTTCGGCGCGTGGCGGATGGGCGACGACGCCGCGATGCTCCCGCTCGTGACGAGCGCGAACCTCGCGTGCGGCTTCCACGCGGGCGACCCCGCGACGATGCTCGACGGCGTGCGTCTCGCGGCCGAGCACGGGGTCGCGATCGGCGCGCACCCGTCCTACCGGGACCTCGCCGGGTTCGGCCGCCGCGCGATGGACGTCGCCGAGCGGGACCTGCACGCGGACGTGCTCTACCAGGTGTCCGCGCTCGCCGGGATCGCCGCCTCCGCCGGCACGCGCGTGCGCTACGTGAAGCCGCACGGCGCGCTCTACAACCGCATCGCGGTCGACCCCGGGCAGGCGCGCGCGGTGGCGCGGGCCGCCGCCGACGCGGGGCTGCCGCTGCTCGGCCCGGCGGGGTCCGCGATCGAGGAGGCGGCGGCCGAGGTGGGCGTCCACTTCGTCCGCGAGGCGTTCGCCGACCGCGCCTACCTGCCGGACGGCCGGCTCGCGCCGCGCACGGAGCCGGGCGCCGTGCTCACCGAGGTGCCCGCGATCGCGGAGCGCGCCGTCCGCCTCGCCGAGACGGGCACGGTCGAGGCGATCGACGGCTCCGTTCTCGCGCTCGCGGTCGACTCGCTGTGCGTGCACGGCGACACGCCCGGAGCGGTCGCGATGGCGCGCGCGGTGCGCGAGGCGCTGGGCTCGGCCGGGATCGAGGCGGCGGCGTTCGCGTGAGAGTGCTGCCGTTCGGCGATCGCGCGCTGCTCGCCGAGTACGACTCCCTCGACGAGACGGTCGCCGCCCACCGCGCGCTCGAACGCTCGCGACCGCGGGGCGTGCTCGAGCTCGTGCCGGCCGCGCGCACCGTGCTCGTGCGCCTCGACCCGGAACGCGTGCCGCTCGGCACGGTCGCGTCCTGGCTGCGGCGCGTCGCTCCCGACCCGGACGCGCTCGCGGCGGGGTCCGCGCCCGCGAGGCGCGTCGTGACGATCCCCGTCGTGTACGACGGTCCCGACCTCACGGAGACGGCGGCGCTGCTCGGACGCACGATCGGGGAGCTCGTGCGACTGCACACGACCGTCGAGTGGCGTTGCGCGTTCGTCGGGTTCGCTCCCGGCTTCGGCTACCTCGCCTCGCCGGGGCTCGACCTGGGCGTGCCGCGGCTGGCGACGTCGCGGCCGCGCGTGCCCGCAGGCTCGGTCGCGCTCGCGGGCGAGTTCTCCGCCGTGTACCCGCGCGAGTCGCCGGGCGGATGGCGTCTCATCGGGCGCACGGACGTCGTCCTGTGGGACGAGCGTGCCGACCCGCCCGCCCTCCTGCCGCCCGGCACGCGCGTGCGCTTCGCGGCGGCGACGCCGTGACGCGCCTGCACGTGCGCGATCCCGGCGCCCTCACGCTCGTCGAGGACCTCGGTCGTCCCGGGCTCGCCGCGCTCGGGGTCGGCGCCGCGGGCGCGATGGACCGCGCCGCGCTCGCGCTCGCGAACCGGCTGCTCGGCAACCCGCAGGGCGCCGCGGGGCTCGAGGTGCTCCTCGGCGGCCTGCGGATCGCCTCCGACGACGTCGTGTGGATCGCGTACACGGGCGCGTGGGGTCGCGTCGCGATCGACGGCGTGCCCGTCGAGCCGCACACGGCGACGCCGCTCGCCCCGGACGCGGAGCTCGCGTTCGGGCCGGCGGAGCACGGCATCCGCTACTGCCTCGCCGTGCGAGGCGGCGTCGCCGTCGAGCCCGTGCTCGGCTCGCGCTCACGCGACACCCTCGCGGGCATCGGTCCGCCGCCGCTCGCCGCGGGCGACGCGCTGCCCGTGGGCGCCCAGCCGGCCGAGCGCATCCCGCCAGCCGACGTCGTGCCCGTCGACCCGCCGCCGTCGGGCCCGGTCGAGCTGTTCGTGCGGCCCGGGCCGCGTCGCGACTGGTTCAGAGCGGAGGCGTGGGAGCGCCTGCTCGGCGAGGGCTGGACCGTGTCCCCGCGCTCCGACCGGACGGGGGTGCGGCTCGAGGGCGGCGTCCTCGAGCGCACGCGCGCCGGCGAGCTGCCGAGCGAGGGCATGCTGCCCGGCGCGATCCAGGTCTCGCCGGACGGGACCCCCACGGTGCTCGCCGCCGACGCTCCCGTGACGGGCGGATACCCCGTGATCGCGGTCGTCACGAACGCCGCGCTCGACCGGCTCGCGCAGCTCCGCCCCGGTCAGCGCGTGCGCCTTCGTCCTGCCTCCGGCCGCCCGTGAGGCCGCTCCCGGGGCGGAGGGAGCCGGGGGTTGACGCGCGCCCATGGGCACTCTATCTTTTAATCAACACATCGCTTTATAAAGGAAGAGGTTGGATACAGCGGAAGCCGACGAGGAGCTCGACCGGGCCTTCCTCGCGCTCGCCGATCCGGTGCGCCGCGCGATCGTCGCGCGGCTGAGCCGCGGACCGGCGACCGTGAACGAGCTCGCCGAGCCCTTCGCGATCACCACGCAGGCCGTCTCACGGCACATCCGGGTGCTCGAGCAGGCCGGCCTCGTGACCCGCTCGCGCGACGCCCAACGCCGCCCCGTGCACCTCCACGCGGCGGTTCTCGAGCGTCTCACTGCGTGGATCGACCGCTACCGGCTCGCCGCCGAGCAGCGCTTCCGCACACTCGACTCCGTGCTCGACGACCTCGACGGCGCCGCGACGGAGCCGCCATCCGCCCGCGGCCGCGACGAGGCGCCCGGGCACGACCGAGAGGACCCCTCATGAGCAACCCCGTGACCATCACCGGTGCCGACGGCGCGCCGTTCGTCGACATCGAGCGCGTGGTCGACCATCCCGTGCGCCTCGTCTACCGCGCGCACGCCGAGCCCGAGCTGCTGACGCGCTGGCTGGGCCCGCGCGGATATGAGATGGAGCTGTCCGAGTACGAGCTCGTCTCGGGAGGCCGCTACCGATACGTGCACCGCAACCCCGCGGGCACCGAGTTCGCCTTCCGTGGCACGTTCCACACCGTGCGCCCCGAGGAGCTCATCGTGCAGACCTTCGAGTACCTCGGCGCGCCCGACCAGGTGAGCCTCGGCTACCTGTGGTTCGTGCCGATCGAGGGCGACCGCACGCTCCTGCGCGCGCGCGACGTGCACCCGAGCGTGGAGGCACGCGACGCGATGATCGCCTCGGGGATGGAGCACGGCGTCGTCGAGGGCTACGAGAGGCTCGACGAGACGCTCGCCGCGCTCTGACCCGCCACGGCGAGCAAGCGGCACGCGACTCAGGCGACGGAGCGCTCCGCCGCGAGCACGACGTTGTGCAGGAGCATCGCGCGCGTCATGAGGCCGATGCCGCCCGGCACGGGCGACAGGTACGAGGCGACCTCGCCGACCGCGGGATCCACGTCGCCCGCGAGCCTCGCCCGGCCCGACTCCGTGACGCCCACGCGCGTGATCCCGACGTCGACGACGACCGCGCCCGGCTTCACCCAGTCCGGCCGCACGAGGTGGGGCACGCCGACCGCGGCGACGAGGATGTCCGCGCGCCGCGCCTTCTCGGCGAGCCCGGGCGTCTGGGTATGGGCGAGCGTGAGCGCGACGTCCTCGAAGCCGCGGCGCGTGAGCATGAGCGCGAGCGGACGACCCACGTTGAGACCGCGCCCGATGACGACGACCTCGCGGCCGTGCACGTCGATCCCGTAGTGGTCGAGCATGCGCAGGATCCCCGCGGGCGTGCACGGCAGCGGCGTCGCGTCCAGGCCCGGCACGTCGAGCACGAGACGGCCGAGGTTCGACGGGTGCAGGCCGTCCGCGTCCTTCGCCGGATCGATATGGGCGAGCAGCTCCGTGCCGTCGAGGTGGTGCGGCAGGGGCAGCTGCACGATGTACGCGGTCACCGCGGGATCCGCGTTGAGGCGCTCCATCGCCTCCCGCACGTCCCGCTCGCCCGCCGTCGCGGGCAGGTCGACGCGGATCGACTCGATGCCGACCTCCGCGCAATCGCGGTGCTTGCCGGCGACGTAGGCGAGGGATGCGGGATCGTCCCCCACGAGGAGCGTGCCGAGGCCGGGCACGACGCCGCGCTCGCGCAGCGCGGAGACGCGAGCGGCGACCTCCGCCTTGATCGCGGCGGCCGTCGTCCGGCCGTCGAGAAGCGTCGCCATGCGGTCAGAGGCCCGGGTAGAGGGGGAAGCGCTCGGTGAGGGCAACGACGCGCTCGCGCAGCGCGCCGAGGTCCCGCGACGGCAGGAGCGTCGACGCGATGACGTCCGCGACCTCCGTGAACTCCGCGTCGCCGAGGCCACGCGTCGCGAGCGCGGGGGTGCCGATCCGCACGCCCGAGGTCACCATGGGCGGGCGCGGGTCGAACGGCACGGCATTGCGGTTCACCGTGATCCCCACCTCGTGCAGGAGGTCCTCGGCCTGCTTGCCGTCGACCTGCGACTCGCGCAGGTCGACGAGCGCGAGGTGCACATCCGTGCCGCCCGTGAGCACGTCGACGCCCGCGGCGCGCGCGTCGTCCGCCATGAGCCGCTCGGCGAGGATCCTCGCGCCGCGCAGCGTGCGCTCCTGGCGGTCGCGGAACTCGGGCTCCGCCGCGAGCTTGAAGGCGGTCGCCTTCGCCGCGATGACGTGCATGAGCGGGCCGCCCTGCTGGCCCGGGAAGACGGCCGAGTTGAGCCGCTTGAAGAGCGACTCGTCGTTGCTCAGGATGAAGCCCGAGCGCGGGCCGCCGATCGTCTTGTGCACGGTCGAGGAGACGACGTGAGCGTACGGCAGCGGCGAGGGGTGCAGACCCGCGGCGACGAGGCCCGCGAAGTGCGCCATGTCGACCCACAGGTACGCGCCGACCTCGTCGGCGATCTGCCGGAAGGCCGCGAAGTCCAGCTGCCGCGGGTACGCCGACCAGCCGGCGATGATGACCTTCGGGCGGTGCTCGAGCGCCTTCTGCCGCACGGCGTCCATGTCGATGCGGAACGTCTGCGGGTCGACCCCGTAGGAGACGGCGTGGTAGATGCGGCCCGAGAAGTTGAGCCTCATCCCGTGCGTGAGGTGGCCGCCGTGCGCGAGCTCGAGGCCGAGGATCGTGTCGCCCGCGTCCGCGATCGCGTGCAGCACGGCCGCGTTCGCCTGCGCGCCCGAATGGGGCTGCACGTTCGCGTACGCCGCGCCGAAGAGCGACTTCGCCCGCTCGATCGCGAGCGTCTCCGCGATGTCGACGAACTCGCAGCCGCCGTAGTAGCGCTTGCCGGGGTACCCCTCGGCGTACTTGTTGGTGAGCACCGACCCCTGCGCCTCGAGCACGGAGACGGGCACGAAGTTCTCGCTCGCGATCATCTCGAGCGTCGAGCGCTGGCGCCCGAGCTCCTTCTCGAGCACCTCGGCGATCTCGGGGTCGACGACGGAGAGCGGCTGGCTGAACGTCGAGGGGAGGGAGGCAGGCGGGGCGGACGCGGTCTCGGACACTGGCGGCTCCTTGCGTGATCGGTGAGGAGTTCGTGGCCCAGGCGTACGGCCACGCACCGTGTCATGTCGCTCCCCGATGGTGCCCCATCCGAACGCCAGTCGCGACGTGTCGAGTCTACCCGTTCCCGCCCGGATCCGAGAGGGTCGGCAGCTGCCCCGTGCGCGGCGACGGGGCGCGCCGAGCCCGCGCGGCGAGCGCGAGCGCGCCCGCGCCGCCGATCCCGACGAGCGCCGCGGCCATGACGACGACGTCGAACCACGGGAGGGCGTCGATGCTCCACGCGTCGAGCAGGAGGCCGCCGAGCAGCGCGCCCCCGCCGATCCCGACGTTGAACGAGGAGGCGAGCAGCGACGCGGAGAGGTCGCGGATGCGCGCCGACGCGACGCGCATCGCCGTCGTCTGGAAGAGCGGCGCGATCCCCCCGAACGCCGCCCCCCACGCCATCATGGCCACGAGCAGGACGGGGGTGGAGCGGCCCCCCGCGACGATCGCGACGACGCTCGCGATCGACACCGCGAGCATCACCGCGAGGCTCGACCTCGGGAAGCGCCCGCTCACGACGCCCGCGACGACGAGCCCGATCGCGCCGGCCGCCCCGTAGAGGAAGAGCACGCCGCCGACGCCCGCACCCGTGACGCCGTCGGCGAGCAGCGCCGGGGCGATGTAGGTATAGAACGCGTAATGCGCGATCGTGACGAGCAGCACGGCGCCGCACAGCACGAGCACGGAGCGCAGCGTCGGGTCGCGGCGTGCCGGCAGCGGGATCTCCCCCGTCACGAGGCGCGGCTCGTGCTGGACGGGGGGAAGCAGTCGCGCGACGAGCAGCCCGAGAACGAGCAGGAGCGCGGCGACGACCGCGAAGGCCGCGCGCCATCCGACGAGATGGCCGAGCGCGGTGCCCGCAGGAACGCCGAGCACGAAGGCGATCGTGGGACCGGATCCCGTCACGGCGATCGCGCGCGGGAGCTGGTGGCGCGGCACGAGGTGCGCCGCGTAGGCCCCGACGACCGCCCAGAAGAGGCCGTGCGCGAGCCCGCCGATGACGCGCGCGGTCGTGAGCATCGCGTAGCTCGGCGCGACCGCGGCGAGCACGTTGGAGAGCGCGAAGACGCCGAGCACGACGAGGATGAGGCGCTTGCGCGAGTACCGGCGCGTGAGGTAGGTGAGCGGGGTGCCCGTGAGCACGACCGTGCCCGCGAACACCGTGACGAGGATGCCGACCTGCGACTCCGACACGTGCAGCCCCACGGCGATGTCCGGGAGCAGCCCCGTGGGCAGGAACTCGGTCGTGACGGAGACAAACGACGCCACGGCGAGCATCGTGAGGCCCGTCCAGGGGAAGCGGGTTCGGTCGGGCGCGCCCATGGCGGACGGATCCAATCGGAGAGCGGTGGTGTGCGGCGAGCGCCGGATCTCCAGCGTAGTCCGCCGATGCGCGTCCCCCGACGCCCCCGCCCGCGCACCCTTCCGCGCACGGGTGCGCGCGAAGTGTGAGTTTGTGCGGGTTCGGCGGCGCCGAAACCCGCACAAACTCACACTTCGACGGAAGGGGGAGGCGGGGGTGCGGGGTGGGCGGCGAGGAAGGCGGCGAGCTCGGCGCGCGCGGGCGCGGTCGCCGGGCCCCGGCGCGCGACCGCGAGCGCCGCCGCCGCGTTCGCGCGCACCGCCGCGGCCGGCGCGTCGAGGCCCTCCGCGAGACCGGCGAGGAAGACGCCGACGTGCACGTCCCCCGCGCCGTTCGTGTCGACGGCCTCGACCGGGAAGGCGTGCAGGCGCACGATCCCGCCGCCCGGCACGCGCACGAGGCACCCTCGGGCGCCGAGCCGCACGATCGCGCCGCCGCCTGACCGGCCGACGCGCGCCGCGGCCTCGAACGGGTCCGCCGTGCCCGTCGCGAGGCGCGCCTCGCGCTCGTTGACGCTCTCCCAGTCCGCCCGCGCGCGCACCGCCGCGAGCAGCCGCGCGTCGAGGCTCGCCACGAGCGGCCCGGGATCGAACACGACGACCGCGCTCGCGGGCACGGAGGGCAGCCACGACGCGATCGCGGGACCGTTGACCGCGTGCGCGAGCCCGTAGCCGGAGACATGGACGAGGTCACCCGGTGCGACGGCGACCGACGCGAGGGCGCCCCGCCCGAGCCGCGCCTCCGCGCCCGGGAGCGTGACGAAGCTGCGCTCGCCGCCGGGCTCGACGAGCGCGACGTCCCATCCCGTGTCGACGTCGGGCACGGCGGGGAGGAGGACGGCGACGTCCTCCTCCGCGAGCGCCGCCCGCACGCGGTCGCCGAACGGCCCCGTGCCGTGCGCGCCCGCGTACGCCGCGGCGACGCCCTGCCGCCGGACGGCCGAGAGCACCGTGAAGGCGCCCCCGATCGCGAGCGCGCCTCGCGTCGCGAGGACATCGCCGCCGCGCTCCGGCAGCGCCGGGACCTCCGCGACGAGGTCGACGACGACGTTCCCGACGCTCACGACGCGCGGCGCCATCGCAGCTCCAACAGCCCCTGCACGACGGGCACGAGGTCGAGCCCGTTGACGCGCACGACGGTCTCGGCCTCCCGCGACGGGAGCGCCCCCGTGCCCCCGAGTGCCGCCGTCATCGCGCCGGCCATCGCGCCGATCGTGTCCGCGTCGCCGCCGAGCGTCGCCGCGGCGCAGCACGCCGCCCACGGATCGGCGGGGTGCAGCGCGACGAGTCCGACCGCGAGCGGCACCGACTCCTGCGCGGCGAGGCTCGTGCCGATCATGCGCACGAGGAGGGCGAGCGCGTCGCGCTCGTCGTGCCTCCGGACGGTCGCGACCGACCAGCGGATGCGCTCGGCGACGTCGCCGGCCGCGACCCAGCGTCCGCGCCGGGCCCCCTCCTCGGCGGCCGCGACCCCGAGCGCGATCGCCGCCTCCGCGTCCGCCCCGTCCACCCCCGCGCTCACGACCGCCGCGACCGCCGCGGCGCCCGCGATCGCGACGCCCGTCCCGTGCGTGCCGCGGCTCGCCTCCTCGACGAGGTCGACGAGCGCGGCGAGCGGCTCCGGCGCCGCCGCGATCCCGACGGGGGTCACACGCATCGCCGCGCCGTTGGTCGTGCCCGCGCGCCCGCTCTCCTCCGGCGAGGCGCCCGCGGCGAGGGCCGCGACCGCCGCGCGCGTCGACGGCCCGAGCAGGTCGAGGGAGCCGCGAGCGCGCATGGCGTCCTCCCACGCGACGAGGCGCGACGCCCACGCGCGCGCGTCGACGCGTCCGCCGCCCTCGACGAGCGTGCGCGCGAGCAGGATCGCCTGCTCGGTGTCGTCGGTCACGGACCCGGCGGCCAGCCCCGCGGCGATCGGATGGTCGTCCGCGGCCGGCAGCAGGCGATCGACGCGCCCGTATCGCGCCGCGACCTCGTCCGGGGAGAGCAGCTGGGTCGGCATCCCGAGCGCGTCGCCGAGCGCGAGGCCCGTGAGCGCCGCGAGCGCGCGGTCCTCCTGCGCCGCGCGGGCGCCGCCCGCGACCCGGGCGCGCGGTCCGCCGCTCACCGGCGGTATCCCTCGAACAGGCGCACGTGCAGCCGGAACCGTTCGGGGTCGAGCACGCTCTCGAGCCGCTCGACGAGACGATCGTTCGCGTCCCACGTGAAGTGGCTCGACGCGAGCAGCACGTCCGTCGGCGGCCGGTCGAGCACGCGCGCCTCCTCGGCGGTGAGGCGCCGCGCCTCGACCCACTGGTCGCCGCGCACGGGCACGAGCCCGGCGGCGCGCAGGGTCCTCGTGATCGAGCCGTCGACGAGGCCATGCTCGAGCACCGCGCGCAGCTGCGGAGACTCGGGGACGCGGCTGCGCTCGAGCGAGATGGGGCGTCCCCCGAGCGAGCGCACGCGATCGATGGCGACGAAGCGGTGCGACTAGAGCCCCGCGCGCTCGGCGAGCGCGGGATCCTCGACCGTCGCGATGCGCACGTCGGCGCTCGGCTCCGCGCCGTCGTCGACGATCGCGAGCGCCCACCCGTTGCGCACGTCGAGCGCGCCGTCGTCCACGGTCGCGAACGAGCCCTTGCCGGGACGCGTGACGACGAGCCCCTCGGTCTCGAGCACGGCGAGGGCGGCGCGCACGGTCGTGCGGCTCACGCGGAAGCGCGCGGCGAGGGCGCTCTCCGCGGGCAGCTGTCGCCCGTACGGGAGCGCGCCGGAGCGGATCTCCGACTCGAGCACCGCCGCGATGCGCTCGTGCTTGCGCGCGGGGGGACGCCGCTCGGCGACGCCCGCGCTCACGCCCGCGCTCACGCCCGCCCTCACGCCCGCTCCCCGGTCACGCCGGACGCCCCGCTCACGCCCGCTCCCCGCTCACGCCCGTGCCCGCTCACGCCCGACTCTCCGCTGACGTCCGTCCCCGCTCACGCGGCACCGAGGATCGCGGCGACGGTCGTGATCTCCACGAGCGGCGCGTAGAGCGCCATGACCGCGAGCGCGCGCTCGTGGTCGGCGTCGCTCACACCCGCGCACGCGTCGGCGACGACGCGCACGTGCACGCCCGCGTCCGCGGCGGCGAGCGCGGTCGAGAGCACGCAGCAGTCCGTCGAGACGCCGCCGAGCACGAGCTCGGCCGATCCCTCGACCGCGGCCGCGAGGCGCGCGTCCCACTTGCCGAACGTCTCGCGCGTCTCCACGCGCGCGTCGAGCTCCGCGAAGGGAGGCGTGAGGTCGTAGAGCGGATCGTCGGGCGGCACGAGCGCGAACGGCCACTGCTCGTAGTACGGGATCCACGCCCCGCGCGGCTCCGCGGGAGCGACGAAGCGCGTGAGCACGACGCGGCCGCCGAAGGCCGGCAGGAGCCGCTCGACGCCCGCCGCGGCCCGCGCATAGGCGGGGGCGCCCCACGGGCTCGGGGGCACGAAGATGCGCTGCAGGTCGACGCCGACGAGCCAGGCGCCCTCGAGGCCGCTCATCGTCCCGAGGGCCTGCCCGACCGCGCGCCCGACGACGCGTCCGGCCCCGCGTCCGACCGCGCGCCCGACGGCTCGCTCGCGCCGAGCGCCGCCGCGGAGTCGCGCGCCGGCCCCTCCTGCGACAGCGGGAGCGCCTCCTGGCGCCGCACGCTCCCGGCCGTGAAGAGCGTGCCGGCGAAGCCGACGACGAGCGCCGCGAGCACGCCGAGGTTGGCGTAGGCCCACGCGCCGTCGCGTCCGCCGAGGCCGAGGTCGAGCAGGTAGCCCTGCCACGACAGCCACGACGCGTACGTGTTCGTCACAAGGCCCCATCCGATCGCCGTGCCGACGACGACGAGCGCGACCGGCAGCCACCGCACGTCCCCGTAGCGTCCGCGGCGGTCGTAGAGGTCGCGCTCGTCGTACGAGCGCCGCCGCAGCAGGATGTCGGCGAGGAAGATGCCGCACCACGCGGCGATCGGCACCCCGAGCGTGATGAGGAAGCCCTGGAACGGGCCGATGAAGTCGCCCGCGAAGAAGACGACGTAGATCGCGCCGAGCGTCATGATGACGCCGTCCACGCTCGCCGCGACCGGTCGCGGCAGCCGCACGCCCGCGCTCAGGAGCGCGAGACCCGAGGAGTAGATGTCGAGCACGGCGCCGCCGACGAGCCCGAGCACGGCGACGAGCACGAACGGCACGAGGAACCACGTCGGCAGGATCGTCGCGAGCGCGCCGATCGGGTCCGCCCCGATCGCGTCGCTGAGCTTGGCCGAGGACCCCGCGAGCAGGATGCCGAAGACGAGCAGCACGATGGGGGCGAGCGCCGAGCCGAACGTCGTCCAGCCGACGACGCCGCTCGACCGCACCGTGCGCGGCAGGTAGCGCGAGTAGTCGGCGGCGGCGTTGACCCAGCCGAGCCCGAAGCCCGTCATCATGAAGACGAACCCGCCCACGACGTTCGGGAAGGGGCCCGCCGGCAGCGCGGCGACCGCGCCGAGGTCGACGTGTCCGGCGACGAGGACGATGTAGACGATCGTGATGACGGCGGTCACGATCGTGATGATCGTCTGCAGGCGCATGATGAGTGCGAACCCGAAGACGCCCGCCGCGACGATGAGCGCGGCCACGACGAGGAGGGCGACGAGCTTCGTCGCGATACCGCCCTCCCAGCCGAGCTGCGTGAAGACCGTCGCGGTCGCGAGCACCGCGAGCACGGCGAGCACGGTCTCCCAGCCGACCGTGAGCAGCCAGGAGAGGATCGCCGGCAGCCGCGCGCCGCGCACGCCGAACGCGGCGCGCGTGAGCACCATCGTCGGCGCCGAGCCGCGCTTCCCGGCGAGCGCGATGAAGCCGCAGAAGAGGAAGGAGATCACGATGCCGAGGATCCCGACGATCGTCGCCTGCCAGAAGTCGATGCCGAAGCCGAGCAGGAACGAGCCGTAGCTGATCCCGAGCACAGAGACGTTCGCGGCGAACCACGGCCAGAAGAGGTCGCGCGGCCTGCCCTTGCGCTCGGACTCCGCGATCGGGTTGAGCGCGTTCGTCTCGACCTGCAGCCCCGATCCGCGCTCGCTCGTGCTCGGGACGGTCTCTCCTGCCGACATCGCTGTCCTCTCGACCTGTTCAGACCTGTCTACTCTAGCCCGCCGGGCGATCCGACGAGGGATGCGAGGCAGATCACCGCGGCTCGGCCCGGCGGGCTCCCCTCCCGGACTCACAGCAGCCTCGGCGCGCGCCCGCCGAGCCAGTCCGCGATGCCCTCCTCCATGAGCCGATCCGAGTCCGGCCCGAACCTCGACTCGCGGGAGATGTCGACCTGCAGCCGTCCCGCGGCGCAGTCGTAGCGGATCCGGTACTCGGTCGGCGCCGGGACGCCGAGCTCGGCGAACCGGGCGCGAGCAGCGCGGAGGTCCTCGAACATGAGCTCGTGGAGCCGGTCCACCCGCGCGTCGCTCGCATCGACGCCCCGCAGCCTGCTCGGATGTGTGATCGTGCCGTTCTGCTCGAAGAGCGTCTCGACGAAGGTGGACCCGTCCTCCGAGGCGCCGTACGCGTAGATCGCCGTGACGTCCGGCGCACCCGTGGCGTACTCGAGTCCGAGCGACACCCACGCGGACGCGAGGGCGTCGACGACCTGCTGCTCTGCCGTGTGCCCGGTCACGTGCTCCACCTCGCCGTGCTCCTGCTCGAACGGCCGATCCGAGCGGGCGTCGCCGCCGACCGCACGTCGAACAGGATATCGCGCGGCCGCCCTCGCTACGCTGGTGCCGTGACCGCGCCCGCGACCCACTGGATCCTCACGCTCGTGTGCGAGGATCGGCCGGGCATCGTCCATGCGGTGAGCGGCGCGATCGTCGCCGCGGAGGGCAACATCACCGAGTCGCAGCAGTTCTCGAGCGACGACACGGGCACGTTCTTCATGCGCCTGCAGGTGGAGACCGCTGTCGGGCGCGAGCGCTTCGAGGAGAGCCTGCGTCCGGTCACCGAGCGCTACGGGATGCGCTGGAGGCTCGACGTCGTCGGCCGTCCCCTGCGGACGCTCGTGCTCGTCTCGCGCGCGGGCCACTGCCTCAACGACCTCCTGTTCCGGCAGCGCGCGGGCCAGCTCACGGTCGACATCCCGCTCGTGCTCGCCAACCATCCCGACCTGGGGAGCCTCGCCTCGTTCTACGGCGTGCCCTTCGAGCACCTCCCCGTCGTCGACGAGGAGACGAAGGTCGCCTTCGAGGCGCGGATCCTCGAGGCCGTGCAAGAGCACGACATCGAGCTCGTCGTGCTCGCGCGGTACATGCAGATCCTCTCCCCCGCGCTGTGCGAGGCGCTCGCCGGGCGCGTCATCAACATCCACCACTCGTTCCTGCCGGGCTTCAAGGGCGCCAACCCGTACCGGCAGGCGCACGCGCGCGGCGTCAAGCTCGTGGGGGCGACGGCGCACTTCGTCACGAGCGACCTCGACGAGGGGCCCATCATCGAGCAGAACGTCGTGCGCGTCGACCACACGCACTCCCCGGCGCAGCTCATCGCGATCGGCCAGGACGAGGAGTCGCGCACGCTCACCCAGGCCGTGAAGTGGCTCGCGGAGGATCGCGTGCTGCTCGACGGCGTCCGCACCATCATCTTCCGGTGACCGGCGCGACGACGGACGGGGACCGCATGGAGACGACCCTTCTCGCGCACGCGCACCGCATCGACGCGACGGGCGAGGCGCCCGACTCGTGGATCCTCTTCGACGGGCCCGTGATCGCGGCGGCGGGCGTCGGAGAGCCGCCGAGCGCCGACCGCGTCGTCGACCTCGCGGGCCTCGTCGTCGTGCCGGGCTTCCTCGACCTGCACGTCCACGGCGGCGGCGGGCACGGCTACGACGACGGCGTGGAGAGCATCCGCGCGGGTCTCGCGGACCAGAGGCGGCATGGCACGACGCGCTCTCTCGTGAGCCTCGTCGCGAACCCGGTCGAGGCGCTGCGCACGAGCCTCGCGGGCATCGCGCGTCTCGCGCGGGAGGACCCGCTCGTGCTCGGCAGCCACCTCGAGGGCCCGTTCCTCTCCCCCGCGCAGCCGGGCGCGCACCACCCCGAGTACTTGCGCGAGCCCGATCGCGCGACCGTCGAGGCGCTCCTCGAGGCCGCTGACGGCACGCTGCGCCAGATGACGATCGCTCCCGAGCTGCCGGGCGCCCTCGAGGCGATCGGGGAGATCGCGGCCGCGGGCGTCGTCCCCGCCGTCGGGCACACGGCGGCGACCTACGACCAGGCGCGTGCGGCGTTCGACGCGGGCGCGCGCATCCTCACCCACGCGTTCAACGCCATGCGGGGCATCCACCATCGCGAGCCGGGCCCGCTCGTGGCCGCGTTCGAGGACGAGCGCGTCGTGCTCGAGCTCATCCTCGACGGACTGCACGTGCACACGCCCGTCGCGGCGATCGCGCTCGCCCAGGCACCGCACCGCGTCGCGCTCGTGACGGACGCGATGGCCGCGGCGGGCGCGGCGGACGGCGACTATCGCCTCGGATCGCTCAACGTCTCCGTGCGCGACGGGCTCGCCCTGTTGAGCGGCACGCCCACGATCGCGGGCTCGACCCTCACGCAGGACCTCGCGCTGCGCATCGCGGTCGAGCGCGTGGGCCTGCCGCCGGCCGCGGCGGTCGAGGCGCTCACGCTCACGCCCGCGCGTGCGCTCGGCCTCGCCGACCGGCTCGGCCTGCTCGCCGCGGGCTACGCCGCGGACGCCGTCGTGCTCGACCGGGGGTGGCGCGTGCGGCAGGTGTGGGCCGCGGGCGAGCCCCTCGGCGACCTTCCTGTGTCATTTGTGACACGCGCGCGCTGACTCCGCGCGCGCGTGTCACAAATGACGCAGGAAGGTCGGGTCCCGCGCGGGCGCGGCGGGCGCCCCGGCGCGGGCCCGGAGTCGGCGGGGCTACGCCCCTGCGACCTCGAGCCGGTGGTCCCACGCGTAGCGGTAGTAGTCGGCGTTCGCGAGGCGCGATGCGGCCGCCTCGTCGACGAGGACGAGCACGTCGGGGTGCAGCTGGATGACCGACCCCGGGCAGCTCGTCGTGACCGGCCCCTCGACCGCGCCCGCGACGGCCTCCGCCTTGCCCTCCCCGAACGCGAGGAGGACGAGCCGTCGCGCCTCGAGGATCGTGCCGAGGCCCTGCGTGATGCAGTGCCGCGGCACCTCGTCGATCGAGGAGAAGAAGCGCGCGTTGTCCTCACGCGTGCGCGCCGCGAGCGTCTTGATGCGCGTGCGCGAGGCGAGTGAGGACCCCGGCTCGTTGAAGCCGATGTGCCCCGTGCGGCCGATCCCGAGGATCTGCAGGTCGACGCCGCCCGCCGCCGCGATCGCGTCCTCGTAGCGCCGGCCGGCCGTCGTGAGCGGTCCGCCGTCGTCTCCGGGCACGCGCACAAGGAGCGGATCGAGCCCGAGCACGTCGACGACCTCGCGCAGGATGACCGAGCGGTAGCTCTCCGGGTGCTCGCGCGGCAGCCCGACGTACTCGTCGAGCGCGAAGCCGCGCACACGGGAGAGGTCGAGGCCGCGGCGGGCGAGCGAGCGCCACGTCGTGAGCGGCGTCGATCCCGTCGCGAGACCGAGCACTGCGTCGGGCTTGGCCCGCACGAGCCCCTCGATCGCGTCGGCGGCGAGCGCCCCCGCCTCCTCCGCGTCCCGGACGATCACGACCTCCGCCATGCGTCCAGCGTACCGAGACGCACGTCGCGCCCGCTCGCGTCGGCAAGCGCGCGCAGTCCCGTCGCCCGCTGCCCGAGCGATCGCCTCTCCGCGCGAGACCGAGCACCGCGTCGGGCCTGGCCCCGGGACCAGGCGCACGGGAATAAGAACTGGCACTCTCGTGTTGAGAGTGCTAGCATTCAAATAGTTGAGTCGGAGCGACTCAAGTGAGCGAGAGAAGGAGTTGATGAAATATGGCAGTGTTCTTCGACCCGTTCCGCGAGCTTGACCGTGTCGCCTCGCGCTTCCTCGACACGAGGCAGGGGCCGAGCCTTATGCCCATGGATCTCTACCGCGATGGAGACCACTACATCCTCAACGCCGACCTCCCGGGCGTCGACCCGGGCTCGATCGACGTCAACCTCGACGGCCAGCTGCTGACCATCCGCGCCGAGCGGACGCCGCGCAGCCTCGAGGGCGTGCAGTGGCTGAGCCACGAGCGGCCGAGCGGCACGTTCCTGCGGCAGTTCACCCTGGGTGACGGCCTCGCCACCGACCGGATCAGCGCGAGCTACGACAACGGCGTGCTGAGCGTGACGATCCCCGTGAGCGAGAAGGCCAAGCCGCGCAAGATCGAGGTCGCGTCGAGCACGCCGGGTGCGCAGCAGGTCACGCCCGAGGTGACCGCCTGACCGCGTCGCGACGACCGGTCCGCTGACGGACCGCCGCCCGGCACGGCATCCCGAACGGCAACCCGCGCCGACACGAGGGGGCCGGAGCATCGCTCCGGCCCCCTCGTCGCATGCGCACCCCTCATCGTGGGCGCCGCATCCGCCGACCTGCGGCGTCAGCCGATGCGCGCCTTGAGGTTCGCGTCGAGCGAGTCGAGGAACTCCTCCGTCGTCTGCCAGCCCTGATCGGGTCCGATGAGCAGCGCGAGGTCCTTCGTCATCGCGCCGCTCTCGACCGTCTTCACGACGACGTCCTCGAGCGTCTCGCTGAAGCCGATGAGCTCCTGGTTGCCGTCGAGCTTGCCGCGGTGCGCGAGGCCGCGCGTCCACGCGTAGATCGAGGCGATCGGGTTCGTCGAGGTCGGCTTGCCCTGCTGCCACTGCCGGTAGTGGCGCGTGACGGTGCCGTGCGCCGCCTCCGCCTCGACCGTGCGGCCGTCGGGAGTCGTGAGCACGCTCGTCATGAGGCCGAGCGAGCCGAAGCCCTGCGCGACCGTGTCCGACTGCACGTCGCCGTCGTAGTTCTTGGCGGCCCACACGTAGCCGCCCTCCCACTTGAGGCTCGCCGCGACCATGTCGTCGATGAGCCGGTGCTCGTACGTGAGGCCCGCCGCCTCGAACTGCTCCTTGAACTCGGCGTCGAAGACCTCCTGGAAGAGGTCCTTGAACCGCCCGTCGTACGCCTTGAGGATCGTGTTCTTCGTCGAGAGGTATACGGGGTACTTGCGCGCGAGGCCGTAGTTGAACGAGGCGCGCGCGAAGTCGCGGATCGACGCGTCGAGGTTGTACATCGCGAGCGCGACGCCGCCGCCGGGTGCGCGGAACACCTCGTGCTCGATCGGCTCCGACCCGTCGTCGGGCGTGAACGTCACCGTGAGCACGCCCGGCCGGTCGTAGACGAAGTCGGTCGCGCGATACTGGTCGCCGAACGCGTGACGGCCGATGATGATCGGCTT
>JAATFA010000032.1 GCA_015655445.1 Actinomycetales bacterium | reverse complement strand
TGAGCGACGAACCGACTGCGGCCATAGACCGACTCAGTCCGGAGCAGGTCGAGGTGCGACTTGCGCGCGCCTCGGTCGCCTGGCTTCCGCTCGGCTCGCTGGAGTTCCACGGACCGCATCTGCCGATCGGACTCGATGCGCTCACCGCCTACGGCATCTGTCTCGCCGCCGCCGGGCGTGTCGGCGGTGTCGTGCTGCCCGCCATGCACCAGGCGGTCGGTGGCGAGCACTCCCATTATCCGTGGACGCTCATGTCGCGCGCGGCAGAGCCGATCGAGACGCTCCTAACGCAGACGCTGGAGCGGCTGGATGAACTCGGCGTGCGATGCTTCGTGATCCTCAGCGGTCATTTCGCCGACGAACAACGCGAACTCGTCGAGCGCGTTGCGAGCGCGTGGAACGCGACCGGTGCATCGTCGCGTGCGGTCGCGCGAACACTCGGCCAGGCGCCGAATCCTCCCGTTGCTCCGGACCACGCGGGCCGCTTCGAGTCGCTGCTGTTGCAGGCGCTTGAGCCCAGGCTGGTCGACCTGAGCCGGCTTCCCGATCCCGACGCCTTTCCCGCGCCCGCGGGAGAGGATCCCTTCGGGGCCGATCGTCATCGCGCCGATCATCCGCTGCACGGGGTGTTCGGCCCAGACCCTCGCCGCATCGATCCCGGGCAGGCGGCCCCACTGCTCGAGTACCTGGTCGACTGGGTCGTCGGTCTCGCAGAGCCCGATCAGGAGTAGCTATTCGCCGAGGGCCGCGAGTTGGTCTTCGAGGTGGAACACCTCGCGAAGCTGCAACGCGCTCTGGTCGGCACGGTCGCCACTCAGCGAGACGAAGAGGTCCGTCGAGCTGGCCTCCCACTCTGCAGTGCGCGGATCGGCCGCAAGCGCGGCAGCGGACGCGTCGTCGTCGTCGGTCTCGTAGTAGCCGATGAGCAGGCCGTCATCGCGCAGGTACAGCGAGTAGTTGCACCTGCCGGCATCGCGGATAGCCTCGAGCATGTCGGGCCAGACCGCGCGGTGGCGTTCGACGTACTCCGCAATCCGATCGGGCTTCACCTGAAGCTGGAAGCAGATGCGCTGTGAAGCCATTGACAGCTCCTTCGTCGGGTGCCGCAAAACGTTGCAGATAAATGCTATCGCGCGGGCATCCGTCGTCACACGCCCGAGAACTGACGGAAACGTCGCCGCAACACCCTGTGCGTACGCTAAGCGCATGGGAGACCTCTTCGACGGGTATGGCGGCGGTCTCGCCCTGCGCTCCGGTGCCGACGCCTACGACGAGATGTTCGACGAAAAGGCCCGTCCGCGCACCTCCTATCGCGAGATCTATTCGACCCTCGCCAAGATGACTCAGGACGAGCTGAGGGGCCGCACTGAGGCGCTGGGTGCGAGTTACCTGGCGCAAGGGGTCACGTTCGATTTCGCCGGCGAGGAGCGCCCGTTCCCGCTCGATGCCGTGCCGAGGGTGATCCCGCAGGCCGAGTGGACGACGGTCGAGAAAGGCATCAAGCAGCGTGTGAAAGCGCTCGAGCTGTTACTCGACGACGTGTACGGCAAGCAGGAGATGGTGCGCGATGGGGTCATCCCCGCATCCCTCATCACCTCGTCCACCCACTTCCACCGGGAGGCGGCAGGCATCCGGAGCGCGAACGGCGTGCGCATCCAGGTCAGCGGCATCGACCTGATCCGCGACGAGCAGGGCGCCTGGCGCGTGCTCGAAGACAACGTGCGCGTGCCGAGCGGCGTGAGCTATGTGATCTCGAACCGGCGGGTCATGGCGCAGACGCTGCCCGAGCTGTTCGTGAGCATGCGGGTGCGGCCGGTCGGCGACTATCCGAACAAGCTGTTGCACGCCCTGCGGGCGTCCGCGCCGGAAGGCGTTGAAGACCCGACCGTTGTGGTGCTTACTCCCGGTGTCTTCAACTCCGCATACTACGAGCACACCCTCCTCGCGCGCCTGATGGGCGTCGAGCTCGTCGAGGGCCGCGACCTCATCTGCTCCGGCGGCAGAGTGTGGATGCGCACGACGGGTGGTCCGACGCGCGTCGACGTCATCTACCGGCGGGTCGACGACGAGTTCCTCGACCCGCTGCAGTTCCGCGCCGACTCGATGCTCGGCTCGCCCGGCCTCCTCATGGCCGCGCGCCTCGGGAACGTGACGATCGCGAACGCCGTCGGCAACGGCGTCGCGGACGACAAGCTCGTCTACACGTACGTGCCCGACCTCATCCGCTACTACCTCGGAGAGGAGCCGGTGATCCCCAACGTGCAGACGTGGCGTCTCGAGGAGCCGGGCGCTCTCGAGGAGGTGCTCGACCGGCTCGACGAGCTCGTCGTCAAGCCCGTCGACGGCTCCGGCGGCAAGGGGCTGATCATCGGACCCGATGCCTCGCCGGCCGAGCTCGAGGCCACGCGCGTGCGCTTGCGCGAGGACCCGCGCGGCTGGATCGCGCAGCCGGTCGTGCAGCTCTCCACCATCCCCACGCTCGTCGACGAGGGGATGCGGCCGCGCCACGCCGACCTGCGCCCCTTCGCCGTCAACGACGGCGAGGACGTGTGGGTGCTGCCCGGGGGCCTCACGCGCGTCGCGCTCGCCGAGGGGCAGCTCATCGTCAACTCCAGTCAGGGCGGAGGATCGAAGGACACGTGGGTCGTGGGAAGGGAGGCGATCCGCATCGCGGATCACCGGATCCAGGAGCTCGTCGCCGACCAGGCCGCGGTCACGCAGTCGATCCCGCCGCCCGGCGGGGATCGCGCCCCCGATCAACCGCCGTTCGAGCCTCCGCGGCGAGACCAGCAGCAGCAACAGCAGCAGGCCGCCTGCGCGACCGGGTCGAGGATCCGGCGATGCTGAGCCGCATCGCGGAGAGCCTGTTCTGGATCGGGCGGTACATCGAGCGCTCGGACGGCACCGCCCGCATCCTCGACGTGCACCTGCAGCTGCTGCTCGAGGACCCGTGGATCGAGGAGGACCTCGCCTGCCGCTCGCTGCTCGGCGTCATGGGCACCGAAGCGCCCGAGGGCGTCGAGCTCACGCGCGCCGACGTGCTCTCGATCCTCGCCGTCGACCGCGCCCAGCCGGCGAGCATCGCCTACTCGCTCGCAGCGGCACGGGAGAACGCGCGGCGCGCGCGGGAGATCGTCTCGAGCGAGCTGTGGGAGATGCTCAACACGACCCGCGCACGCATGCCGCGCAAGGTCGCGAGCGACAAGGTGCACGAGTTCTTCGCGTGGGTGCGCGAGCGCGCGGCGCTCGCGGTCGGCATCGTCGAGTGCTCCACGAGCCGCGACGAGGCGTGGAGCTTCTTCACCCTCGGCCGCAGCCTCGAGCGCGCGGACATGACCGCGCGGCTGCTCGCGACGCGCTCGCTCACGGAGGCGAACGGCCCCAGCTGGACGACGATCCTGCGCTCGTGCGGCTCCTACGAGGCGTACCTGCGCACCTACCGCGGCGTGCCGAGCGCGCGCAACGCGGCCGAGTTCCTGCTGCTCGACCGGCTCTTCCCGCGCAGCGTGCTCTTCGCCGTCTCGCGTGCGGAGGAGTGCCTGCGCGACATCGAGCCGCGATCGGAGCGCGTGGGCGTGAGCGACCAGGCCCTGCGGCTGCTCGGCCAGATCCGCATCGAGCTCGAGTACCGGCCCATCACCGAGATCCTCGACGACCTGCCCGCGCGCATGGAAGCCGTGCAGTCCGCGATCAGCGCCGCGAGCGAGGCGGTGCGACAGCGCTACTTCCCGAGCAACACCGCGCCGAGCTGGGTGGGGGAGAACACGTGAACCGCCTCCGCGTGCGGCACGTGACGGGCTTCCACTACGAGGGCCAGGTCACGGCGTCGTACAACGAGGCGCGCATGCTGCCGACGAGCGCCGAGGGGCAGCTCGTGCTCGACGCCGCGCTCGAGATCGCGCCGCTCTCGAGCGCGCACGGATACGTCGACTATTGGGGCACGCGCGTGACGTCGTTCGAGGTGCTCACGCCCCACCGCGAGCTCTCGCTCACTGCGACGAGCCTCGTCGAGGTGCGGTCGCGTCCGCACTCGGGCCACGCGATCGGCTGGGGGGAGCTCGCGCGCGCCGTGGAGGCCTCGACGGAGCGCGTCGAGCAGCTCGCGCAGACGCGGCGCACCGATCCGCCCGCCGAGGTCGTCGCGCTCGCGCGCTCGCTCGCGGACGGCAGCCCCGACCCGTGCACGGCGGCTCGCGCCATCTGCACGGAGATCGGCGCGGCCGTCGAGTACATGCCCGGCGTGACGGGCGTGCACTCGACCGCCGTCGAGGCGTGGGAGCAGCGCCGCGGCGTGTGCCAGGACATCACCCACCTCGCCCTCGGCGCGCTCCGCTCGGTCGGCATACCGGCGCGCTACGTCTCGGGATACCTGCACCCCGACCCGGATCCGGCGATCGGCGTGACGGTCGCGGGGGAGTCGCACGCGTGGGTGGAGTGGTTCTGCGGCGAGTGGACGGGGTTCGACCCGACGAACCAGCTCGCGATCGGCGACCGGCACGTGCTCGTCGGCCGCGGTCGCGACTACTCCGACGTCGCGCCGCTGCGCGGCGTCTACGCGGGCCCGTACGGGTCGGAGCTCTTCGTGACCGTCGAGATCACGCGCGAGGCCTGACCCCCTCCCCCTGACCCGCCCCCTGTCGCCGAAGTGTGAGTTTGTGCGGGTTTTCGCGCCGCGAAGCCCGCACAAACTCACACTTCGCGCGTGCGCGGAGGGGTCTATGCTCGGAGCGGCATCGAGACGCGGAGGCGTGCGCCGCACGGAGGAGTCCCCATGACCGGTGCGAACCGGGACGCGACCGCGGCTGCCTCGCGTCGTCCCGGCGCGGCGCGCGAGCGGGGTTCCGGCGCGGCGCGCGAGCGGGGTTCCGGCGACCCGGGGTCGCTCGACCCCGCCGTCGTCGTCGCACGGCTGCGACGCGCGGGCTGCGTCTTCGCCGAGGACGAGGCAGCGCTCCTGCTCGAGGCGGCGCGATCCGGCGGCGAGCTCGAGTCGCTCCTCGCCCGCCGCGTCGCGGGCGAGCCCCTCGAGCACGTGCTCGGCTGGGTCGAGTTCTGCGGACTGCGCGTGCCGATCGCGCCGGGGGTCTTCATCCCGCGGCAGCGCACGGCCTTCCTCGTCGAGACCGCCGCCGCGCTCACGGCGCCCGGCGCGACCGTCGTCGACCTGTGCTGCGGCTGCGGTGCGATCGCGCTCGCCCTGCGGGAGCGCGTGCCCGGCCTCGACCTGTACGCCTGCGACCTCGACCCGGTCGCGGTGCGGTGCGCGTCCGAGAGCCTGGGGGCGCACGCCGCCGTGTTCGCGGGGGACCTCTTCGACGCCCTTCCCGGCCGGATCCGCGGACGCATCGACACGATCGCGGCGAACGTGCCGTACGTGCCCACGAGCGCGCTGCCGCTCATGCCCGTCGAGTCGCGTGAGCACGAGGACCGGATCGCGCTCTACGGCGGCGAGGACGGGCTCGACCTGCTGCGCCGCGTCGCCGCCGGCGCGCGCACGTGGCTGCGGCCGGGAGGCGTCGTCGTGAGCGAGGTCGGCCGGGATCAAGCGTCCGCCGCCGTCGCTGCGCTCGCCGTCGCGGGCCTCGCGGGCCGCTGGGTGCGCTCGCGGGAGCACGAGACGACGCTCGTCGTCGGGACGCGGCCGCCGCTCGGCGCGTGAGCCGCGCCGCCTGCACTGCACGGGCCGACGCCGCGCGCCGCGCCCTCAGCGCCCGGCCGCAGCCGCCGCGCGCAACGTCTCGACGAGCGGCGTCGTCGCGTGGCCGATGAGCCGTGCGAGCTCGCCCGAGGTCTCCGCGAGGAGCCCGTCCCGGATGTTCGCGTCGAGGGCGACGACGAACGCCGCCGTGTCGTCGTCGACACCCGCCTCCCGCAGGATCGCGAGGTGCTCGTCCGACGACACGGGACGGTAGACTACCTGCCGGCCGAGCACCTCCGAGGCGACGCGGGCGAACTCCTCGCCGTCCCACGCCGTGTCGCCGGAGAGCTCGTACACCGCACCCTCGTGCCCCGGGCTCGTGAGCACGGCGGCGATCGCCTCCGCGTAGTCGGTGCGAGCCGCGCTCGCGACGCGCCCGCCGTCCGTGCTCGCCACGTGCGCGCCCGTGCGGGCGGCCTGCTCGAGCGCGGCCACGTAGTTCTCGTTGTACCAGTTGTTCCGCAGGATCGTCGCGGGCAGTCCCGACGCCTCGATGAGCTCCTCGGTCGCCTTGTGGTCGGGCGCGAGGATGAGCGCGCTCTCCCGTGCCCGCGGCGCGCTCGTGTAGACGAGGCGCCCGACGCCCGCGGCCTTCGCGGCGTCGACGACCGCCCCGTGCTGGCGGACGCGCGTTCCGACCTCGCTCCCGGACACGAGAACGACGGCGTCCGCGCCCGCGACAGCGTCCGCGATCGTCGCGGGCGCGTCGTAGTCGAGCACGGCCGTGCGCACTCCCGAACGGCCGAGGCGGGCGAGCCGATCCGGGTCGCGGCCGCCCGCGACGATGTCGGCCGCGGGGACGCCGCGGGCGAGAAGGTGGTCGATCGCGAGCGCGCCGAGGTGACCGGTGGCTCCCGTGACGACGATGGTCATCGCTGCTCCTTCTGCTGCTGGTTGGTCGGGTCCGGGGCGACGTCGACGAGCACCTTGCCCACGGCGCCGCCCTCGACGGCTCGGTGAGCGTCCGCCGTCCGCTCGAGCGGGAAGCGATGGAGGGGCAGCCCCGCCGCGGCGCCGACGGGCAGCGCGCCCGCGGCGATCGCGGCCGTCGTGTCCTCCCCGCCGGCCCGGATCGCGTCGGCCCCCATGGTGTAGACGAGCACGTACTGGTAGCGCGCGTTCCGCGCCATCGCGGCGCGCACGTCGAGCGTGAACGGATGGTCGCCGTTGTTGGCGTAGGTCGCGATCGTGCCGCGCGGCGCGAGCACCGCGAGATCGAGCTCGGCGTTGCGCCCGATCGCGACCTCCACGACGACGTCGACGCCCGCCGGGGCGACGGCGCGGATCGCGTCCGCGGCGTCCGGGGCCGTGTACCGCACGACGGAGGAGGCGCCGGCCGCCGTCGCGAGGGCCGCCTTCGCGTCGTCGCTCACGGTCGCGATGACGGTCGCGCCGGCCCAGCGCGCGAGCTGGATCGCGGCGTGCCCGACCGCGCCCGCGCCGCCGGCGACGAGCACGACGCGGCCGTCGAGCGCTCCGGGGCCGAGTCGTCGTGGACCGTCCTCGGCGACCGTGAGGGCGCGATGGGCGGTGAGAGCCGGGATGCCGACGCTCGCGCCGAGGTCGAAGTCGGCGCCGTCGGGCAGGGGGAAGGCGCGCTCGACGGGCACGACCGTGTACTCCTGTGCCGTGCCGCTGGACGGCCGCTGCCACGCGGCGATGACGACCCACACGCGGTCGCCGATCGCGAAGCCGTCGACGCCCGGGCCGATCGCGTCGACGATCCCGGAGCCGTCCTGGTTGGGCACGGACTGGAGGGCGGACGGGCGATCCGTGCCGTTCGTGCCGCTCGTCGCGCCGCTGCGGGACTTCCAGTCCGTCGGGTTGACGCCCGAGACGACGACGCGCACGCGCACCTCGCCCGGGCCCGGCTCGGGGACGTCCCGTTCGACGAGGCGCAGCACGGATGCGTCGCCGGGCCGGTCGTGCACGATCGCTTTCACGAGATCCTCCGCAGATCGGGGTACGGGGCCGGGCGCGGGTCGGGGTACGGGGCCGTCGTCGGCGTCCGTCGTCGGGCCGTCGTCGGGCTCCGTGGTGCGCCACGCACCGCCCTTGCGACAACGCCGGACCCGTGCCCCACTATTTCCTCCTGCCCCCCGTCCCCTTCCCCCACCGGCCGAAGTGTGAGTTTGTGCGGGTTTCGGCGCGCCGAAACCCGCACAAACTCACACTTCGCGCGACGACGCGACGCGAGTGCGACGCGACGAGCGCGGAGCGGCGGGAGCGCGGAGCGGCGGAGCGTCAGCGCTCGGAGGCGGCCTCGACGGTCGCGAGCTGGCCGGTGATCGCCTCCGGGTCGGGGCGTCCGACGTGCACGTGCGGGCGGCCCTCGTGCATCGAGACGCGCACGCGCCCCGTCCGCAGCAGCCACCCGACCGCGATCGCGGCGCCCACGAAGCCGGACGCAGCCCCCACGCCGATCGCCCAGCGCGGCCCGAAGACGTTCGCGACCCATCCGACGAGCGGTGCGCCGATCGGCGTGCCGCCCATGAAGATCGCCATGTAGAGCGCCATGACGCGCCCGCGCACGGCGGGCGAGGTCGTCGACTGCACGTACGCGTTCGCGCTTGTCATGAGCGTGAGCGAGCTCAGCCCGACGAGGGCGAGCGCGATGCCGAACGTCAGATACGTCGGGGCGAGCGCCGCGAGGGTGCACGTCACCCCGAACGCGGTCGCGGCCGCGACGATGATGCGCATGCGCGGCCGCTCGCGCCGGGCCGAGAGCAGCGCGCCCGCGAGCGATCCGACGGCCATGACCGAGGAGAGCACGCCGAACTCGCCCGCCCCTTTGTGGAAGGCGACCGTCGCCATCGTCGACGTGTAGATAGGGAAGTTGACCCCGAACGTGCCGATGATCGCGATGAGCACGAGGATGACGACGATGTCCGAGCGCGAGCGCACGTACCGGAACCCGTCGCGGATCTGCCCTCGCTTGCGCGCGAGCCGTGGCGCCGGCTGCAGCCCCGAGGGGCGGATCGCGAGCAGCGCGCAGATCGTGCCCGCGAACGTGAGCCCGTTGAGCATGAAGACCCAGCCCGCGCCGACGACGGCGACGAGCAGACCCGCGACGGCGGGGCCGAACAGCCGCGCGCCGTTGAAGGAGGCCGAGTTGAGCGCGACCGCGTTCGGCAGCTGGTCGTTCGGCACGAGCTCGGACACGAAGGACTGCCGCACGGGCGCGTCGAACGCGGCCGCCACCCCCAGCAGGAGGGCGAACGCGTACACCTCCCACAGCACGACGAGCCCCGAGAGAGTCAGCACGCCCAGGAGCGCGCCGAGCACGCCCATCGCGAGCTGCGTGACGAGGAGCACGTGGCGGCGGTCGAAGCGGTCGGCGACGAGCCCGGAGAGGGGCATGAGCACGAGCTGCGGTCCGAACTGCAGCGCCATCGTGACGCCGACCGCGGTCGCGTCGTGGTCGGTGAGGTCGGTGAGCACGATCCAGTCCTGGGCCGTGCGCTGCATCCAGGTCCCCGTGTTGGAGACGAGCGCGCCGGCGAACCAGATGCGGTAGTTGGGCACGGCGAGGGAGCGGAACATCGAGGTCACGATTCGGCGATCCTGCGCAGGATCGGCATCACCTCCTGCAGTGCTGACCGCTCGGCCGGGGAGAGGTCCCCGAGCTGGGCTGCGAACCACGCCGTGCGCAGGCGGCGCGTCTCCTGGACCATCGCGAGGCCCTTGGGTGTGATGCGCGCGATGACGCGGCGCGCGTCGTCCTTGCCGGGCTCGGTCTCGAGGTACCCGGACTCCTTGAGGGAGGCGACCGTGCGCGTCATCGACGGCGGCGTCACCCGGTCGTGCTCGGCGAGCCGGCCGAGGCTGCTGTCTCCGTGCATCTCGAGGTGGAAGAGCACGCTCAGCTGTGCATCGGAGAGTGCGGCGTCTCCTCGCTTGGCGCGGATGCGACGGGCCACGCGCTGGATGAGCAGACGCAGCTCCACGGCGTCGAGGTCGTCCGCGCTCCGCTCGTGGTCCTGCTGCGTCATGGGAATCCTTAGTCTAGCAAATTAGTCCGGCTAAGTAACCGGCGCGATCGTCGCCTCGTCCCTAGACTGAGCCCGTTCCCAGCCGCGAGCACGCTCGGGGTCCGGGAGGAGGAGGTGGCGACGTGGCCGAGGACTCCGCGGCGCTCCCCGTCGAGCGCGCCGAGGGATCGTTCCGGGACGCGTACGGGGTCGCCGTCCACTGCTATCGCTGGTCCGCGCCGCACCCTCGTGGCATCGTGCAGATCGCGCACGGGCTGGGCGAGCACGCGCTGCGCTACGAGCCCATCGCGCAGGCCCTCGTGCGCGCGGGCTACACGGTGTGCGCGAACGACCATCGGGGGCACGGGCGCACGGGGCTCGAGCAGTGGGACGGCGACGTCGCGCGGCTCGGACGGCTCGGCCCGGGCGGCCTGCGTGCGACCGTCGGCGACATGCGCGAGCTCACGGGCCTCCTCCGCCGCACGAGCCCGGACGTGCCCCTCGTGCTGCTCGGCCACAGCTGGGGGTCGCTCATGGCGCAGATGCTCGTCGACCGCGATGCGACGCCGTACGCGGGCGTCGTGCTCAGCGGCACCGCATACCGGATGCCGGGGCACATGAACGCGGGCGACCTCAACCGGCGGCACGCGCATCTCGGCACGACCGGATACGAGTGGCTGAGCCGGGACCCCGCGGTCGCGGAGGCGTTCCGCGACGATCCCCTCACCTTCCCCGCCGACGTCGCGAGGCTCTTCGGGATCGCGGACGGCCTGCGGCTCTACGGACGCCCGCGCCGCCTCTCCAAGGACGTGCCGATGCTCCTGCTCGTCGGCTCCGACGACGCGCTCGGCGGCGAGCGCAGCGTGCGGCGCCTCGCGCGCGCGTATCGCGAGCGCGGCGGCCTGAGCGACGTCGAGGTCGTCGTGTACCCGGAGGCGCGGCACGAGGTGTTCCACGAGCTCAACCGGGAGCAGGTCGTAGGCGACCTCATCTCGTGGCTCGATCGGCGCGTCGGCTGACCCTCGATGCCGGCCGGGCCCAGGCCCGCTCGCGCGGCTGCGGCGCTCCGCCCGGGCCGAGCGTCGCCGTCGTGCCGGAGCGCTGGGAGCGAGCCCGGCGTGCGCGGCGAGGAGCGCTCGCGCGGTGACTAGGCTGGCCGTCGTGCACGGCGAGTACAAGGTCCCCGGAGGCAAGCTCGTCGTCGTCGATCTCGACGTCGTCGACGGGCGCCTCGCGAACGTCCGCGTCGCGGGCGACTTCTTCCTCGAGCCGGACGCCGCGCTCGAGGCCATCGACCGCGCCATCACGGGCCTGCCCGTCGGCGCTGACGCGCGGCGCATCGCGGACGCCGTGCGCGCCGGCCTGCCGGAGGACGCCGTGCTGCTCGGCTTCTCGCCCGAGGCGGTGGCGACGACCGTGCGCCGTGCGCTCTCGAGCGCGTCGGGCTGGCGCGACTACTCGTGGCAGCTGGTCGCGGGCACGCCGTATCCGCCGAACCTCCAGCTCGCGCTCGACCAGGTGCTCACGGAGGAGGTCGGCGCGGGACGCCGGCAGCCGACGCTGCGGATCTGGGAGTGGGACAGCCCCGCCGTCGTCATCGGCAGCTTCCAGTCGGTGCGCAACGAGGTTGACCTCGACAACGCGGCGAAGTACGGGTTCGAGGTCGTGCGGCGCATCAGCGGCGGGGGCGCGATGTTCATGGACGCGGGCGCGATCATCACCTACTCCCTCTACGTGCCCGCCGAGCTCGTGCAGGGGATGAGCTTCGCCGACTCGTACGCGTTCCTCGACGAGTGGGTCATCGTCGCCCTGCGGTCGCTCGGCATCGACGCGTTCTACCAGCCGCTCAACGACATCTCGAGCGCGAAGGGAAAGATCGGCGGGGCCGCGCAGAAGCGGCTCGGCAGCGGCGCGGTGCTGCACCACGCGACGATGAGCTACGACATGGACGGCCAGAGGATGACCGAGGTGCTCCGCATCGGCCGGGAGAAGCTCAGCGACAAGGGCACGACGAGCGCGGCGAAGCGCGTCGACCCGCTCCGCAGCCAGACCGGTCTGCCGCGGGCCGACATCATCGAGCGCATGATCGAGACCTTCCGCGGCCTCTACGGCCTCGAGGACGGCGACCTGACCGCGTCCGAGCTCGAGCGCGCCGAGCAGCTCGTGCGCGACAAGTTCGCGACGCGCGAGTGGCTCTTCCGCGTCCCCTGAGCCCTGCGCGCGACGCGCCCGCCCCTCCTGCGCGAAAAGTGACACGCGCGCCGGGAATCCCGGCGCGCGTGTCACTTTTCGCGCAGGAGGGGCGGAGGGGCGGAGGGGCGGCGAGGGGGCCGCGACGCGCGAGCGGCTCAGCCCTTGAGGCCGCTCGAGGCGATGCCCTGCACGAAGTAGCGCTGGGCGAGCACGTAGACGACGATGACGGGCACGATCGTGATCGCGGAGGCGGCCATGAGCAGGTTGGTGGTCGTGAAGAACTCGCCCTGGAACTGGGCGAGGGCGATCGGCAGCGTCTGCAGCTCCGTGGAGTTGATGAAGATGAGCGGACCGAACAGGTCGTTCCACGACTCGACGAACGTGAACACGCCCACGGCCGCGAGCGCGGGCGTGACCTGGGGGAGCATGATGCGCGCGTAGATGCCGAAGACGGAGACGCCGTCGACGCGCGCGGCGTCCTCGAGCTCTTGCGGCAGGGTGAGGAACGCCTGCCGCATGAGGAAGGTGCCGAACACGGGCGTCATGACGCGAGGCACCCACAACGGGTACTGGGTGTCGACCCATCCGATGTGCTGGAAGATGATGTACTGCGGGATGAGCAGGACGATGCTCGGGATGATCGCCGTCGCGAGCACGAGGAAGAACGCGACGTCGCGACCCGCGAACCGGAGCCGGCCGAAGGCGTAGCCGGCCGCGGAGGCGACGACGAGCACGCCGACGACGTTGATCGCGGCGAGCCTGACGCTGTTGAGCAGGAACGGGCTGATCGCGTCGAAGGCGCGCGCGTAGTTGCCCCACTCCCACGTCTGGGGGATGAAGCCGAGCGGGTTGCGGGCGATGTCCGCCTCGGTGCGCAGGGACGCGGAGAGCATCCACAGCAGCGGCGTGAGGAAGACGAGCGCGAGCGCGAGCATGAGCACGAGCCGGCCGCTGCGGGAGAGCAGGTCGCTCGCGCGGAGCGTGCGGCGGCGGCCCGCGCGGCGGGAGACGCCGGGGGAGGCGAGGGCGGTGGTCATTCGGGCTCCTAGCTGTAGAACACCCACCGGCGCTGCAGACGCAGCTGCAGGAGCGTGACGATGCCGATGATGAGGAAGAGCACCCAGGCCATGGCGGAGGCGTAGCCGAGCCGGCCGAAGGTGAAGGCGTTCTGGTAGAGGTAATAGATGTAGACGTTCGTCGCGTTGCCCGGGCCGCCCTTCGTGAGCACGAAGATGAGCGCGAAGATCTGGAACGACGTGATGAACTGCGTGATGAGCACGAAGAAGATCTGCGGCGTGAGCAGCGGGAGGGTGATGCTGCGGAAGCGGCGCCATGCCCGCGCGCCGTCGACCTTCGCCGCCTCGTAGAGGCTCTCCGGGATGCCCTGGAGGCCCGCGAGCAGGATGACCATGGGGTAGCCGACGCCCTGCCACGCGGAGACGACGATGACCGCGGGCATCGCCCAGTGCGCGTCGGTGAGCCAGGACGGGCCCGTCACCCCGACCGCGGAGAGCACGGTGTTGAGCGGCCCGCGCGGGGCGAGCAGCTTCGTCCACACGAGCCCGATCGCCACGAGGCTCGTGACGTACGGGGTGAAGTAGGCCGTGCGGAAGAAGGCGTTCGACACGCGACCGCCCGCGTTGCACAGCAGGGCGAGCCCGAGCGCGGCCACGAGCGTGAGCGGGAGCACGCCGACTGTGAAGGCGACCGTGTTGCCGAGCGTCGTCCAGAACAGGCCGTCGTGCAGGAGGTCCGCGTAGTTGGCCCCGCCGATGAGCGTCGGGTCGGTGATGCCGTCCCAGTCGGTGAAGGAGGAGAAGAGGGAGACGAAGACGGGCGCGACCTGCCACAGGAGGATCCCGAGCACGAGCGGGGCGATGAACAGCCAGCCCGTGAGCGTCTGCTGTCGCAGGGCACGGCGACGGGACGGTCGCACCGCCGCCTTCGGCCTCTCGGCGATGAGCGTGGCCATCAGCGCGCGATCAACGCCTCGATCTGGGTGCGCACCGACGTGAGGGCGTCCTTCGCCGTCGTCTCGCCGATGTAGACCTTCTCGAGCTGCGGCCGGTAGATCGCGACCGCCTGGGACGTCGCGGTCGTCGAGTTGACGCTGCTGTTGTGGTCCGCTGCCTGCGCGAGGAGCTTGACGTTGGCCGGCGGCTGGCCCGTCGCCGGCAGCGACTGCGCGGCGGTCTTGTTGACCGGCACGCAGATGCCCGCCTTCGCGAAGTAGGCGCCGCCCTCCGGGCCGGCCGCGTAGTTCAGGAAGTCCCACGCGAGGTCGGGGTTCTTCGCCTTTGTGGGGATGACCGTGACGATCATGCTGCCCTCCTGCTGCTGGCGCACCTTGCCCGGCACCGGCGCGATGTCCCACTCGAAGTCGTGCACGTTCTGCTGGAAGTAGGACGCGCCGCTCGAGGCGCCGAAGAGCATCCCAAGCCGCCCGGCGGCGAAGAGCTGCTGCTCGGCCTGGTCCGGCTGGATCTCGCCCCACGAGGGCGCGACCTTGTGCTTGAGGGCGAGGTCGGCGACCCACTGCACGGCCTCGTAGCCGGACGGGTCGGCGAGCGTGAAGCGGTGGCCGTCCTTGGAGAAGACGCCCTCGCCGCCGTTGTTGACCGAGAACGTGTTCTCGTACCCCGTGTCCTTCACGACGACGCAGCCGTACTGGTCCGGGCCGCGCGTGAGCGCCTGCGCGGCGGCGAGGAAGTCGTCCCACGTCCAGCCCTCGTCGGTCCAGTCCGTGGGCGGCAGCGGCACGCCGGCCTTCTGGAACATCGTCTTGTTGTAGTAGATGACGCGCGGCTGGGTCCCGATGATCTGCGCCGTGCGCTGCGTGCCGAACGTGGCGAAGTCGTAGACGTTGGCGTAGTAGTCGCCGAGGTCGACGTCGCTGTGCTTGATGTATGCGCTGAGGTCGCGGATCGACTTCTTGTCGGTGAGCTCGCGCAGGAAGTCGTCGTTGAGCCGCATGACGTCGGGCGGGGAGCCGCCCGCGATGAGGGTGCGGAAGCGCGTCTGGTAGTCGGTGAACGGCACGCTCGCCTGGGGCTTGAGCGTGTCGCCGGTCTTCTTCTGCCAGGCCGTGCGCACATCGCCGAAGAGCAGGTCGGTGATGCCGTCGTCCCAGCCTGCGCCGGTGATCGTCGTCGAGCCGCCGGAGCCCGTGCCGGCTCCGGCGCTGCACGCCGCGAGCGCGGCCGTCGCGGCGGTGAGCCCGCTCGCGACGAGAAAGGTGCGGCGCGTGAGGGGGGTCGTGGGGGTCATGGGACGTCCTTGTCGTGTGACGGGGAGGGGACGCGCGGGACGGCCCGGTGCGGACCGCTCTCGCGATGAGGAATCGATCTGTCGCCCTATGAAATTGTCTCGTCACTATAAGTCGGTCCGCGAGAGCGGTCGAGCGAGGCGGTCCGCTCTGCGGACGGGTCGCGTCATGTCGGACCTGTGGAGGAGGGGTGGCCGCCCGCATACGAACGACGAAGGCCCCGGACTCCGAGGGGAGTCCGGGGCCCGAGGCGTGTGCGAGCCGCGGTCAGCGCCGCGTGAGCTCGGCGTAGTCGGGATGCTCGCGCAGCCAGTGGGCGACGAACGGGCATGCCGGGACGACGCGGTAGTCCGTCGTCGCGGTGACGTCGTCGAGCACCTGCTGCACGAACGCGCCGCCGAGGCCGCTGCCGCGCCGCGCAGGCTGCACCTCGACGTGGATGATGCGGATCTGGTCGTCGACGATCTCGTAGTCCGCGACGCCGATGACCGCGTCGTCCTCGAGGAGGACGTAGCGCTCCGCGTCGACCTGGTTCTCGATGCGCATCGTCCCAGCGTAGAAGGTGCCGGCCGTGACCTCGCTGGGGACCGACCTGTCGATCGGGGCAGTCACGCGGGGCAGTCGCGCGGGGCCGTCGCGCAAGGCGCCGCGCGCGGCTCGTCGTGCGCTCGTCGCTCGGGGAAACGGCGAGCCGCCCGCGACTATGCTCGACGCGTGCCGAGACCCCTCCGCCGCGCCGTCGCGCTCGCGGCCGCGGTCGCCGCCTCCGCGCTCGTGCTCGCCGGGTGCGCTCCGGACGGCGGCGGCCGTCCTCCCGCGACCTCGTCCGCGACCGCGCACGCGCGGCGGTCCGCGACCCCGAGACCGACCCCCACCCCCACGCCGACGCCGACGTTCGACAAGTCCCAGCTGTCGATCGACGATCCCACGAGCATCTGGGTCGTCGTCAACAAGCTGCGCCCGCTCAACCCGCGCGACTACGTGCCGCCGGACCTCGTGCAGGTGCCGGTGCAGCACGTGTACACCCCGCTGCTGCGCAAGGAGGCGTCGGACGCCGTCGTCGCGATGTTCGCGGCGGCGCAGAGCGAGGCGGGCCTCGGCCTGCAGTCGCAGAGCGCCTATCGCAGCTACTCGACCCAGGTCTCCACGTACAACGGCTACGTCGCGAGCCGCGGACAGGCGGGCGCCGACCTCACGAGCGCGCGTCCCGGCTACAGCGAGCACCAGACGGGCCTCGCGCTCGACATCTCCTCGGTGCCGGCCGCGTGCACGCTCGCCGCGTGCTTCGGGCAGACGCCGCAGGGCATGTGGCTCGCCGCGAACGCCTACCGCTTCGGCTTCATCCTGCGCTATCCCGCCGACAAGACGGCGATCACGGGCTACGAGTACGAGCCGTGGCACTTCCGCTACGTGGGCGTGGCGCTCGCGACGGAGATGCACGACGAGGGGGTCGAGACCCTCGAGGAGTTCTTCGGGCTGCCCCCCGCGCCCGACTACGCGCCGGGCGGCTGATCGCCGCCGCGCCGCGCTCCGAGACCGGGTGAGAAGCGAGGAGTCCATGGAGATCACGGGAGCGGTCGCGCTTGTCACGGGCGCGAGCCGGGGGTTCGGGCGTCACCTCGTCGAGCAGCTGCTCGAGCGCGGCGCGGCGCGCGTCTACGCGGCCGCTCGCGATCCCGCTGCCGTGACGACGCCCCGCGCGGTTCCGCTCGCGCTCGATGTGACCGATCCGGAGGCGGTCGCGCGCGCGGCCGCGGCGGCTCCCGACGTGACCCTGCTCGTCAACAACGCGGGCGTGAGCCTGCACGCGGACCTCCTCGAGAGCCCCATGGAGCGCATCCGCGCGGAGGTCGAGACGAACCTCTTCGGCATGCTCGCCGTGACGCGCGCCTTCGCGCCCGTCATCGCCGCGCGCGGGGGCGGCGCGATGCTCAACGTGCTCTCGGCGCTCTCCTGGCGCCACCTCCCCCACTACGGCGCGTACAGCGTCGCGAAGGCCGCGGGCTGGGCGATGAGCAACGTCGTGCGCCAGGAGCTCGCCGGCCGCGGGATCGCGGTCACGACCCTGCACGTCGGCTACATGGCGACGGACATGGCGAGCTACGTGCCCGACGACGCGAAGGCCGACCCCGCGCTCGTCGTCGCGGCCGCGCTCGACGGCGTCGCTGCCGGTGCTCCCGAGGTGGTGTACGGCCGCACGGCACAGAGCGCGCGCCGCGCGCTCGCCGCCGAGCCGGCTCAGGCCTACCCCGCCCTCGACCTCCCGCCGAGCCTCGTGGCGGGCGTCTGACCCCGCCTCGCGCGGACAGGCGTGCCGGCACGGGGGCTCCGCACGCCCCCTCCGCCGGGCGCCTCTCACGCGGCGGTGGCGAGCCCGGCGAGGCTCGCCGCGCCGACGGCCACCGCGAGCTTGCCGAGCTCGGTCGGCACGATGACCGGCGCCGTGCCGCGCACCGGGGGCTCGTGGTCGAGGGCGGCGAACAGGGCAGGGCTGAACAGCGGCCACGCCGCCGAGACGCCGCCTCCGATGATGACGGCGTCGACGTCCGTCAGCGCGGTCGCCATGATGATCGCGCGGCCGAGCGCATCGCCCGCCTCCTCGAAGACGGCCCGTGCCGCCTCGTCCGCATCGTGCGCATGCGCGGCGACCTCTGCCGACGTCAGCCGCCGGCGGGTGCGGCGGAGGTAGGCCTTCGAGATCGAGGGCCCGGAGGCGAGCGTCTCGAGGTGGCCGTGCGCGCCGCACGTGCAGAGGAGCCCGCCGAAGCCCGGCATGTGGCCGATCTCGCCCGCGGCGCCATGGGGTCCCGGGAAGAGCCGTCCGTCGAGCCAGAGCGCGCCGCCGACACCGGTGCCGAGCATGATGCCCAGCGCGTTGCGGTGGCGGCGCCCGGCGCCGGCGGCCATCTCGCCGGCCATGAACGCGTTGACGTCGTTGTGCACGAGGGTCGGGAGGCCCAGCCGATCGTGGACGGCGCCCGGGATGTCGAAGCCCGCCCAGCCGCGGAACGAGTCGCTCACGATGAGCACGCGTCCGCGGTCGGTGTCGACGACGCCGGTCGTGCCGACGCCGACGGCCGCGAGCCCGGGCCGGTGCTCGTGCACGAGCTCCTCGACGAGGTCGAGCGCGCGGGCCATGATGGCCTCGCCGCCGTCGCGGGCCGGGGTCAGGGCGGACGCGTGCGCCCGGATGCGGCCGCTCTCGTCCACGAGGACGACGTGCGTCGTCGTGCCGCCGATGTCGATGCCGGCGCTCCACGCGCTCATCGGGCGGCGTCCGCCTGCTCGGCGGCCGCTCGCCGCCGCTCACGCTGGGCGATGGGGTCCGGCACGGGGACGGCGCGCAGCAGCGCTTGCGCGTAGGCGGACCGCGGGGAGACGAGCGTCTCGTCGACGGTGCCGAACTCCTCGACGCGTCCGTGGCGCATGACGACGACCCGGTCGCAGATCTGCTGGACGACGGCGAGGTCGTGGCTGACGAAGAGCAGCGCGTAGCCGAGCCGGCTCTGCGTCTCCGCGATGATGTCGAGCACGCTCTGCTGCACGGAGACGTCGAGGGCGCTCGTCGGCTCGTCCGCGACGAGCAGCCGGGGCCCGAGGGAGAGGGCGCGGGCGAGGCTGACGCGCTGGCGCTGCCCGCCGGAGAGCTCGAGCGGCGACCGGCTCAGCACCGTCTGCGGCAGGCGCACGGCGTCGAGCAGCTCCCGGACCCGCCGGCGCGGGTCGGCGACGCGCCCGCGATGGACGCGCATCGGCTCGGCGATGCACTGCTCCACGGTCAGCCGCGAGTCGAGCGAGGACACCGGATCCTGGAGGACGACGCCGATGTCGGAGCGCAGCGCCGTGCGCGCACGTCCGCGCAGTCGCGTCGCGTCGGTGCCGAACAGGCGCACCGTGCCCGCGGTGGGGCGCAGGAGGCCGAGCGCGACGCGGGCTGCGGTGGACTTGCCGGATCCGGACTCGCCCACGAGCCCCACGGTCTCGCCCGCGGAGACGGTCACCGAGAACCCGGAGAGGGCCCGCACGGCCGCTGCGCCGCGCCCGTAGCGCACGTCGATGCCGGCGAGCTCGATGACGGGGGTCGAGGCTGCGGAGCGCGCGGGCCGCCGCGCGCCCGGCTCGGTGCGCAGCCGCGGCACGGCTGCGAGGAGCCCGCGGGTGTACGGATCGGCGGGCCGCAGCAGGACCTCCTCGACTGTCCCGGTCTCGACGACGCGCCCGTCGTGCATCACGGCGACGCGGTCCGCGACGTCGGCGACGACGCCCATGTTGTGCGTGACGATGAGCACGCCCGCCCCGCTGTCCCGGGCCAGGGCACGGATCAGCTCGAGGATCTCGGCCTGCACGGTCACGTCGAGCGCCGTGGTCGGCTCGTCGGCGATGAGCAGCGCCGGCCGGTTCGCGATCGCCATCGCGATGACGACGCGCTGACGCTGGCCGCCCGAGAGCTCGAAGGGGAAGGCCCGCGACCGGCGTGCGGGGTCCGGGATCCCGACCCTCTGCATGAGCTCGATCGCCCGTGCACGAGAGGCCGCGGGGGAGGCGTCCGCATGGTTGCGGATCGCCTCGGCGATCTGGTCCCCGACCCGCATGAGCGGGTTCAGCGCCGTCGCCGGCTCCTGGAAGACGAAGCCGGCGGTGCTCCCGCGCAGCGGGCGCAGCTCGCGCTCGGTGGCGCCGACGACCTGCGTGCCGTCGAGCACGATGCTGCCGGAGACCGAGGCGTTGCCGGGCAGCAGGCCCGCGGAGGCGAACGCGACGGTGCTCTTGCCGGACCCGGACTCGCCGACGAGGGCGAGCACCTCCCCGGGGTCGATCGAGAGGTCGACAGGGCCCACGCCGTGGACGGAGCCGGACTCGGTCGCGAACGTGACGGACACGCCCCGGACGTCGAGGACGGGCCGGTGCGTGCTCGCGGGCTCCCGCGTCATCGACGGCCCCCCACTTCGAAGGAGTCGCGCAGGCCGTCGCCGATGGCGTTGAACGCGCACACGACGAGGATGATGACGAGTCCGGCCGGCACGATGAGCCACCACCGGCCGTTGTACGCCTGGCTGAGCCCCTGGCTCAGCATGCCGCCCCAGTCGGTGTCCGGCGACTTGACCCCGAGGCCGAGATAGCTGACGTACGCGACCAGCAGGATGCTGTCCGCGATCTGGAACGTCACCGCCACGACGATCGTGCTGACGCTGTTCGGCACGATGTGGTGCACGATCGCACGGGCGTGGGAGCCGCCGATCGCGCGGAGCGTCTGGATGTAGTCGCTGTGCTTGAGGGACAGGGTCTCAGCCCGCATCAGACGCGACGGGACGAGCCAGGAGACGAGGCCGAGGATGAGCACGAGACCCGCCGTGTTCGGCTGTGCGATCGCGGCGATGACGAGCAGGATGAACAGCGCGGGGATCGCGATGCCGGCGTCGACGATGCGCATCATGACCGCCTCGACCCAGCCTCCGGCATAGCCGGCGACGGACCCCCACACCGTGCCGATGACGGTCGCGAGGATCCCGGCCGACAGGCCGATGAGCAGCGAGGTGCGGCCGCCGACCATGAGCCGGCCGAGCTCGTCGAAGCCGACGGCGTCCGTTCCGAGCGGATGCCTGGCCGACGGCGCGAGGTTCGCGGCGGTCAGGTCCGTGTGGGTCTGGTCGGTGTGCCACAGGAGCGGCCCGGCGAAGCTGAACACCACGGCGAGGATGATGACGACCGCGCCCGCGATGGCGACGCGGTTGCGCAGGAAGCGCCGCAGCATCACGCGCCCCGGGGACGGCGCGACAAGGGCTCGGGGTTCGAACTGCGACTCGACGACGGTGCTCACGAGCGGGCGGCTTTCGTTCGGGGGTCGATGAGGGAGTGGGCGAGGTCGGCCAGCAGCGAGCCGGCGACCGTCGCGATGGAGATGACGAGGATGCAGCCGAGGAGGACGGGGAAGTCGGAGGACTGCGCCGCGTTCCAGAACAGGAGGCCCATGCCCGGGTAGTTGAAGAGCTGTTCGACGACGAGCGCGCCGCCGAACATGACGGGGATCTGGTAGCCCAGCATCGTGATCAACGGCGTTGCCGAGTTGCGCAGCACGTGCCTGCTCAGGATGCGCCGGAACGGGGTGCCCTTCGCCCGTGCCGTGCGCACGTAGTCCCTCGCGAGGTTGTCGAGCGCGGAGGAGCGCATGTAGCGCCCGAACACCGCGACGAGCGGGGCCGCCCCCGTGAGCACGGGGAGGACGAGCGCAGCCGGGTCCGCGAAGACCGAGGCGAGGGTCTGACCCTGCGGGGCCTGCGCCGGCAGCCAGGGGAGGGTCTGGCTGAAGACGATGATCATGACGAGCCCGAAGAAGAACAGCGGGGTGGAGAAGAGCACGAAGGTCACCGCGGTCGCGAGGTAGTCGCTCAGCCGGTTGCGGCGGGCGGCCTGCAGGAGTCCCAGCGGGACGGCGACGACGAGGCCGAGCAGCGCGGAGAGCAGCGTGAGCACGAGGGTCTTCGGCAGGCGCTCCGCGATGAGGGAGGATACCGTCGCGTTGAGGGAGTAGGAGCGCCCGAGGTCGCCGCGCAGCAGCTGGCCGATCCAGATCGCGTATTGCGTGGTGAGCGGCTTGTCGAGTCCCTGGGCGTGGTTGAAGTCGGCGATCTGCTGAGGCGTCGCCTCGGCCCCGAGGATCCCGCGAGCGGGACCCCCGGGGAGCGAGTGCAGCATCAGGAAGACCACCACCGTCACGATGAAGACGACGACGACCGCCTGGGCGAGCCGCCGCAGCGTGTACCAGACGAGGGGCATGGCGGTGTCTCCTTCGTGATGTGCCGGTCAGAGGGGGAAGGCCGGCCTGAACGGCCGGGCTCCTACCAGGACCACCGCTGCGGGTGGAAGCGCGACAGCGGATCCTGCGTCACGCCCTTGAGCCCCGTGCTCACCGCCGACACCTGGTAGTCGGGGTTGGGCAGCCAGATGACGGGCAGCTGCTTCGTGAGCGCGGCGCTGTACTGCTGGATCGGCTCGTTGCTCGTGGACGAGCTCGACTGCTCGATGAGGCTGTCCACCTGGCTGTCGGCGTAGCTCCCGAAGTTCGTCGGGCCGCCCGAGTAGAACAGCTGATCCCCGGTCGGGTAGGCGGGGAAGTACCAGCTGCCGGCGGTGCCGAAGAAGGAGAGCTGCCAGGAGCACGCCGCGTCGTCCGGCGTGCACTTGGGCGTCTGCGCGAGCACCTCGTTGGCGGGGACGTCCTTGACGGTGAGGCCGATGCCCGCCTTGGCGAGCGAGGACTTGATCGTCGACATCATGTTGTCCGTGACGGTCGAGCCGCTCTGCGAGACGAGGGTCATCGAGAGCGTCGTGCCGGCGGCGACGCCCGCGCCGCACTGGTCGTCCGCCGTGCCCGGCTGCGCGCACGCCGCGATGCCGTCGGATCCGATCGACCAGCCGTGGCTCGTCAGCAGCTTCTTGGCCGCGCTCGGGTCGTAGGGGTAGGGGTTCGTCTTCTGCGTGGAGGAGATGAAGTCGTTCGGCGTGCCCTGGGGGATCGGACCGTAGGTCGGCGTCGCCGCGCCGTTCCAGATCACCCCGGCGATGTTCTTCTGATCGATCGACCTCTGCACGGCCTGGCGCACATACAGCTGCTTGAACGCCGCGCCGAGCGTGGGGTTGTTGAAGTTGTACGGGATGTAGGTGATGGCCCAGCCCTTCCAGGGCTCGATCTGGTAGCCGAGGCGGGTGAAGGTGGACTTCTGGGAGACGTCGGTGGGCGCGATGTAGCCGTAGTCGACCTCCTTGGCGCGCACCGCGTTCTCCTCCGCGTCGACGGTCGTGAAGGGCAGCAGCTTGACGGTGCCGATCGAGGCGGGGTCCTTGCCGTCGTAGTGCGCGTTCTTCACGAAGGTCACCTGGCCGGTGGTCGTGAACTGGCTGAGGGTGTACGGGCCGTCGACGACCTTCCACAGCGGGTTGCTCGAATAGCTCGAGACGTCCATCGCCTGCTCGTTGAGGTAGGAGAAGATCGCCTGCGCGCCCGCCGTCGTGCGGTCGAGGTCGGCGCTCGTGTCGACGGTCGCGTCGGCGCTCGTCTTCGCCCACGCGTGGTACGGCAGCGGCGTGATCTCGTTGAGCTGGTTGTCCGACAGCAGCCAGTTCTGGTTGTAGACCTTGTCGAAGGTCAGTGTGAAGGTGTGGTCGTCGACGGTCGTGAAGCTCGAGACGTCGTCCGGCATCGCGCCGGGCCGGTAGCGCGCCCACTTCGTCTTGTTCGCCGTGACGAGGTTGAACCAGAACTCGACGTCGCGGCTCGTGACCGGCTCGCCGTCGCTCCACTTCATGTCGTTGAGCGTGATGGTGACGGACGTGCCGTCCGGCGAGAACGTGTACGAGCTCGCGACCGAGGCCTTGGGGTCGAACTGGATCTTCCCGCTGCCGCTGCTGCCGTTGTAGGCGATGAGCGGCTCCCAGAGCAGGTTCTGGATGGAGTAGTTGTTGCTGTTGGTGTGCCCGGGGGTCGAGATGGGCAGGATCCAGTTCGGCACGACGCCCGCCGGCAGGGCGTAGCTCACTGTGTCGGCGTGATCGGATCCGCCCGAGGTCGAGGGACCGCTGCCGGAGGTACAGGCGGTGAGGGCGATGAGCGCGGCCTCCGCGGTGGCGGCGAGCCCGACCGCGCGGCCGCGCGCGACCGGACCGAGTCTGGCTGTCATGGGGATGCTCCTTGACGGAAGGGAAGGGGGAGGTGAGGTCGAGCTCGCCGGGGCCGCGGAGCCGCGGCGCTCGGTCCCTCCAGTCAAGAGAGCGCCTGTGAAGAAAGCAAAACATGTGTGTAAAAAGCATGTTTCTGCTGCTTTGGCGAAAGGAGGAGCGTGCTTGAGTGGACTGCGCGGGAATCCGGAGCGCGTCGCTCGCTCGACAGCGCCGGATCTTTTCACCGATCTGTGATAAGTGGAGGCGGCATGGCGACGAGCATCGAGACCCTGCGGCGCAGCATCCTCGGCCTCGTCGCCTCGGGCCGGGCGCAGTCCCGCGCGGAGCTCTCCCGGATGGTGGGCGTGCCCGCCTCCACCGTGTCCCTGGCCGTGCAGGGCCTCCTCGACCGCGGTCTCCTCGAGGAGGTCGGAACGGTCGCCTCGCGCGGGGGCAGGCCCCAGAAGAGGCTCGTCGCGGCCAGGCACACGCAGTACGTGCTCGTCGCCGACCTCGGCGGCGCCCATGTGCGGCTCGGCGCACTCGGCGTGGCCCGGGGGGACGACGACGTCGAGGAGGTCCCCTTCGACATCCGGCTCGGACCCGAGCATGCCGTGGAGGTCCTCGGCGTCGCGTTCCGTCGCCTCATCGAGCGGAACGGCCGCGACGGCCTCGCGGGCGTCGGCCTCGCCCTGCCCGGGCCCGTGGACATCGAGCGCGGATGCGTCGACTCCCCCTCGCGCATGCCCGGCTGGCACGGCTTCCCCATCCGCGAGCGTCTCGCCCAGGAGTACGGCGTGCCGGTCGTCGTCGACAACGACGCGAACCTCATGGCGCTCGCCGAGTACACCGCGCGCCCCGAGCACGCGAAGTCGATCACGGTGAAGGCGGGGACCGCGATCGGCGGCGGGTTCGTGATCGACGGCGAGATCTACCACGGGGCCGGCGTGATCGCCGGCGACATCACGCACGTGCGGATCGCGGCCGCCGGCGACATGCCGTGCTCGTGCGGGAACGTCGGCTGTCTCGAGACCGTCGCCTCCGGTGCCGCGCTCGTCCGCGTCCTCCGCGCCGCAGGCATCGACGTCGAGTCGACGGCGGACGTCGTGCTGCGCGCCCGCAGCGGCGAGCCCGAGGTCACGAGCGCCGTGCGCGGCGCCGGGCGGCACCTCGGCGAGGTCCTGGCCGGCATCGTCAACTTCCTGAACCCGGACGCCGTCTACATCGGGGGCGCGCTGTCGGCCGTCGAGCCGTTCGTCGCCGCCGTCCGCAGCCGCCTCTACGAGTCCTGCCATCCCCTCGTGACCCGTGACCTCGCGATCGAGCGCGCCGCGTTCGGGCCCGACGCCACGGCGATCGGCGCCGGCTACCTCGCGCTGCAGGCGGCACTCGCACCCGGTGCGGCGGCAGCCGCGGCGGCCGCCGCGACCTGACCCCGCCCCTCGACCTGCCCCCCCGACGACCGAGCCCCCCGACGACCTAGGAGGACGCCCCCGTGCCCCACTCGCCCCGCATCGCCATCGCCGGGCTCGGAACCGAGTCCAGCACCTTCTCCCTCGGGCGCACGGACGCCGAGGCATTCCACCCCTACCGCGGCGAGGGCGTGTACGACTTCTACGACTTCTTCGAGGAGGGAGGCCCCGTCCGCAGCCGGGCCGAGTGGCTGCCGACGATGGTCGGCAAGGCGATCTCCGGACCCCGCGTCGCCGCGGAGGCGTACCGCGAGCTGTCGGCGGAGCTGCTCGAGCGCCTGGCGGCGCTCGGGCCCATCGACGCGCTGTACCTCGACCTGCACGGCGCCATGAGCGTCGAGGGCATGGACGACGCCGAGGGCGACCTCATCACGAGGATCCGCGCCGTCATCGGCCGCCGCCCGCTGGTCTCGGCCTCGATGGACCTGCACGGCAACGTGTCGCCCGTGCTCGCGCACGCGAGCGATCTGATCACGTGCTACCGGATGGCGCCGCACGAGGACGCGATGCTCACGAAGCGCCGCGCCGTAACGAAGCTCCTCGACCGGCTCGAGTCGCAGCGGGGGCGGCCGCTGAAGGCCTGGATACCCGTGCCCGTGCTGCTGCCGGGGGAGAAGACGAGCACGCGCGTCGAGCCGGCGAGGTCCCTCTACGCGAGAGTGCCCGAGGTGGAGGCGCGGCCGGGCGTCGTCGACGCGGCCATCTGGATCGGGTACGCGTGGGCCGACGAGCCGCGATGCCACGCGGTCGTCATGGTGACCGGGGATGACGCCGGCGTCGTCGGCTCCTCCGCGGAGGAGCTCGCCCGGGCCTTCTGGTCGGTGCGCGACGAGTTCGACTTCGTGGGGCCCACCGCCTCGTTCGAGGAGGCGCTGGATCGCGCGACCGCAGAGGGCGCGGCCGCCCCGTTCTTCCTCAGCGACAGCGGGGACAACCCGACGGCCGGCGGCAGCGGGGACACCACGTGGGCCCTGCACCGGATCCTGGCGCACGAGCGCGCCCGCGAGCGCCGCGTGATCTACGCCTCCATCCCGGATCCCGGCGCGATCGAGGAGGCGTGCCGGGTGGGCCTCGGCGGGCGCTTCCACCGCGCCGTCGGCGCCCTCGTCGACGACACGCACGCAGGCCCCGTGCAGCTGGACGGCATTGTCACGGCGCTGCGCGAGGGCGACCGTCTGGCGGGCGACGAGGCCGTCGTCGCCGTCGGCTCGGTGTCCGTCGTCCTCACCCGGCACCGCAAGCCCTATCACCTCGAGCGCGACTTCACGCAGCTCGGGCTGGATCCGCGGGGCAGCGACATCGTGGTCGTCAAGATCGGCTACCTCGAGCCGCAGCTCCACGACATGGCCGCCGACTGGATCCTCGCCCTCACCCCCGGGGGCGTCGACCAGGACCTCGTCCGCCTCGGCCACCGGCGCATCCGCCGCCCCATGCACCCCTACGACGCGTTCCCGACGGATCCCGACCTGCGCGTGCGGTGGATCCCCGCCGCCGACCTGCCGTTGCCGGAGGGACTCGCGTGACCGCTCGCCCCCTCGTCGAGGTCGCCGTCGCGGGGGCGCGCGGGGCGGCGACCGCGGCGCGGGTAGGCGCCGACCGCATCGAGCTCTCCGCGGGGCTCGAGCTCGGCGGGCTGACGCCCTCGGCCGCGGCCGTGGAGCTGTGCGTCGCGGGCCCGCTGCCCGTGGCGGTGCTCATCCGCTGCCGGCCGGGCGACTTCTGCTACGAGGCGGAGGACGTCGCGGTCATGGCACGGGACGCCGAGCTCGCGGCACGTGCGGGGGCCGAGGCCGTCGTCGTCGGCGCGCTCACGCGGGAGGGCGGCGTCGACGTGGACGGCGTGCGACGCCTCGCCGAGGCGGCGCGCGAGGGTCGCGCCGACGTGGCGATCGTGCTCTCCCGCGCCATCGACCTCGTGGCGGATCCCACGCGCGAGCTCGCGCGCCTCGAGTCGGTGGGCGTCGCGCGCGTGCTCACCTCGGGCGGCGCCCCGCGTGCGGTCGAGGGCCTCGGCGTGATCGGCGGGCTCGCCGCGGAGTTCCCGCGCCTGGAGGTCGTGGCGGGGGGAGGGGTGAGCGCCGCGGACGTCGCCGCCCTGTCGCGTGCGGGAGCCCGCGCGGTGCATCTGTCCGCCAAGCGACGCGCGGACCCGCCGACGGGGCGCCCGTGGGTCGCGCTCGGCGCCGCGATCGCGGGGCCCGAGTCGGACACGCACTTCGAGACGGACGCCTCGCTCGCGGCGGCGGCCGTCGACGCCGCGCGAGCGCTGGGCTGAGCGCGGAGGCGGTCGAGCGGCTCAGCCGACCCCGTGCAGACCGTGGCCGACGCGCCGGCCCCCGTCGTGGTCGACGGAGGTCTGCGCGGGCGCTCAGGCGCCGAGGGCGGCGTCGACGATCGCCTTCGCCTCCGCCTGCACCTGGGCGAGGTGGTCCTCGCCGCGGAAGGACTCGGCGTAGATCTTGTAGACGTCCTCGGTGCCGCTCGGACGCGCGGCGAACCACGCGTGCTCGGTGACGACCTTGACACCGCCGATGGGAGCGCCGTTGCCCGGCGCGTCGCTCAGGCGCGCGACGATCGGGTCGCCGGCGAGGCGGTCGGCCGTGATGTCGGCGCCCGTGAGCCGCCCGAGCCGCGCCTTCTGCTCCTTCGACGCGGGCGCGTCGGTGCGCTCGTACGCGGGAGCACCGAAGCGCTCGGTGAGATCGCGGTAGAGCTGCGAGGGGCTCGTGCCGGTGACGGCGACGATCTCGGCCGAGAGCAGCGCGAGCAGGATGCCGTCCTTGTCCGTCGTCCACACCGAGCCGTCGCGACGCAGGAAGCTCGCGCCCGCGCTCTCCTCGCCGCCGAAGCCGACGGATCCGTCGAGCAGGCCGGGCACGAACCACTTGAACCCGACGGGCACCTCCCACAGCCGCCGGCCGAGGGACTCGGCGACGCGGTCGATCATGGAGCTCGAGACGAGCGTCTTGCCCACGGCCGCGTCGGGGCGCCAGTCCGGGCGGTGCGTGTAGAGGTACTCGATCGCGACGGCGAGGTAGTGGTTGGGGTTCATGAGGCCCCCGTCGGGCGTGACGATGCCGTGCCGGTCGGCGTCCGCGTCGTTGCCCGTGAGCACGTCGAAGTCGCCGCTGCGGGTGAGCACGGAGGCCATCGCCGACGGCGAGGACGGGTCCATGCGGATCTTGCCGTCCCAGTCGAGCGTCATGAACCGCCACGTCGGGTCGACCTGCGGGTTGACGATCGTGAGGTCGAGCCCGTACCGGTCGCGCACGAGCTCCCAGTAGGCGAGGCTCGCGCCCCCGAGCGGGTCGACGCCGATGCGGACGCCCGCGCGCCTGATCGCGTCGACGTCGATGACGGAGCCGAGCTCGGCGACGTAGTGCTCTCGGAAGTCGTACTCGTGCACGCTCGAGGGCTCGGCCATGCGCACCTCGCGGTTGCCGCCCGCGATGATCTCGTTCGCGCGACGGGCGATCCAGCTCGTCGCGTCCGTGTCCGCGGGCCCGCCGTGCGGCGGGTTGTACTTGAAGCCGCCGTCGCGCGGGGGGTTGTGGCTCGGGGTGACGACGATGCCGTCGGCGCGCTCGCGGTGGTGCGGGTCGGCGTTGTGCCGCAGGATCGCGGCGCTCACCGCGGGCGTCGGCACGAAGTCGTCGTGCGCGTCGGCGAGCGCGTCGACGCCGTTCGCCTCGAGCACCTGCAGCGCTGTCGTCTCCGCGGGGCGGCTGAGCGCGTGCGTGTCGCGGCCGATGAAGAGCGGCCCCTCGATGCCCTGGCTCGCGCGGTACTCGACGATCGCCTGGGTGATCGCGGCGATGTGCGTCTCGGTGAAGGCGGAGTCGAGGGCCGAGCCGCGGTGCCCGCTCGTGCCGAAGACGACGCGCTGAGCCGGGTCGGAGACGTCGGGCACGCGCTCGTAGTAGGCGTGCACGAGCTCTTCCACGTCGACGAGATCGGATTCCTGTGCCGGCTGTCCCGCGCGCGCGTCCATGCCCCCAGTCTGTCATCCGGGCGCGCCTGGGCGGGGGTGCGAGTCGCCGATAGACTCCGGGACATGTCGGCTGCGGAGGCGGAGGAGAGCTACAGCTACCTGGGACCTCCCGGCACCTTCACGTGGGCCGCGCTGCAGCAGGTCGAGCGCGCGCGCGGCAAGCGCTGGCGCAGCGTCAACAACGTGGGCGAGGCGCTCGACGACGTCGTCACCGGGCGCAGCACGGCCGCGATGATCGCGATCGAGAACAGCGTCGACGGCGGCGTGAGCGCGACCCAGGACGCGCTCGCGAGCATCCCGAACCTGCGCATCGTCGGCGAGTACCTCGTGCCCGTGCGCTTCGTGCTCGTCGCGCTGCCCGGCACGAGGCTCGAGGACGTGCACGTCGTCGCCGCGCATCCGGTCGCCTACGCGCAGTGCCACGGCTGGCTCGAGCGCGCCCTCCCGGAGCACGCGCACGTGCCCGCGACGTCCAACGTCGCCGCCGCCGACGACCTCACGGGCGAGCACGTGCTCGCGGACGCGGCGATCGCCCCGCCCGGGATCACGGAGGGGCGGGACGTCGTCGTGCTCGCCGACGACATCGGCGACAACCCGCACGCCGTCACGCGCTTCGTGCTCGTGAGCCGCGCCGCGCGCGTGCCGGAGCCGACGGGCGCGGACAAGACGAGCATCATCGCGGAGCTGCCGACCGACGAGCCGGGGTCGCTGCTGGAGATGCTCGAGCAGTTCGCGACGCGCGGGGTCAACATGTCGCTCATCGAGTCCCGGCCGATCGGCGACGAGCTCGGGCGGTACCGCTTCGTCATCGACCTCGACGGCCACGTGCGCGACGAGCGGGTCGCCGACGCCCTCCTCGGCCTCAAGCGCTACAGCCCGAGCGTCATCTTCCTCGGCTCCTACCCGCGCGCGGACCGGCGCTCGATCGAGGTCACGACGCGCTACAGCGACACCGCGTTCCGCGAGGCGCGCGAGTGGCTCGAGTCGATCGTGGACGGGGACGCGCGCGAGCCGTAGGCGGCGGGGCGCGTACGAGCCGCGTCCGTCCTCCCGCACACGTCCCGCCCGGCCGTCGCACGCGGGCTAGGCTCGTCGCGCCGGGCGGGCGGCGCCGCCGGCGAGAGGAGCGGAGGTCGAGGATGACGGGGTCCGGGATGACGGAGTCCGGGGGCGTTCCGCAGACGATGCGGGCCGCCGTGCTCGTGGGCGACCGGCCGGAGCTCACGATGCACACGATCCCCGTGCCGCGTCCGCGTGCGGAGGAGGCCCTTGTGCGCGTCCTCGCATGCGGGGTGTGCCACACCGACCTGCACGTCATGCGCGGCGAGGTCGCCTTCCCCCGACCGGCCGTGCTCGGCCACGAGATCAGCGGCACGATCGTCGCGATCGGCGCGGGCACGGCCGAGGACCGGGGGCTCGCCCCCGGCGACCCGGTCGTGGGCGCCTTCATCATGCCGTGCACGCGCTGCGAGGCGTGCCGGCGCGGCCGTGACGACCTGTGCTCGGCCTTCTTCGGGCAGAACCGTCTGCACGGCACGCTCTTCGACGGCGAGAGCCGGCTCTCGATGCCCGACGGCTCGTTCCTCGCGATGTACTCGATGGGCGGCCTCGCCGAGTACTGCGTCGTGCCCCTCTCGGCGCTCGTGAGGCGGCCTGCGGAGCTCGTGCCGGACGCGGCCGCGATCCTCGGCTGCGCAGCCTTCACATCGTACGGCGCCGTCCACCGCGCGGCCCGCCTCGAGGCGGGCGAGTCGGTCGCGGTCGTCGCGGTCGGCGGCGTCGGCTCGGGTCTCGTGCAGCTCGCGCGCGCGAGCGGGGCCGATCCCGTGATCGCCGTCGACGTGGCGGCCGAGAAGCTCGAGAGCGCGCGCAGGCTCGGGGCGACCCACATCGTCGACTCGGGGCGTGAGGACGCGATCGAGGCGGTGCGCCGGATCACCGACGGCCGGGGCGTGGACGTCGCGTTCGAGGCGCTCGGCCGGCCCGCGACGTTCGCGCAAGCGGTCGCCATGCTCGCGGACGGCGGCCGGATGGTCGCCGTCGGGATCGCGGCGGGCGACGCGGAGGCCGCGATCCGGATCACGCCGCTCGTTCGCCGCGGCCACACGATCTCCGGATCGTTCGGCGCCCGCACGCGCACGGACCTGCCCCGCGTCGTCGAGCTCGCACGGCGGGGAGTGTTCGACGCGAGCGAGGTCGTCACGCGCCGCTACGACCTCGAGCATGCCGACGAGGCGTATCAGGCGCTCGCTCGCGGCGAGGTCACCGGTCGTGCGCTCGTCGTCATGCCCGCTCCGTGAGGGCGCCCGGGGCCGACATGCTCGACGCGGGGTGTCCGCACGAGCAGCGCGCCCGGGTCCACCCACGTGCGGATCGCGATCGCCGCGCCGAACGCGTCGCCGTCGAGCTCGTACTCCTCCGGCTGGTCGAGGCGCAGGATGAGCCGCCGTCCCTTCAGGTAGCGCAGCGTGCGGATCTCGCGGCGGAGGCCCATGAGCTTGCGGCCGACCTGCGTGCGCCGCAGGATGCCGTTCTCCCACGTGATCTTGAGCCAGATCTGCAGCCAGCCGAGGAGTCCCTCCGGGCGCAGGGCGACGATGTCGAAGAGGCCGTCGTCGACGGCGGCCTCCGGCAGGAGCAGGATGTTGCCGGGCAGCGAGCCGCAGTTGCCGATGAGGATCGTGTGCACGCGCATCGCGCGCACGGGCTCGTCGTCGAGCTTGTAGCGCAGCCGCACGCGATGGCGGTCACGCAGGGAGCGCGCGATCGCCTCGGCGTAGGCGAGCCATCCGACGCGTCGCTTGAGCTCGGGGCGCGTGTGGGCGATCATCTGCGCGTCGAGCCCGAAGCCGGCCATGACGAGGAACACGTTGCGCTGCCGGGACCCGTCGGGCCGCTCGGCCTCGAGCACCCCGAGGTCGATCGGGCGATCGGCGCCCGTGAACGCCGTGCGCACCGACGTGTCGAGGTGGGCGAGCGTGAGGTCGAGGTTGCGCGCGAGCAGGTTGCCCGTGCCGGCGGGCAGCAGGCCGATCGGCACGCCCGTGCCGCGGAGCGCCTCGGCGACCGCGCGCACCGTGCCGTCGCCGCCTGCGGCCATCACGATCGCGGCGTCCTGCGCGAGCGCGTCGCGCGTCATGCCGCTGCCCGGGTCGTCGACGGTCGTCGCGAACCACAGCGTCGGCCCCCATCCGGCGTCCCGCTCGGCGGCGCTGACGGCCGCTCGCAGCTGGTCGAGCTGCACCTTCGTCGGGTTGTAGACGACCGCGGCGACCGGCGCGCCGGCGTGCGGCTCGGGCGCGCCGGGTGCCGGGGACGCGGTCATGCTGACCACCGTAGCCGTTGGATGCGCTGCCCCAGCCGGATTCGAGCACCGGCCACCGCGCCGACACGGCAGCGCGAGATCGTTGCGCCGCTCTTGGATCGCTTCGGCCTGCGCGCCCGCTCAGGGCACCGGGCGGTCCTCCTCTCGGGGGGGCGAACGGCAGCGGCTCGCGATCGCCCGTGCGGTGTCGTTCCAGCCGCGCGTCGTGCTGGCCGACGAACCGACCGGCAACCTCGACAGCGCGAATGCGGCGATCGTGATGGACCACCTGCGGAGTCTTCACGCGGCGGGCGCGACGGTGCTCGTCATTACCCACGATCCGCGCATCGCCGCGTACGCCGAGCGGCGCGTTTCCATGCTCGACGGGGAGATGCGATCGGATGGGCAGGACGTCGCGGCGCGGCGTCGACGCCGATTTCACCGTATTCATCGGTGCCATCTCGATCGCGATACTGCTGCTCGCCTCCTTCAGCGCCGCGACGACGCTCTCCCTCAGCGTGGTCAGCCGGACGGGCGAGATAGCGCTCCGCCGGGCGATCGGCGGCCTCGCGACAGGCGTCGCATCGGCGATCCTGCCGGCGATGCGAGCCGCGCGGATCGAGCCGCCCAGGCGATCCGCGCGTGAGCGCCGGGCGAGGAGTGGGCAGCGGATGGGTGGTGGGCACCGGATGGGTGGTGGGCACCGGATGGGTGTCGCCGCGGGCTCCGACCGGCCAGCTGCGGATCGTACGCGGCCGGACGAGGTGAGCAGCGGCGCCGCCCGGACCTCACGGGCCGCCGTCGAGGGGCGGGAGGCGGTCGGTAGGCTGATCGGGTGATCGATCCGCAGCTCCTGCGCGAGCATCCCGAGGTCGTGCGGGCGTCGCAGCGGGCACGGGGCGCCTCCGTCGACCTCGTCGACGGCGCTCTCGCCGCCGACGCCGAACGCCGCGCCGCCATCACCGCCTTCGAGGCCCTGCGCGCGGAGCAGAACGCGCTCGGCAAGCGCGTCGCGGCCGCGCCGAAGGAGGAGAAGGGCGCCCTCGTCGCGCAGGCGCAAGAGCTCGCGGCGCGCGTCAAGGAGGCGAGCCAGCGCGTGAACGACGCGGAGGCCGCCTTCGCGGAGGTCGCCGGATCGATCCCGAACATCGTGCTCGAGGGCGTGCCCGCGGGCGGCGAGGACGACTTCGTGACCATCCGCGAGGTCGGCGAGCGGCCGGCCTTCGACTTCGAGCCGCTCGACCACCTCGCCCTCGGCGAGCGCCTCGACGCGATCGACATGGCGCGCGGCACGAAGGTGTCCGGCGCGCGCTTCTACTTCCTCAAGGGCATCGGCGCCCGGCTCGAGCTCGCGATCATGATGCTCGGCTTGGACCGTGCGCTCGCGGCGGGCTTCGTCCCGCTCATCACCCCCACGCTCGTCAAGCCCTCGGTCATGCAGGGCACGGGCTTCCTCGGCGAGCACGCGGACGAGGTCTACCGCCTGCCCGACGACGACCTCTACCTCACGGGGACGAGCGAGGTCGCGCTCGCCGGATACCACGCGGACGAGATCCTCGACCTCTCCTCCGGCCCGCTGCGGTACGCGGGCTGGTCGACGTGCTACCGGCGCGAGGCGGGCAGCTACGGCAAGGACACGCGCGGCATCATCCGCGTGCACCAGTTCGACAAGCTCGAGATGTTCAGCTACGTCGACCCCGCGGACGCGGAGGCCGAGCACGAGCGTCTGCTCGCGATGCAGGAGGGCATGCTGCAGTCCCTGGGCCTGAGCTACCGCGTCATCGACACGGCCGCCGGCGACCTCGGCACGAGCGCGGCGCGCAAGTTCGACGTCGAGGCGTGGGTGCCGACGCAGAACGCGTACCGCGAGCTCACGAGCACGAGCAACTGCACGACGTTCCAGGCGCGCAGGCTCGCCATCCGGCAGCGCACCGCGTCGGGCACGGCACCCGTCGCGACGCTCAACGGCACGCTCGCGACGACGCGCTGGATCGTCGCGATCCTCGAGACCCACCAGCGCGCGGACGGCTCCGTCCACGTGCCCGAGGTGCTGCGCCGGTACCTCGGCGGCCTCGAGGTGCTGGAGCCCGTGCGATGACGGATCGCCTGCTCGTCGCACTCGACGTCGACGGCACGGTGCTGCGGGAGGACGGCTCGATCACGCGGCCCGTCGCGGAGGCCGTGCGACACGCGCGCGACGAGGGGCACGAGGTGACGCTCGCTACCGGGCGGTCGGCCTCGATGGCGCTGCCCGTTCTCGACCGCCTCGACATCGCGCCGCGGTTCGTCGTGTGCTCGAACGGGGCCATCACGCTCGAGCGCGACCCCCAGGCGCCGCGCGGCTACGTGCGCCGCTGGGTGGAGGCGTTCGACCCGAGCGAGGTGCTCACGACGATCCGCGGCTACCTGAGCACGGCGCGGTTCGCCGTCGAGGACGAGGAGGGGCTCTACCGCTACGCGGGCGGCGAGTTCCCGGACGGCTCGCTCGGCGCCACGAGCGAGCGCGTGTCGTTCGACGACCTCCTCGGCTCGCGTGCGACGCGCGTCGTCGTCATCTCGCCCGAGCACGACGTGGAGGAGTTCCTGCAGGTCGTCGACCGGATGGGCCTGCACCGCGTGACCTACAACGTGGGCTGGACGGCGTGGCTCGACATCGCCCCCGACGGCGTCAACAAGGCGACGGCGCTCGAGCGCGTGCGCGAGGCCCTCGGCATCCCGCGCTCGCGCGTCGTCGCCGTCGGGGACGGACGCAACGACATCGACATGCTCGCGTGGGCCGCGGCGGAGGGCCGGGGCATCGCGATGGGGCAGGCGCCCGCGGAGGTGCGCGCGGTCGCGAACGAGCGCACGGCGAGCGAGCTCGAGGACGGCGTCGCGCTCGTTCTGCGCGCGCTCTGACGGCGCGCCGCGTGCCCCGCGTGCCCTGACCGTGCTCCGCCGTCCGCGTGCTTCGACCGTGCTCCGCGCGCCCGGAGCCGGCGCGGCGTGCCCCGGCTCCGGCGCTTCTCAGCGATTCGCGGGCGATCGCCGGTTACACTCCTTTCTTTGTCCGACGAGGCCCGCAGGCCGCCCCGCACGGCCGCGGCCCCCTCGTCGCCGAGCCCGAGGAAGAACCGGATGAGCGACACGCTGCCCACGCGCTCGCGCGTGCGCGTCGCCTCCTACGCGCGTCACGGGCGCCTCACCCCGCGCACCGCGTGGCGCTCGGTGCTCGCCTTCGTCGCCGCGGCGCTCGCCGTCGTGCTCGTCAGCGTCGTCGTCGTCGCCGGCATCGCCGTCTACAGCTTCGCCTCCGGCTTCAAGACCGTCGACATCGGCGAGGCGAACGCGCCGCCGCCCGCGATCGGCGCCTATCCCGGCGGGTTCAACGTGCTCATCGTCGGCACCGACAACAGCCCGACCCAGGGGAACGAGTACGGCGGCAAGCGCGACGCGACCCTCAACGACGTCAACATCCTGCTGCACGTCTCCGCCGACCACACGCGCGCGGTTGCGATCACGATCCCGCGCGACACGGTCGTGCCGATCCCGTCGTGCACGGACCCCGACACGGGCCGCACCCATTCGGCGATGTCGGGCCAGCCCATCAACAACGCGTTCCAGTACGGCGGTCTCGCGTGCGTGCACGACACGGTCGAGGACCTCACGGGCCTCACCATCCAGTTCGCGGGCCTCATCACCTTCGACGGCGTCGTCGCGATGTCGAACGCGGTCGGCGGCGTGCCCGTGTGCACGACGGGGCCGATCGTCGATCCGCAGTCGGGCCTCGACCTGCCCACGGGCGGCACCCACGTGCTCTCCGGTCAGCAGGCCCTCGCCTTCCTGCGCACGCGGCACGGCGTCGGGGACGGGAGCGACCTCGGCCGCGTCGCGTCCCAGCAGGTCTTCCTCGCCTCGCTCGTGCGCACCCTCCGCAGCGCCGACACGCTCGGCAACCCGAAGAAGGTCGTGCAGCTCGCCTACGCCGCGCGCGACAACATGACGCTCTCGAGCAGCCTCGCCAACATCGACACGATGATCTCGATGGCGCAGGCGCTCAAGGACATCCCGCTCGACTCCGTCGTCTTCGTGCAGTACCCGACCGTCGGCTACCCGGCCGGGTCGGCGCTCGCGAGCAAGGTGCGCCCGGATACGGAGGCGGCCACGCAGCTCATGGCGCTCGTGAAGGCGGACCAGCCGTTCGCGCTCGGGGACCAGAGTGGACGCGAGGGCGCCGTCGAGGACCCGAACGCCGCGTCCCCCTCGCAGAGCCCGAGCCCGACGTCGCCATCGGAGACGCCCGCTCCGGGGCAGTCGACGCCGGCCCCCGCCCCCACCGTGGACGCCTACGGCCAGACGGCCGCCCAGCAGACCTGCTCGCAGGCCGCCTCGACCCGGCGGTAGCGCCGCCGGCTTGGCGCCCCCTCTTCGAGGGGCAGGCGTGTGCGGCTGCCCGGGTCGGCGGGCGCGATCGGATACACTCGGCGCGTTCACCTCTTGGAGGGCTGTCCGAGCGGCCGATGGAGCTGGTCTTGAAAACCAGTGGGCAGAGATGTCCCGTGGGTTCGAATCCCACGCCCTCCGCTGGCACCCGGGACGAAGGGTCGGGATGAGCAGACGCGCACGCCGGGGGGCGGCGGGTCCGGTGGCGCGGCACGGGCGGCTCCCGCGCTCGCGGCCCGTGCTCGTCGTGCTCACGAGCGTCCTCATCGTCGCCGCGGTCGTCGTCGTGAGCGGCGTCACGGTCGTGGGCGTCGCGCTCACCAAGCTGCACAGCAGCATCAAGACGGTCGCGATCGAGAGCGACATCGAGGGCCCGCCGCCGGACATCGGGGCGATGCCGGGCGGGTTCACGATCCTCCTCGTCGGCAGCGACACGCGGCTCGACCAGGGCGGCCTCGGCGGTCCCGACGACGGCGACAACCTCAACGACGTTAACATCCTGCTGCACGTCTCGCACGACCACACGAGCGCCGTCGCGGTGAGCCTGCCGCGCGACCTCATCGTGCCGGTCCCGCAGTGCACGAGCCCGACGACGGGCTCGAAGCTCTCGGCTCTCTCCGCGGCGCCCATCAACACGACGCTCTACCGCGGCGGCCTCTCGTGCGTCGTCGACACGGTGACCGCGCTCACCGGGATCGACATCCAGTTCGCCGGGCTCATCACCTTCCGCGGGGTCGTCGAGCTCTCGAACGCCGTCGGCGGCGTGCCCGTGTGCACGACCGCGCCGATCGTCGACCGTCGGTCCGGCCTCGACCTGCCGACGGCGGGCGAGCACATGCTGCAGGGCGAGCAGGCCCTCGCGTTCCTCCGCACGCGCCACGGCGTCGGGGACGGAAGCGACCTCGGGCGCATCAGCTCGCAGCAGGTGTTCCTCTCGTCGCTCGTGCGCACGCTGCGGAGCTCGGACACGCTCGGCGACCTCCGCACCGTGTACGAGATCGCGACGGTCGCGACCCGGAACATGGTGCTCTCGCAGAACTTCTCGCGGCTCGACACGCTCGCCGCGATCGCCCTCGCGATCAAGGACATCCCGCTCGATCGCGTCGTGTTCGTGCAGTACCCCGTCGCGAACGCGCCCTTCGATGTCAACCGGGTCGTGCCGATCTCGTCGGCGGCGCGCGCGCTCGACCAGCACATCGTCGACGACGAGCCGTTCGTCCTCGGCCCGGACAGCCTGCGCGCGGGCGCCGTGCCCGACCCCGATGCGCCGCCCTCCCCGACGTCGAGCGCGCCGGCCTCGACGCCCGGCCCGAGCGAGACGGGTCCCGACGACGGGACGGGCACGCCCGTCCCGTCGTCCACGATCGACACGATCCCGGGCCTGAAGGGGCAGACGGCCGCGGATCGCACGTGCTCGGAGGCGAACTGAGGCACCCCCTCGCGGCGGCGAGGGGGTGCGCGCGCGTGCTCGAGCAGCTCGAAGGGCGCCGACGACGATCGGCCCCGGCCTCCGAGGAGGCCGGGGCCGATCGTTCAGGGGTGCGGCCGGTCAGCCGTCACGGCGCGAGGAGCGACGCGCGCGGCTGAGCAGCAGGATCCCGAGGCCGAGCACGAGCACGCCCCCGGCGGTCGCCGCGATCGGCAGCACGTTCACGCCCGTCGATGCGAGGGCCGCCGACGTGGGCGCCGTGGGCGTGTGCGACGCAGGCGTGGGCGCCGTGGGCGTGGGCGTCGGCACGACGGGCGGCACGGTGACGGTGACCTCGTCCGTCGCGCAGCCGTTGATCGCGTTGTCCGCGCACGCCTTCGCGTCGTTGACGATCGCGCTCGTCGCCACGCTCGCCGCGACCTTCACGGGGATCGTGATGAGCGGGGCGGTCGCGCCCGCGGCGAGCGGGCCGTCGAGGACGAACCGGTAGTGGCCCGGCGTCGTGATCGGCTCCACGGTCCACCCATCGGCGCTCGGCGCGCCCGCCGCGGTGAGGCCCGCGGGCAGGTCGTCGGTCACCATCACCGGGTTCGCGGGGCCCGTGCCCGGGTTGGAGACGGACAGCGTGTAGTCGTAGCCGTCACCCGGGTTCGCCGTGCTCACGCTCGCGTTCTTGTCGATCGCGATCCGGGGGTAGAGCACCGGCACGTCCGTCGAGCCCGTCACGCACGGGGTCACGTCGGTCGCGCACACCTTCGCGGTGTTCGAGATCGTGCTCGCCGTCGCCTTCGTCGAGACCGTCACGGGAACCGTGATGACGACCCGGTGGCCCGCCGCGAGGGTGCCGTCGGCAGGAGCGCAGTCGAGCGCGCGCCCGCTGATCGTGCAGGCCCACGCGGGGTCGTCGACGCTCGGCGTGCCGGGCGTGAGGTCGGACGCGAGCGTGTCGGTCACGTCGACCCCGTGCGCAGTGCCCGCGCCCGTGTTGGTGACCGTGATCGTGTACGCGTACGTGCCGCCGCGCTCGGTGCTGCCCGTGGACGCGTCCTTGACGATCGACAGGCCCGCCCGCACGAGGGTGACGGTCGCGTCGTCGGTCGCGCACGGGGCGTTGGAGGCGCACACCTTCGCCGTGTTCGCGATCGACGTGTCGTCCGTTGCGCGCACCGTCACCGGCACGCGGATGAGGGCCGCGTGCGTCCCCGCGGCGAGCGGGGCGCGGAGCGTGCAGTCGAGGTCGTGATCCGCGACCGAGCAGCTCCATCCGCTGCTCGACGAGTCGCCCGTCTCGGACGCGGGCAGGCTCCCGACCGTGAGGTCGGCGGGGATGGTGTCGGTGACCTCCACCGACTTCGCGGGCGCGTCGCCGCTGTTGGCGACGTCGATCGCGTAGTCGAAGGACTGGCCCACCTCGACGCTCGACACGGGCGTCGTCGTGCCGCTCGCGACCGCGGTCTTGGCGACCGTGAGCGTCGTCGGGCACGCCGCGACGTCATCGGTCGCGTAGGTCGGGCCGCCCGTGCCCGTCCTCACCGTGCTGGAGAGGAAGGGCGGCTCGGACGGTGCGCCCGGTCCCGTGAGCGTGGACGGCAGCGCGAGGCTGTCGACGCCCGCGAACGAGGCGTAGACGTCATCCTGTCCGCATGACGAGCCCGGCACCTGGAAGGAATGCGATCCGGTCGTGCTCACCGTGGAGTCGTTCCAGCGCGCGTCGTTCTGCGGCCACGAGGGGCTCGTCGACTGCAGCGGCGCCTCGTAGGTCCAGCTCGTGGCGCGCACGTACAGCGGGGCGCACAGCGTGCCGGTCGCGCCGCTCCTCGACGTCGCGGTCACGGTGCCCGTGCCGGTGGACGCGTCCCACGTGTAGGACCAGGCGACGTCGCTCACGCACGTCGCCGGGGGAGCGGGAGGGGTGAGCGTCGGCACGAACGGCACGTGGTGGATCTCGCCGCTGTTGGTGACCGTCGCGCTCTTGAAGACGAACTGGCCCTCCATGGGCGTCGACTTGTCGAAGGTGAAGTCCGCGTTCGGCGCAAGGATCGAGCCGCTCATGAGGTTGCTGCCGGTGAGCGTGAAGCTCCCGGACGCCGCGTAGTTCCACAGCACGTACTGTCCGACCGTGCTCTGGTCGGCAGCGAACTTGGGGTTGGAGAACGTCGAGGCGCCCGCGGGCAGGTTGATCACGAGCGGAGTCGTCGCGTTCGGCTTCGCCGACGCGAAGACGATGTCGTGGCTCTGCAGCGCCGACAGCTCGCTCTCGCTCACGTTCCAGACGTTGAGCGTGCCGGGGGTGAGCGTGAGTCGCGCGTCGGACGTGCTCGTCACCGTGCCGGTCGCCTTGGCGAGCTCGCTCGAGAGGGTGCGGTATGCGGTGAACGTCGAGCTGCCGAACGTGCCGGAGAAGGCACTCGGCTTCGTCGCGAACGCGGCGCCGTCGGAGATCGGCGTCGTGAGGCTCGGCACGATGTACGCGCCGTTCGCGCTCGTGCTCACCCGTCCGTTCGCGTAGGTCTTGTAGGCGGGGGCGCTCGACCCGACGACGAGGTTCGTGCCGCCGTCGCCCGGCGCGACGTTCAGCCGCTCCGAGTTCTCTCCGCTCGGGATCGCGATCGAGCCGCCCACGAGCAGGCGGGTGCGGGCGCCGTCGACGACGGGGAGGTCCGCGGAGGGCATGTGGCCGCTCGCGATGAGCGAGTATTTGCCTCCGGTCTCGGCGAGGTCGCCGCCGACGGCCCACGCGCCCTCCGTCTCGCTCGTGCTGTCGAAGGTCGTGTCGCCCTCGGTGAGCACGGTGAAGCCGTGGTTGCCGGCGAGGGGGTTCTCGGGCGCGCCGGCGCTCGCGCTGAGCGCCGTTCCGGCGATGCCGAGCCCCGCCATGACGAGGCCGGCGCTCGCGGTCGTGGCGAGGGTGGAGAGGACGATTCGTGCGGACTTGCGATGTCGGGCGCGATGACGGCGCGCGAGGACAGGTCTGAAAGCAGACATGGGTAAGCGACCTCGTGGGGTAAGTGGGCGCAGGGCTTCGGGCAATCCCGTCAGCGCCATGCGTCGGGTACGCATGGGCTCGAGCGCCGCCCCCGACTCTACATGTCCGCCATAAGGGGGACAATGCCTCGTCCCCCTCTGTGGACAGTTCCGCGGAGCCGTGGTCGCTCTCGCCGGCCCGGCGGACGCCCGAAGGGTCCCGGCCTCGGCCGGGCGCCGGGGCGGGCGCTATGATGGTCGAGCATCCGGGAGACGTCGCATAGTCCGGTCGAGTGCACCACCCTGCTAAGGTGGAGTCCCCTCCGGGGGACCGAGGGTTCAAATCCCTCCGTCTCCGCAAGAACTCCCCGGTCAGAGCCCGTTTCTTGGGGCTCCTCGGGAGGGCGCCAGGGTCAGCATCCGATGCTCGGGTCGCGCTGGGTGACCACCAGGTGACCCCGTGGATGCCGAAGCTCTCGGCGGCGGCCGAGCGGCGCGCGTGGTCGCAGCGCTGTCCTTCTCTGAGGACGTGCGGGTAGACCGCGAGCACGGCGCGCGTCTCGTCGCCCAGGTACTCCGCAACCTCGTGGACGGGCGTGCCAAGGCGCAGCCAGGTTGGGGCGGCGCCGGAGCGGGGACTTTGACTCTAACCGTCGCGCAGAAGTCAGGAAACCGAGCTTTCGATCGCCTTCGTGCACCTTGAGCACCGCGCGCGGGTCGTCGCCCAGCCATTCGGCTACCCGATCGATCGGATGCCGGCGCGAAGCTACTGCGACGCGCAGTAGTGCCGCAGCATGTGGGGGACGCTTGCGCGGGGCCGTGGCCGATCACTTCGTGAAGCGTCGTTGACGCCGGATCCCTGGCGGTGCTAGCTTCCGAGAAAGCGGTTTCACAGAACGGCTGATCCGCCGCTCCGATGCAACTCGACGGGAACGGCATCGGGCGGATGCCCAGGCCCACGAAGCGGTGGACCGTGGCGAACGGCTGGGGTTCCCGCAGTCGAGTGCGCCCGCGCGCCCGGCGTCGATGGTGACGAATGACGGAGGTCTCAGTGAGACGACTGACCGGGTCCCTCGCGGTGCTCGTTCCGGTGACGCTGCTCGTCGGCGCGGTGGCGCCGGCGGCCGCGGCAGCGCCGAGCCCGGCGGACAGCTATCCCTACGATCAGCCCGGTGACAAGAAGTACGTGACGAACACGAACGTGCTTGAGCGCTTCTCACCCGACGGCGGCAACAACCAGAGCTACAAGGTGAAGGCGGATCGCGCGCAGGCGGACGCTGCCTTCACAACGCACGTGCCCACGGTCGACGGCGTGAAGGACGCCGCCTGGGACGCCGCCACGAGCTACCCCATCGGTCACAAGTTCAACGCCGGCATGACCGGTGACGCGCCGGACGCCACGACCGACGGCACGCTCCGCCTCATGTGGGACGGACCCGTGCTCTACGGCCTCGTGCAGGTGAGCGGTGACAGCACCGAGTCCGACACCGCGACGCCGAACTGGAACACCGGCAGCTACGCGGCCAACACCGACGGCATCTACGTGTCGATGGACGTCTACAACGACCAGTGGGGCCTCGAGACCGACACCCAGGGCACGTTCTTTCTGAGCGCGAACCCGAGTCTCACGTCGGTGACGTCGTTCAACAACGTGGGCATCCCGTCGCTCGGGTCGTTCTTCAACCCGGCCAACCAGGACTACTCCACGCGCCTCAAGTCGTTCGCGTCGTCGGGCTACACCGCGGGCTCCGGCGTCAACTACACCTACGAGTTCGCCCTGCAGCTGGAGGGCTGGGGCGACCAGCCGGATCGCCGGCTCGAGAACGGCACGCAGATCGGCCTCGAGGTCGGAGCCTACGACCAGGGCCACTCGTTCACGTACTGGAGCAAGACGCAGTACTTCGCCGGTCAGGAGGGCGGTTCGAACCTGCCGAACTCCGAGCGGGTGCGCAACCGGGACTGGGGCGTCGTGACGCTCGCCGACTGGGACGGCACCACGCCGTTCGCCTACAGCGGGTGGAGCGCAGACGAGGACATCCGGTTCTGGGACTCGAAGTCGAACCCCGGTGGCTCCGGCAATGGCACCGCGCCCACCGACGACGGCGACGACAGCGCAGTGTGGACCCCGGCGTCCAAGGATCGGATGGTCGCCGCGAAGGCCGCATACCTCGAGATCAAGGACAGCGCGACGGCCACGCGTGCGCAGAAGGAGGCCGCCGTCAAGGAGGTCACCGCGGCGTTCGCCGGCCTCCGGTGGGGCGACACGACGTATCCCGACCCGCACGACCTGCCCGAGACGCAGACCCTGCCGAGCGCCTTCACCTTCTTCGACCCGAGCAAGGGCACGAACGGCCAGGTGACGGACTCGGCGCAGTGGCAGCAGCGCAAGCAGGAGCTGCTCTCGCTCGCGCAGTTCTACGAGTACGGGTACAAGCCGCAGCTCGGCGTCGACTACACGATCAACGTGACAGGCAACGCCTACACGGGCGCCGGCAATCCGACAGTGACGGCGCAGGTCGTCCCGACCAACCGCAACTTCGACGGCGGCGTGCCGGTGACCATCTCGATCCCGATCACGCTCCCGGCGTCGGTGCCTGGTGGCGGCAAGGCGGCCGTCGGCTTCTCGACGAACTTCACCGACAACGGGATCGCGAACGTCACGTTCCCGAACTGGGGCGGCGACAACCGCACCGACGCGGGTGCATGGGGCAACCCCAACCGCGTCGGCACGTTCGACACCCTGTTCCCGTACCAGCGGAACAGCACCTCGGCCGACTCGAGCATCCTCATCGCCAATGCGACAGCGGTCTCGGTCTACCTCGACGCGTTGCAGGCGGCCGTGCAGGCCAACCCGGCGCTCGCCGCGAGGATCGACCCGAGCCGCGCGGTGACGAAGGGCTTCTCGATCAACGGCAAGGAGGCGTTCGTCGCCGCCATCTTCGACGACCGCGTCAAGGCCGTCGTCGCGGGCGGCGCCGGCGCGACCGGCCCGGCGAACTGGCGGTACAACGCGCAGGGCCAGGAGTTCGACTTCACCGGCACCGCGTACGTCAACCCGGGCGCCGACAAGGTCGTGTCGCACGGCACGGAGGGCCCCGGCAACTCGTACCGGCACAACCGGGTGCGCGAGACCGAGCTGTTCCGTCACTTCCTGCCCTACGGCCACGAGTACACGCACGAGGACGGCTCGTACGGATACGGCGACTACAGTCGGCTGCCGTTCGACCAGGCTGACCTGGTGGCGACGCTCGCGCCCGACCGCGCGATCATCATCGACACCAACCTGAACGACTACAACGACGGCGCCGTCACCGACAACATGAGCCTCGAGATCGCCAAGAGCGTCTACGACAACCTCGGAGTGCACGGGTCGGACTACGTCAAGTTCAACAGCGGCAAGTACGTCTCCGCAGGCGACCCCCACGGAGCGGCGCCGGCCGCGCCCGAGGGCCGCTACCTGAGCGACTTCCTCTACGGCACGACGACGGTCACGGCCGCCGACGCGACGCAGCTGAACACCGACCCGTATGCGCTCAAGGTCTCGAACGACCGGACCGAGAGCCCGTACGACTACTACTGGGGCGGCTACAACGGGATCACCGGGGGCAGCGACGGCATCGACGGCTCGAGCGGGTGGTACTACACCGGATTCGACAGCGAGCTCGCGGGACTCAAGGCGTCGGTCGCGAGGCTCGACGTCTCGGCGTCGATCAAGTCCCAGCTGACCGCGAAGCTCGTCCAAGCCGTCACGCAGCTCTCCCAGGGCAAGAAGGCGGGGGCGCTTGACACGCTGACGGCGTTCATCGCGCAGGCGCCCGGCCTGACGACCGCCGCGTCCCAGCTCATGCTCGAGATCTCCACCGCGAGGGACCTGCGTCCGGCGTGGGACCCGTCGCTCGTCTACAACGCGGGCGACGAGGTGACTCTCGACGGCAAGCTGTACCTCGCCTCCTACTGGACGCAGAGCCAGAAGCCGGGCGATCCCGACGGACCGTGGCAGGAGATCGCCACGACCGACGAGGGCATCGCGATCTGGACGGCATCCCGGATCTTCGATGTCGGCGACGTCGTGATCTACGACGGCAGGACGTGGAAGGCGCAGTGGTATACCCGCGACCAGAGGCCGGGCGACCCGAATGGCCCGTGGACCGAGGTCGCGAAGCCGCCGGCGGACGGCAGCCCCGCGGCCTGGACCTCGACGGGCGTCTATGTCGCCGGCGACCGGGTGTCGGTCGACGGCCACGTCTACGAGGCCAGGTGGTGGACCCGCGACCAGGAGCCCGGCGACCCGTCGGGACCGTGGAAGCTGGTGAGCTGACCGCGCGGTGAGGCGTGGAGGCGGCATCCCCTCGCCGCGGGAGGCCACCCCGAGCCCGATGCGACGGACCCTCCCGACGGCCCCCGTGAAAGCGCTTTCTTGGTAAGCTGGCATCACCGTCATCTCGAGGGAGCGAGGAAGCCCTGTGTCCGCCGTCGACTGCGTGCCGCCCCGTCGACGCTGGCTCCTTGACCTCGCACCGCTGCGGGAGAGCCCCGCCTACCGCCGGTTCTGGACGAGCGGGGTCGCGGGCGGCATCGGTACCCAGCTCACCGCTGTGGCGATCGGCATCCAGGTCTACCAGCTGAGCGGCACGACGGCCGCGGTCGCGCTCGTCGGGGGCCTGGCGCTCGCTCCGATGATCGTCGTGGGCATCTTCGGTGGCGCGCTCGTCGACGCCTTCGACCGTCGCGCGGTGCTCGTCGTCGCATCGTCGATCTCGTTCATCGCGCCCATCGGGATCGCCGCGCTCTCGTGGTCCTCGGTGCGGGTGCTGTGGCCCTACTACGTGTTCACGACCCTCTCGTCGACCGTCGGATCGCTCGTCGGGGCGGCTCGCTTCGCCATCCATCCTCGGCTCGTCGACCGCCGGCTGCTGCCCGCGGTCGCCGCCCTGAGCGGGATCAGCGCCGGTCTCCAGACGGCCGTCGGGCCGGCGCTCGCGGGGCTGCTCGTCGCCGCCGTCGGCTTCGCGTGGACCTACACGGTCGACGTCGCACTGTTCCTCGTCGGGTTCTGGGGCATCCTGTCGCTGCCGCCGATCGTGCCGACCGCGCGCGCTCGCGTCGGGCTCGCCGCGATCACCGACGGTCTGCGCTTCCTGCGCTCGGCCCGCAACCTGCAGGCGGCGATCGGCATCCAGATCGCGACCTTCGCGTTCGGTCGTGCCTACGCGCTGCTGCCCGCGGTCGGTGCGGTGCTGCTCGGCGGCGGCGCGACCACCGTCGGGATCCTCGTGGCCTCGACCGCGGTCGGCGTGGTGCTCAGCGGCGTCCTGTCTGGTCCTCTCGGGCGCGTCCGACGCCAGGGGCTCGCGATGCTCGTCGCAGCTGCGTGCATGGCCGGCGGCGTCGCGCTGTTCGGTGGGATCGTGCTCGCGCTCTCGATCGTGCCGCACCATGTCAGCGCGCGCCTCGTCGACCTGCCGTGGCTCGTCGCGGTCTCCGCGGCGCTTGTGCTCGTCGGCGCCGCGGACAACGTCGCCGGGATCTTCCGCACCACGATGATGCAGTCGGCGACGCCGGACGAGGTGCGCGGCCGCCTGCAGGGCCTCTACACGCTCGTGCTCACCGCCGGTCCGCGGCTCGGCGACGTCTTCGCCGGGTTCGTGGCCGCCACGGGCGTGCTCTGGTGGCCGCCGTTGATCGGTGCCGTGCTCATCTGGGCTGTGCTCGTCGGGATTGCGCGGCTGCGTCCCGGCTTTCGCCGCTACGACGCCGAGGAGCCGGTGCCATGACCGCCTCGGACCGTCCTGAGAAGCTCGCCCGCGTGCATGCCGTCGCCCGCACGCGCGGAGCGCTCGGCGTGCGGCTGCGGAGCGCAGCGTCGCTCGCGTGGCTGTTCGACGGCGCGCGAGTGACGGTGCCGTTCGCCGGCCCTGCGGTGCTGTGCGCCGAGCTGGGCGTGGACGGCTCCGTCGTGGTGCACGCCCCCGCGAACGAGGCCGACCGCTTGCGCGAGGAGGAGCTGACCGGCGACGTCGAGGTCCGCCCCTTCCCCTGGCCCGAGCCGTTCCCGCCGCTGTCGCCCGGGTACCTCGACGAGGGGGACGTCGACGCCGAGATGCGCGCGGCGCGGGCAGTGCTCCTGCCGGTCGAGCGTGCACGGTACGCCGCGCTCGGCGCGGACGTCGCGAGCGCGGTCACCGACGTGCTGCGGGCGGCGCGCCCCGATCGGACCGAGCGCTCGGTGGCGGCCGAGCTCGCGGGTCGGCTCGTCGCGGCGGGCGCAGAGCCCGTCGTGCTGCTCGTCGCGGGCGAGGCGCGGGCGGGCGTGCCGCATCCGCTGCCGACAGACGCGACCCTCGGCCGCCGCGCCATGGCGGTCGTGGGAGCGCGTCGCCACGGCCTCGTCGTCAACCTCACGCGCTGGGTCGCCGACGATCCACGCGACGTCCCCGGCGAGGCCGCGCTGCGCGAGGTCGAGGCCGACGCGTATGCCGCGACCGTGCCCGGCCGCATCATCTCCGAGGTGCTCGGCGACATCGCTCGGTCCTACGAGCGCCATGGCTTCGGCGTCGGTGCGTGGCTGCGCCACCACCAGGGCGGCCCGACCGGCTATCTCGGCCGCGACCCGAAGGCGACCCCCGCGACCATGGACCGCGTCGCGTCCGGGCAGGCATTCGCCTGGAACCCGTGGGCGCCCGGACTGAAGCTCGAGGACACCATGATCGTCCGCGCCGGCGGCGTCGAGGTGCTCACCGTCGACCCGCGCTGGCCGACCATCGACGTGCGGGGGATTCCGCGACCGCGGACCCTCGCCTTCTCGGAGGAGGAGACATGACGCAGTTGGACTGGATCCGGGTGAAGGGCGCCGACCTCGTCGACGGGGCCGATCGTGTGGTTCGGCTCGTCGGCGTCGGCCTCGGCGGCTGGATGAACATGGAGAACTTCATCTCCGGCTACCCCGGCAACGAAGAGGCCATCCGCCGCATCCTGCTCGACCGTATGGGGCGCGAGGCGTACGAGGCCTTCTTCGACGCCTATCTGCATGACTTCGTCGACGACGCGGATGCCGCTTTCCTCGCCGGCATCGGGATCAACTCGGTGCGCATCCCCGTCAACTACCGTCACTTCGAAGACGACGACAGGCCGTTCGAGCTGAAGGAGAGCGGCTTCGCGCAGCTCGATCGCGTGGTCACGCTGCTCGCCCGGCACGGGATCCGGTCGATCGTCGACCTGCACGCCCTGCCGGGCCGGCAGAACCAGCACTGGCACAGCGACAACCCGACGCACCTCGCCGAGTTCTGGCGGCACCGGCATTTCCAGGACCGCGTCGTCCACCTCTGGGAGGCGCTCGCCGATCGGTACAAGGACCGACCGGAGGTCGCCGGCTACAACCCGATCAATGAGCCCGCGGACCCGACCGGGGAGGTGCTGCCCCTCGTCTACGAGAGGCTCGAGCGGGCGATCCGGGCGATCGACCCGCGGCACGTGCTCTTCCTTGACGGCAACAAGTACTCGACCGACTTCTCTTTCCTCGACGGTCGTGCGGAGCCGATGGAGAACGCCGTCTACACCGCGCACGACTACGCGCTGCCGGGCATCACGAGCGCGACCGAGTACCCTGGCGTCACCCGCGGAGAGTTCTTCGATCGCGCGGTCGTCGAGCAGACGTTCCTGCGCCGCACCGAGTACATGCGCCGCACCGGCACGCCGATCTGGATCGGCGAGTTCGGCCCGGTGTACCCGACCGACCGTGACCCGGAGCCGTGGCGCTATCGGCTGCTGCGGGACCAGCTCGAGATCTACCGCGATCATGGCGCGAGCTGGGCGCTCTGGACCTACAAGGACATCGGCCTGCAGGGGCTCGTCACGGTCGCGCCCGGCAGCGAGTACCTGCGGCTCGTCGGGGATCTCGTCGAGAAGAAGCGGCGACTGGGTGTCGACTCCTGGGGCGGGTCGGACGCGGGGGTGCGCGACGTCCTCGATCCCATCGACGCCCTCTTCGATCGCGAGTTCCCCGAGTACGCGCCCTGGCCGTTGGGCCGTCAGCCGCACATCGCGCTGCTCGTGCGGCACATCCTGCTCGCGGAGCCGCTCGCCGAGCAGTTCGGCGACCTCTTCCGCGGGGTGTCCCCCGAGGCGGCGCGCGTGCTCGCGTCGGGGTTCCGCTTCGACCGCACGATCGAGCGCACCCCGGTGACGGAGGTGCTGCGCAGCCACCTCGCGGAGTGAAGCGATGCGGCGCGCGTCAGGCGCGCGGCGGGACGAAGCCGATCGACGCGCGGCGGCCGTCGCGGAGGTCGACGCGGTCGTTGGGGGCGAGCGTCAGCGTGAGCTCCAGACCGGGACCGCAGAGCGTGCCCGTGACGGGGCCGCCCGCGAGGCCGACGATCCCGACCGGGGTGCCGGCGGCGTCCGCCTCGACCCGCCAGCCGCGCGGGAACTCGAGATGCGGCGCGCCGTCGCGCAGCACGACGACGCGCTCGTCGTCGCCGGCGAGCTCGTAGCGCACGCCGTCGATCCTCCGCGCGAAGGCGGTGGCCTCCGCCGCCGCTCCGTGACCGAGCCGGGTCGGGACGAGTCCGTTGAAGTCGATGCCGCGCTCGGGCCGTCGCCGGATCCCGGCCGCCCGCTCGAGCGCGTCCAGGAACCAGAGGATCGCCGGCGAGTACGCCGACGTGAAGCCCGGCGCCCCGCTCCACGGGTCGAGGCACTGCGGGAACCGGTCGGCGATCGCGAGCGCCGCGAGCACGGGCTGCTCGACGACCGCGAGCTCGGCGACGCGGCCGCGGGGCTCGAACGCGTCGGGTGCGCGGATCATGCTCAGGAGGTTGCTCGGGCCGCCCCAGGAGTTCCGGGTCGCGTCGTGGTCGAAGCGGGGATCGTCGAGCGCGAGCGAGGTGAGCCCATAGTGCCCGAGGAAGCGGCGCGTGCTCATGAGGTGCCGTTCGAGCGCGGTCGCGACGAACGCGTCGTCGCCCACGCCGCACGCGAGGACGCGCAGCAGGACGTCGGAGCCGACCCGCACGAGCGCGCCAGACGCATCGCGATCGTAGAACATGCCGTCGCCCTCGTCGAAGCAGTGGGTCCAGAGCGCCGTGAGCGCGACGTCGGCGCGCTCACGCCAGGGCGCCGCGTCCTCGCCGAGCTCGGCCGCGATCTCGGCGAGCGCGAGGCGCTGCGCGACGACGTTGGCCGTGAGATCGGGCGCGAGGTAGGGGAGCACGGGCGAGGCCGGGTCGTGCCGCGCGGCGTCGCCGCGGAAGCAGCGGTCGGGCACGTGCCAGAAGCGGGGCGAGAGGTCGTGCCCCGTGTCGAACGTGCAGAACGCCTCGACGGCCCCGGTGCCGCGCGTGTCCCGATGCGTGCGGAGCCACGCGTCGTTCGCCGCGAGCGCCTCGTACATCCGCCGCAGGTGCGCGATGTCGCGACCGGTCGCGAGGTGGTGCCGCCACACGGAGCGCGCGAAGGGCGTGACGATCTGGATCTGCGAGAACGCGGGGCCGTCGGCCGTCACCTTGTAGGGGATGAGGCCGTCCCCCCGTGCGTTCTCGGCGAAGAGCACATGCGTGGACCGCGTGACCTCCGGGGCGAAGCGGTCGAGCACCTCGCCGCTGATCGTCCCGGTGCTCTCGATCAAGGCGCCGTGGTACACGCCCCCCTCGCTCAGGACCGGATGCGCGCCCTCCTGCTGCGGCGCGATGCACGCCGCGAGCTCGCGCAGGGCTTGCCTCCAGCGGTTCGCGAGGGGACCGCCGATCGCGGCGAACCGCACGTCCGCCTCGGCCATGCCCGCGGCGAGCGGGCCGTCGAGGGCGGCGTCGCGCGCGGGGTCGGACGTGCGCAGGCGCGCGAGCGCGTCGTCGATGAGCGTCACGTGCTCCATCCCTCCGGGAGGCGGCGCATCACGACGGTGGGCGGCCGCCGGGGAGGGGCCGCCCACCGTCGTGCGCCGGTCTACTGCGCCGACTGGATCGCCGCGGTCAGCTGGTCGATGAACGACTTCGCCCCCTCGGCGGCGCTCGTCTTGCCGAACAGCACGTCCGACTCGGTGCGCTGCGCGAGGTCGTTCATGACCGAGCCGCCGTTGGGCTGCGGCGGGGCCTCGACGCCGACCTTGAGCACCTGCTCGAGGTAGGCCGCCCCCTGCGCATCGGCGGGGCTCAGCAGGGGCTTGACGACCTTCAGGATATTCGGGTTGAACGGCAGGCCGCGGTCGGCGAGGATCAGCTTCGCCGGCTCGGGCTGGTTGAGCAGCCAGTCGACGAGGAGCGCGGAGGCGGCCGGGTGCGCGGTGTGCGCGTTGATCGCCCAGAACTGCGAGGGCAGCTCGGCCACGCCGGAGGACTTCGTGTCAGTCGGTGGGAGCACGATCTCGACCTTCGCACCGGCCGTGCCGCTCGAGTAGGCGGCGATCTGGTTGCTGTAGGAGAAGGTCATCGCCGCCTTCCCGGTTCCGAACAGCGTCTGGTCCGGAGTCAGGTTCTGGTTCTGCACGACGACGGACGGGTCGGGCATGCCGCCCCCCTTGACGAGCTTCTGCTCGATCTCCAGCCACTTCTGGATGTCGGCGGGCTTGGCCACGACCTTTCCCTTGAAATCGTAGAGACCGGTCTTGTTGAGCTGCGCGACGTAGGTGCTGATGATGTCCTGGATCCGCATGTCCACGCCGACGACTCCCGCGTCGCTCTTGCTGATCGCGTTGGCCGCCTTGACGAAGTCGTCCCAGGTCCAGTCGGCCGTCGGCAACGGAACCCCGGCCTTCTGGAACAGGTCCTCGTTGACGAGGAGGCCGATCGCGTTGCCGCCCGTGGGAAGGCCGTACACCTTGCCCTTCACGGTCGAGCTCACGAGAGCGGACGCGGAGTAGTCCTTGACGTCGACGTACTTCTCGACCGTCCCGAGATCGAGCAGCTGGCCCGCTGCGCCGTACTGCTGCGGCAGGGCGCCACCGAGCGCGAAGACGTCGGGGGCGGTGGTGCCGCCGGCCGCGAAGTCGGTCGTGAGACGGTTGAACAGGTCGTTGGGCGCGCCGACGCTCTCGGCCTCGACCTGGATGTTGGGGTGCTTCTTCTCGAACAGATCGATGACCTGCGACATGATCTTGGCCCGACCGTCGTTGCCCCACCACGAGATGTGGAGGGTGACCTTCTCCTTCGGGTCGAAGGTCGGCCCAGCGTCACTGCCGGGCTTGTCGTTGGACGTGCCGCCCGCGCAGCCGGCGAGGACGAGTGCCGCGGCCACGGTCGCGCCGAGCGCGGCCATGCGAGCGAGGGGGCGTGCTGTACGCGTCATTGCGCCTCGTTTCGTACTCAAGTGCGAGCCGTCGGCCTTCGTCGGCCCGGAAGCGGCCTTCGGCGCAGGGCTCGTGAAACCGCTTTCACGGGAAAATAACATCCGGGGGATCGACTGTCAACGCGGGGGCGCCGACGACCGACGAGGCTCGAGGCGAGGCTGGAAGAGCAGGTCGTGATCGGGCGTCTCGTGTCGCACGAGGGAGCGCATCCGCTGCCACGCCTGCACGCCGAGCTCCTCGTGCGGCACCGAGGCGGTCGTGAGCGGCGGTGAGATGTAGCGAGCGAACGGGATGTCGTCGAAGCCCGTGACCGAGATGTCGTCGGGCACGACGACGCCGTGCTCGACGAGGCCGCCGATGAGCCCCACAGCGACGAGGTCGTTGAACGCGAGGGCTGCGGTGGCGCCCGTCGCGATGACGCGCTCGGTCGCGAGCAGGCCGTCCTCGGAGCCGGCCCCGCCTCGTATCCGGTCGATGCGCACGTCCGGCGCCGACCGCTCGAACTCCTCGAGCCCGCGCAAGCGCGCCTGGTTGGAGACGCTGCCTTCCGGCCCCTCGAGGAAGACGAGGTGGCGGTGGCCGAGACCGTGGAGGTGTCGCGCGAGGCCCTGGATGCCGGACTGGTAGTCGACGGAGAGCGTCGGGGCGCTCACGCGCGACGAGCGCCGGTTGATGACGACGACGGGGCTCAGCGCGACGGAGGCCTCGACGAGCTCGTCCTCCGGCATGCGCGGCGCGCACAGCACGAGAGCGTCGCAGCGCCGCCGTGCCTCGGCCGCGAGCAGCGGCTCGTCGGAGGTCGACTCGCCCGAGTCGACGACGAGCACGCGGTAGCCGTCCTTCGCGGCCGTCTTGCTCAGGCTCGACAGCACCGCCTGGAACGCGGGGTTCGCGAGGTCGGGCACGAGGAAGGCGATCGCCTTCGTCTCGCCGAGCGCGAGGCTGCGGGCGAGGTGGTTGGGGGAGTAGTCGAGGTCGGCGGCCGCCTGCCGCACGCGCTCGGCGACGCTCGGCTCGCCGACGAACCGGCCGTTCATCACGCGCGAGACGGTCGCCGGCGAGACGCCGGCGCGTGCCGCGACCTCGGCGATGGTCGCCGCGCCAGACCGGCTCGCCACGATGTCCGTCCTTCCAGCGCGCGCCTCCTGGCACCCGCCATGCGATAGCTGACACCATAACGAATCGCGCGCGCCGTTTGACGTCGCGGGCGTCCCGCCACATAATCGAGAAACCGCTTTCACGCCCCGCCTCGCGCGACGGGGGTCACGACCGACGAGGAGGTCATCGTGAGCAGTCTCGGAGAGCTGCGCTCGCTCGCGCGGCAGCGCCGCGGCGCGGGCGCGACCCGCGAGGCCAAGCCTCGCGCCCGCGACAACATCACCGGCTACCTGTTCCTGTCGCCCTGGCTCGTCGGCGTGCTCGTCTTCACGATCGGCCCGATGGCCGCCTCGCTCATCCTGTCGTTCACCCACTACGACCTGCTGACCCCGCCACGCTTCGCCGGCTTCGACAACATCGTCCGGATGATC
>JAATFA010000021.1 GCA_015655445.1 Actinomycetales bacterium | reverse complement strand
CGCCATCAAGGGCGCGGGGCTCGGCAAGGATGTACTACTCTTGACGGATGGACGATTCTCGGGCGGCACAACCGGCCTGTGCATCGGCCACATAGCTCCCGAGGCGGTGGACGCAGGTCCGATCGCCTTCGTGCGCGATGGTGATCCGATACGGGTCGACATCGCCGCTCGCACGCTCGATCTACTCGTCGATCCTGCCGAGCTCGAGGCTCGCCGTTCCGGCTGGGCTCCGCTTCCCCCGCGCTACACCCGTGGCGTCCTCGCGAAGTACTCCAAGCTCGTGCGCTCCGCCAGTGTCGGAGCGGTCACGGGCTGACCCCAGCCCCACCTCAGACACAGCAAGGACCCTCCATGCCGACCGAAGCCCCGGTCACGCGTGCGGAGCCGGAGATCCTCACCGGCTCCGGCGCCATCCTGCGGACCCTCGAGAAGCTCGGCGTGACCGACGTCTTCGGGATCCCCGGGGGCGCGATCATGCCGTTCTACGACGAGCTCATGGCCTCGACGACGATCCGCCACATCCTCGTGCGCCACGAGCAGGGCGCCGGCCACGCCGCGGAGGGGTACGCCGCGGCCTCCGGCCGCGTGGGCGTCGCGATCGCGACGTCGGGCCCGGGCGCGACGAACCTCGTGACCGCGATCGCGGACGCCTACATGGACTCCGTGCCCTTGCTCGTCATCACGGGCCAGGTGTTCTCCACGGTCATGGGCACCGACGCGTTCCAGGAGGTCGACATCGTCGGCATCACGATGCCCATCACGAAGCACTCCTTCCTCGTCACGCGGCCCGAGGACGTGCCCGCGACGCTCGCGGCCGCGCACCAGATCGCGACCACCGGACGGCCCGGCCCCGTGCTCGTCGACGTCACCAAGGACGCGCAGCAGAACGCCGCCCCGTTCGTGTGGCCGCCCAAGGTCGAGCTGCCCGGCTACCGGCCGGTGACGAAGGCGCACGGCAAGCAGATCCAGGCGGCCGCGCAGCTCCTGCGGGACTCGAAGCGCCCCGTGCTCCTCGTCGGCGGCGGCGTCATCCGGTCGGGCGCCTCCGCGGAACTGCTCGCGCTCGCCGAGCGCACGGGCGCTCCCGTCGTGACGACCCTCATGGCGCGCGGCGCGTTCCCGGACTCGCACCGGCAGAACCTCGGCATGCCGGGCATGCACGGCACCGTCCCGGCCGTGCTCGCGCTGCAGGAGAGCGACCTCATCGTCTCGCTCGGGGCGCGCTTCGACGACCGCGTGACGGGGAAGGTGAGCGAGTTCGCTCCGCACGCGACGGTCGTGCACGTCGACATCGACCCCGCCGAGATCGGCAAGATCGTGCCCGCCGACGTGCCGATCGTCGGCGACGCACGCGAGGTCCTCGCCGACCTCATCGAGGTGTGGGACCAGTCCGCCGCGCCCGGACCCGACCTCGCCGAGTGGTGGAGGCGGCTCGACGCGCTGCGCGCCCAGTACCCGCTCGGATACACGGACACGGAGGACGGCCTGCTGAGCCCGCAGTGGGTCGTCGAGCGCATCGGCGCCCTCAGCGGCCCCGAGGCGGTCTACGTCGCCGGCGTCGGGCAGCACCAGATGTGGGCGGCGCAGTTCATCGACTACGAGCGTCCCCGCTCGTGGCTCAACTCGGGCGGCGCGGGCACGATGGGCTATGCGGTGCCCGCGGCGATGGGGGCGAAGGTCTCCCAGCCGGACCGGCTCGTGTGGGCGATCGACGGCGACGGATGCTTCCAGATGACCAACCAGGAGCTCGCCACCTGCACGATCAACGGCATCCCGATCAAGGTCGCGATCATCAACAACTCGTAGCTCGGGATGGTGCGCCAGTGGCAGACCCTCTTCTACGAGGGGCGGCACTCGTTCACGGACCTCGACACGGGCCACAGCACGCGCATGGTCCCCGACTTCGTCAAGCTCGCCGAGGCGTACGGCGCGCTCGGCATCCGCGTGACGAAGGCGGAGGAGGTCGACGACGCGATCCGGCGGGCGATCGAGACGAACGACCGTCCCGTCGTCATCGACTTCGTCGTGAGCCGCGACGCGATGGTGTGGCCCATGGTGCCGCAGGGCGTCGGCAACTCGCAGGTGCAGTACGCGCGCGACCACGCGCCGGAGTGGGAGGAGGACTGACGTGTCGAGCCACGTGCTCTCGCTCCTCGTCGAGGACAAGCCCGGCCTGCTCACGCGCGTCGCGGGGCTCTTCGCGCGGCGCGGGTTCAACATCAACAGCCTCGCCGTCGGCCCCACCGAGGTCCCTGGGCTCTCCCGCATCACCGTCGTCGTCGACGTCGAGGACCTGCCGCTCGAACAGGTGACGAAGCAGCTCAACAAGCTCGTCAACGTCATCAAGATCGTCGAGCTCGAGCCCGCCCAGTCCGTGCAGCGCGAGCACCTGCTCATCAAGGTGCGCGTCGACAACACGACGCGCTCGCAGATCCTCGAGGCGGTCACCCTCTTCCGTGCGCGCGTGGTCGACGTCGCCACGGACGCGCTCGTGATCGAGGTCACGGGCGACAGCGGCAAGGTGCAGGCGTTCCTGCGCGTGCTCGAGCCGT
>JAATFA010000157.1 GCA_015655445.1 Actinomycetales bacterium | reverse complement strand
CCGCTCGCGCCGGCGTGTCTGGCGTGCGCGCCCGGAATTCCGGGCGCGCACGCCAGACACGCCGGCGCATGCACAGGGGGAGGCGCGGGGGTCAGCCCTCCTGGGGGGTCTGCGCGAGCAGCTCCTGGGCGCGGATGAGCTGCCCCGGCGCGACGATGATCTGGTAGTTCGACGCGAGCACCTGCGTCATCGACGTGAAGTCGCGCGAGCGACGGTTGATCGTGTACGTCACGATGCCGAACAGCAGGCCGAAGCCCGCGCCGATGAGCACGGCGGCGCCCATGACGAGGAGGTTCGGGGTCACGAACGTCAGCACGAGCCCGAAGAAGAGGCCGAGCCACGCTCCGCTCGCGGCGCCCGCCGCCGCCGCACGGCCGTAGGTGAGCCGCCCCGTGACGCGCTCGACCGTCTTGAGGTCGTTGCCGACGATCGACACCTGGCTCACGTCGAACTCCGCTCGCGCGAGCCGGTCGACGACCTCCTGCGCCTCGAGGTAGGTGTCGTAGGTGCCGAGCACCTCGCCGCGCGGCACACTCGGGACCGCTCCACGCCGGCCGAAAGGGCTCGAGTTCGTCATGCCGACATTGTGACATGGCCGCCCCCACGAGGACCATGGCGGGTCCCCCCGCACCCGCGCCCGCGGCGGCACCCGGACTACCCTTTCCTTGTGAGCGCCTCGCGGATCTTCGTCTCCCGTCTGAACGGCTGCTCCGTCTTCGATCCGGTGGGTGACAAGGTGGGGCGGGTGCGCGACGTCATCGTCGTGTACCGGGCCACGCAGCCCCCGCGCGTCGTCGGGCTGCTCATCGAGGTCCCGGGGAAACGTCGCATCTTCCTCTCCATCGGGCGCGTGACGAGCATGAGCTCTGGGCAGGTCATCACGACGGGCGAGATCAACCTGCGGCGCTTCGAGCAGCGTGGCGGCGAGGTGCGCGTCATCGCCGAGCTCCTCGGCCGCAAGGTCGTGCTGCGCAACGGATCCGGCGAGGCGACGATCGAGGACGTCGCGATCGAGGAGGAGGCGCCCGGCGAGTGGGCGATCGGGCAGCTCTTCCTGCGGCGTCCGCGCTCGAGCAGCGCGCCCTTCAGCAAGGGGCAGACGGTCTTCGCGAGCTGGGACGAGGTGCGCGAGAAGGCGCCCGACGGGGAGGCGCAGAGCGCAGAGCGGCTCATCGCGACCTACTCCGACCTGCTGCCCGCCGACCTCGCCAACACGCTCCTGGACCTGCCCGAGGAGCGGCGCCTCGAGGTCGCCGGCGAGCTGCCCGACGACCGGCTCGCCGACGCCCTCGAGGAGATGCCCGAGAAGGAGCAGGTGCACATCCTCGCGCACCTCGACGACACGCGCGCCGCGGACGTGCTCGACCAGATGCAGCCGGACGACGCGGCGGACCTCATCGCGCAGCTGAGCACCGAGCGCGGCGAGACGCTCCTCGACCTCATGCAGCCCGAGGAGGCGGACGACGTGCGCTTCCTCCTCTCCTACCCGCCGGACACGGCGGGCGGTCTCATGACGACCGAGCCCATCATCGTGTCCGCCGACGCGACCGTCGCGGAGGGGCTCGCGCTCATCCGCCGGCACGAGCTCGCACCCGCGCTCGGCGCCGCGATCTGCGTGACCCTCCCGCCGTACGAGCCGCCGACGGGACGCTTCCTCGGCATGGTGCACTTCCAGCGGATGCTGCGCTACCCGCCCATGGAGCGCCTCGGCACCCTCATCGACACCTCCCTCGAGCCCGTGACCGCGGACACGAGCGCAGCAGAGGTCTCGCGCATCCTCGCGAGCTACAACCTCGTCTCCGTGCCCGTCGTCGACGAGCACCATCGCCTCGTCGGGGTGGTGACCATTGACGATGTCCTCGACTACCTGCTGCCCGACGACTGGCGAAGTTCGACGGGCGAGGCCGACCAGCTGGACGGCGATCCCTCGACCGCGGCGATCCCGCTGCCGCGCAAGACCGGACGACAGGGAAGGAGGATCCGTCATGGCTCGCTCTGAGCGACCCGACCGTCTCGAGACCCCGCGGGGCGTTCGCGCGCCCGCGCTCCCCGCCCTGCCCGAGGTCAGTCGCCGCGATCGGATCGGCCGCTTCTCGGAGGCGTTCGCGCGCGCGATGGGCACGACGTGGTTCCTCATCGGCATGACCGTCTTCGTCGTCGTGTGGATCGGCTTCAACACGTGGGCGCCGCGAGAGTGGCAGTTCGACCCGCGCGCGCTCAACTACACGCTGCTCACGCTCATCCTCTCCCTCCAGGCGTCGTATGCCGCTCCGCTCATCCTGCTCGCGCAGAACCGTCAGGACGACCGCGATCGCGTGCAGATCGAGCAGGACCGCCAGCGCGCTGAGCGGAATCTCGCCGACACCGAGTACCTCGCACGCGAGGTCGTCGCCCTGCGGCTCGCGGTCAAGGACATGGCGACGAAGGACTTCATCCGTGCCGAGCTGCGCACGCTCCTCGAGGAGCTCGAGCGCGGGCGCGAGGCGGAGGAGGGCTCCGATGCCGCCGCGAGCGGGTGAGGCGCGCGTGAGCGCGAGCGGCGCGAGCGGCCCGGGGCCGGAGGCGAGCGGCGGGAGCCCGCCGGAGCCGAGCGGAGGGCCGGACTCGAGCGGAGGGCCGGACTCGAGCGGAGGGCCGGACGCGAGCAGCGCAGCGCCGGACGCGAGCGACGCCCGCCCGCCCGCCGACGAGGAGCGCATCGGGGGCGCGGTCCTCGCGCGGCTCGGCGGCGTGCTCGACCCGGAGATCCGCCGCCCCGTGACCGAGCTCGGCATGATCGGCGGCGTCGAGGTCGACGGCGACCGCGTGCGCGTCGCGCTCAAGCTCACGATCGTCGGCTGCCCCGCCGCCGACGCGATCGAGCGCGAGGTGCGCGCGGCCGCCGCCGGAGTGCCGGGCGTCACCGCCGTCGACGTCGCCGTCTCCGTCATGTCCCCCGCCGAGCGCGACGCGCTCGTGCGCCGCGTGCGGGGCGGACGCGATCGCGCGCCGCGCTTCGGCCCGGACTCGCTCACGAAGGTCGTCGCCGTCACGAGCGGCAAGGGCGGGGTCGGCAAGTCGACCGTCGCAGCCAACCTCGCCGTCGCGCTCGCCGCGCGCGGGCTGCGCGTTGGCCTCGTCGACGCGGACGTCTTCGGCTTCTCGATCCCCGGCATCCTCGGGATGTCAGGCGCACGCCCGACGCGCGTGGGCGAGCTCATGCTGCCGCCCGTCGCCCACGGCGTGAAGGTCATCTCGATCGGCATGTTCCTCGAGCGGACGGGTGCGGGCGAGCCCGTGCGCGCCGTCTCCTGGCGCGGCCCGATGCTCCACCGCACGATCGAGCAGTTCCTCTCCGACGTGCACTTCGGCGACCTCGACGTGCTCCTGCTCGACCTCCCGCCGGGCACGGGGGACGTCGCGATCTCGGTCGGCCAGCTCCTGCCGCACGCGGACGTGCTCGTCGTCACGACGCCGCAGGCCGCCGCGGCCGAGGTCGCCGAGCGGTCGGCGGCGGTCGCGCGCCAGACCGGCCAGACGGTGCTCGGCGTCATCGAGACGATGGCGGGCGCGACCCTGCCGGACGGCACGCGCTTCGAGCCGTTCGGCGCGGGCGGCGGAGCGGCGCTCGCCGCCCGCCTCGGCGTGCCGCTGCTCGCCTCCGTGCCCCTCAGCACGGCGCTGCGGGAGGGGGGCGACGCGGGCTCCCCCGTCGTGCTCTCGCATCCCACGGATCCCGCGGCGGTCGCGCTCGCCGCGGTCGCGGACGCGCTCGCGACGCGGCAGCGCGGCCTGCCGGGACGGCCGCTGCCCGTGCGCACGCGCTGAGGCCCGCCCCGCACGGTAGCGTGTGCGCATGTCCGGCAGCCTGCTCGATCCCGCGCTCGCCCGCGTGCTCGCGGCGGACCTCACCGCCTCGGGCGCGGGTACCGTCCCGCTCGTCGCGCCGTTCACGGGCGAGGTCGTGTGCGAGCTCCCGCGCAGCACGGCCGAGGACGTGCGCGCCGCCGCGCGCGCCGCGCGGCGCGCCCAGCGCGCGTGGGCGGGGGCAGGCGTCGAGCATCGGCGCCGCGTGCTCCTGCGCGCCCACGACATCCTCCTGCGCCGTCGGCGCATGCTCCTCGACGCCGTGCAGACGGAGACGGGCAAGACGCGCGGACAGGCGTTCGAGGAGGTCTTCCAGTCCGTCGCGGCGACGCGTCACGCCGCCGTGCGCGCGCGCCGCGCACTCGCGACCCAGCGGCGGGCCTCCGGCCTCCCGCTCGTCGTGCGCACGCGCGTGCACGCTCGGCCCCGCGGGCTCGTCGGCGTCGTGACGCCGTGGAACTACCCGCTCTCGCTCGCGGTCATGGATATCGCCCCCGCTCTCGCGACCGGCAACGCGGTCGTGCAGAAGGTGGACGACCAGGCGCCGCTGAGCGTGCTCGCCGCGCGGCGCGCCTTCGTCGAGGCGGGCGTGCCCGCCGACCTCTGGGCGGTCGTCGCGGGGGACGGCACCGAGGTGGGCGCGGCGATCACCGACGTGGCCGACCACGTGTGCTTCACGGGCTCGACGGCGACCGGCACGGCCGTCGCGGAGCGCGCCGCGCGCCGGCTCGTGCCCGTGACCCTCGAGCTCGGCGGCAAGAACCCCCTCATCGTGCTCGACGACGTCGACCCGGTGCGCGCCGCGCTCGACGCCGCCTACGCGTGCTTCTCGTCGATGGGGCAGCTGTGCGTCGCGATCGAGCGCGTCTACGTGCTCCGCGGGATCGCGGACCGCTTCGTCCCCGCGTTCGTGCGTGCGGTCGAGGGGCTCGTGCAGGGCCCCGCCCTCGACTACTCGACGGACGTCGGCTCGCTCGCCACGCGCGCCCAGCTCGATCGGACACGTCGCCACGTCGACGACGCGCGTGCGCACGGCGCGCGCGTGCTCACGGGCGGCACGCCCCGTCCCGAGCTCGGCCCGCTCTTCTTCGCGCCGACCGTGCTCGCCGACATCGATCCGGGGATGGCGTGCGCGCGCGAGGAGACGTTCGGCGCCGTCGCCTCCGTCACCGTCGTCGCGGACGAGAGGGAAGCGGTCGCGCGCGCGAACGACTCCGCCCTCGCCCTCAACGCCGCCGTCATGGGACGGTCCCTGCCGCGCGCACGCCGCGTCGCCGATCGCCTCGTGGCCGGATCGGTCAACATCAACGAGGGCTATCGCGCGACGTTCTCGAGCGTCGACGCGCCCATGGGCGGCCTCCGCGCCTCCGGGATCGGACGCCGCAACGGCATCGAGGGGCTGCGGCGATTCACGGACGCCGTGACGGTCGCCGAGACCACGGGGCTCCTCGGCCTGCCCCGCACGGGGAGCGAGTTCGCCCGGCTCGAGCGACCGATGCTCGCTCTCGCGCGCGTGCTCAAGTCCCTCCGACGGCCGTGAGCCTCCGAGCCGAGCCCGGCGCGGCGGCGGCCGACGCGCACGTTCGGCGCGGCACGGCTCGTCTCACGTGGCCTCGTGGTCGAAGACGGCCTCCTGGGTCGCCCCCGCTCCGCCGGGCGACGCGGCGCGGGAGGGCTGAGCCGCAGGCTCCTCCGCCCTCCCGTCCGCAGACTGCTCGGCTCCACCGCCCGGCTCCGACGCGGACGCCGTGCGAGCGCCGTCCTCGTCGGACGCTGCCGTCGCGGTCACGCTGCGGCTCACCGTCGGCGTCGGCACGTAGTCGATACCGTCGTCCTCGAGGAGCGCCTCGCGGATGATGCGGCGCGGGTCGTACTGGCGCGGGTCGAGCTTCTTCCAGTCGACGTCGTCGAAGTCGGGGCCCATCTCCTCGCGCAGGCGATCGCGCGCGCCGTTCGCGACCGAGCGCAGACGGCGCACGAGCCGGCCGAGCTGGGCCGCGTAGTGCGGAAGCCGATCCGGCCCGAGCAGGAAGACGGCGATCACCGCGATCACCAGGATCTTCTCGAAGCTCAAGCCGAAGGACACCCGCACAGGATAACCCCTGGACGCGCGGCACGGCACTACAGTGAACCGAGAGGTGAGCGCCCGAGTGTCCGACATCGAGTTGAGCTGGAAGTACGCCGACGAGATCGTCGCGGAGCACGAGCAGCTCGTGCTCGCGCGCCAGCACTCGCTCGAGCAAGGGGTCGAGGCGGTCTCCCCGGGAACGGGCGCGCAGCTCGCCGTCGTCGCCGCCGCGACGCGCGCGTCCACGATCGTCGAGATCGGCACGGGCCTCGGCGTGAGCGGGCTGTGGCTCTTCCACGGGGCGCCCGAGGCGACGCTCACCTCGATCGACGTCGAGCCCGACTACCAGCAGTCGGCGCGCCGGTCCTTCCTCGACGCTGGCGTCTCGCCCGGACGCATCCGCCTCATCACGGGCCGTGCGGCCGACATGCTGCCGCGCATGAACGACGAGAGCTACGACCTCGTGCTCGTCGACGCCGACCCGCAGTCCGTCATCGAGTACGTCGAGCACGGGCTGCGGCTCGCGCGGCCCGGCGGCACCGTGCTCGTGCCGCACGCGCTCTGGCGCGGACGCGTCGCGGATCCCGCCAAGCGCGACGCGACGGTCACCGGATTCCGCACGCTCGTGCGCGAGACGAGCCTCTCCCCCGCCGTCGTGAGCGCGCTCTCGCCCGTCGGTGACGGGCTCCTGCAGCTCACGCGCGTCGGCCGGTGAGCGGGCCGTTCCCGCCGCACGCACGAACGGCGACGCCCGTGCGAGCGTCGCCGTCCATGTGCGCGTCAGAGCCGCGCGCTCGCGCTCGTCCGTCCTGCGACGGCACGAGCGCCATCATCGGGGTCAGGCCGAGACGACCCCCGCGAGGTCGTCGTGCAGTTCCTTCGCCTCCTCGTCATTGACGGAGACCACGAGGCGACCGCCACCCTCGAGCGGGACGCGCACGATGATGAGGCGGCCCTCTTTCACAGCCTCCATCGGGCCGTCACCGGTCCTGGGCTTCATGGCTGCCATCGCTCTCCCCTTTCAACGGTTGCCACTCCATTATCCTTCAGCTCTGCCCGATGCCATAAACGCGACCGACCAGGGGGCGCACCACGGCCCCCTTCGGGCGCAGAGCGACGTCACGGAGGAGTCCAGTCCGACCCGTCGATCCACCACGCGATCGCGACCCATCCCACCTGCCCCGCGATGCACAGCACGAGCACGATGGCGCGGTAGACCCGCGACCGGGGCAGCGCGACCGCCCCGAGCAAGGGGAAGAGGGGCATGAGCAGGCGGAACGTGCTCGACTGCGGGAAGAACACCGCGAGCAGGTAGACGACGTACGCGACGACCCACAGCCGCAGGTCGACGCCGAGCCGGCGCACGGCGGGCGTGAGCATGAGCAGCGCGAAGAGCGCGACGAGCACGCCCACGGCGATCGCGCCCACGCCGGACTGCGGCCAGAACCCGAACCACTGGAACCACCAGTTGCCGCCCTCGATCCAGGGCAGGAACGGCAGGAGATCGTGGTAGCCGATGTAGGAGGCGCGCCATGCGAGCTCGGTGTCCGTGTAGGCCGAGGGGGATCCCGTCACCGCCCACGCGATCACGGGCCACAGCAGCCCCCACACGCCGGACGCAAGCGTCGCGACGATCGCAGCGACGCGTTCGCGCACCGGGAAGGGCTCGCCCCCGCGCATCCGCCAGAACCGGTGGATCACGTGGAGCCCGAGCGCGAGCGCGAACGCGAGACCGAGCGGACGCGTGAGCGCCGCGACGAGCACGACCGGGATCGTGAGCCAGTACGAGCGGCGCAGCAGCAGCAGGAGCGCGAGCGCGAGGAAGAACAGCGCCATCGACTCCGCGTAGTCGACCTGCAGGATGGGCGAGAGCGGCGCGAAGCAGAACAGGGCCACGGTGAACAGCGCCGTCGACGACGGCAGCACGATCGCCATGAGCCGGTACAGCACGAGCACGGTCCCGATCGAGAAGCCGACCGCGACGACGAGCGCGACGACCTCGAACGAGCTGTGGGTCGCGATCGTGATCGTCCGCACGAGCGCGGGATACGCGGGCAGGAAGGCCCACGCGTTCTGCGCGACGTGGCCCGAGGAGTCGACGGGCAGCGTCGTCGGATAGCCGAAGAGGGCGATGCGCTTGTACCAGTCGCCGTCCCAGATCGCCGCGAAGTCGAGATAGGACGGGGAGGGCCCCGTCCACGGGTTGCGCGCCTGCACCGCCGCGAACGCGAGCAGGATGACGGTCGTCACGACGCGGGAGGCGGCGAAGACGACGAGCACCCTCGCCCACCACGGCAGGCGCCGGTAGCGCTCGCGGACGCGCGCGAGCGCGCGCGGTCGCGACACGGGCCTCGCGTCCGCCGTCGGGGTCGCCGGCGACGACACCCCTCAGCCGCCGAGGAGCCAGGCGCGCAGGCCGCGCTCGCACGCGAGGATCTGCTCGAGCGGAACGCGCTCGTCGTCGGCGTGGGCCTTGCTCGGATCCCCCGGCCCGTAGTTGACGGCGGGGATGCCGAGCGCGGAGAAGCGCGCGACATCCGTCCATCCGTACTTGGGACGCGCCTCCCCGCCGACCGCCTGCACGAACTGCCGCGCGAGGGGCACGTCGAGACCCGGCCGCGCCCCCTCGGCGAGGTCGACGACCTCCACGTCGTGGCCCGCGAAGAGCTCGCGCACGTGGTCGACCGCCTCCTCGCCGCTGCGGCTCGGGGCGAAACGGTAGTTGACGTGCACGACGCACTCGTCGGGGATGACGTTGCCGGCGACGCCGCCCGAGATGCCGACGGCGTTGAGTCCCTCGCGGTAGACGAGCCCGTCGACCTCGACCTCGCGCGGCTCGTATGCCGCGAGCGTCGCGAGGATCGGCGCGGCGTCGTGGATCGCGTTGTGCCCCACCCACGCTCGTGCGGAGTGCGCGCGCACCCCGTGGGTGCGCACGAGCACGCGGAGGTTGCCGTTGCAGCCGCCCTCCACGATCGCCCCGCTCGGCTCGCCGAGGATCGCGAAGTCCGCGACGAGCAGGTCGGGGCGCTTCGAGGCGAGGCGCCCGAGCCCGTTGAGGTGCGCGGAGACCTCCTCGTGGTCGTACCAGATCCACGTGACGTCGACGGCGGGCTCGGCGAGCTCGATCGCGAGCTTGAGCGCGACCGCGGCCCCCGCCTTCATGTCGACCGTGCCCCGTCCCCACAGGTACTCGACGCCCGCGTCGGTCTCGAAGCGCGTGGGCAGGTTCTCGTGCACGGGCACGGTGTCGATGTGGCCGGCGATCGCGACGCGCTGGGGGCGTCCGAGATGCGTGCGTGCGACGATCGCATCCCCGTCGCGCACGACCTCGAGGTGCTCGGCTCCCGCGAGAGCGGCCTCGATCGCGTCCGCGAGCGGTCCCTCGCCGCCGGAGACCGACTCGATGTCGCACAGCTCACGCGTCAGGTCGACGGCGGACGCACGGGTGTCGAGGGTCACGACGGGCGGCATAGCCGCCAGTCTATGCGGGCCTGGTCGGCGGCCCGGCTCGGGGCGGCTGGACCGGCTGGCTCGGCGGTCCGGGTCGGCCGAGGCCGCCAGCGGGCCGGGCACGGGGGACCCGCGGCCGACGCGCCGGATCGCTAGCCTGGGAGGGATGAGCAGCACGCGCCAGGCCTGGGGCTTCGGCCTCGCCACGATCTCCCCCGACGGCACGGTCCTCGACACGTGGTATCCGAGCCCACGTCTCGGCGTCCCGCCCGAGGGAGCCGACCGGGACGCCGTGCCCGGCGAGCTCGCCGCGGCGGCGGGCAGCGACGACCGACGCGCCGTGCGGCTCGAGCCGACGTTCACGGCGATCGACCTCGATGCGGCGCCGGCGTCGACGCCCGACGCCTACCTGCGGCTGCACCTCCTGAGTCACGTGCTCGTGCCGCCCAACACCGTGAGCCTCGACGGGATCTTCGCGCACCTGCCGATCGTCGCGTGGACGACGGCCGGGCCCGTGCACCCGGACGAGCTCGACCGCCGGCGTGTGCAGCTCCAGCGCGCGGGCGTCTCGATGCTCGGGCTCGACAAGTTCCCGCGCCTGCTCGACTATGTGACGCCGGCGCGCGTGCGCATCGCGGACGCGTCGCGCGTGCGGCTCGGCGCGCACCTCGCACCGGGCACGACGGTCATGCACGAGGGCTTCGTCAACTTCAACGCGGGCACGCTCGGCGCGTCCATGGTCGAGGGGCGCATCTCCCAGGGCGTCGTCGTCGGCGACGGGTCCGACATCGGCGGGGGCGCATCCATCATGGGCACGCTCTCGGGGGGCGGCACCGAGCGCATCACGATCGGGGAGCGCTCCCTCCTCGGGGCCAACGCGGGCGTGGGGATCTCGATCGGCGACGACTGCGTCGTCGAGGCGGGCCTGTACGTCACGGCGGGCACGAAGGTGCGCGTGCTCGAGCCCGGCGCGGAGCCGCGCGTCGTGAAGGCCGCCGAGCTGAGCGGCGCGCCGGGGCTTCTCTTCCGCCGCAACTCCCTCACGGGAGCCGTCGAGGCGGTGCGGCGCACGGGCGCGGGCATCGAGCTCAACGCCGCCCTCCACGCCTGACCCCTCCCCCTCACCTCCCGCATTTGTGACACGCGCGACGGGATTCCCCCGGCGTGTCGTCACTTCTTGCGGCGGAGGTGCCGCTCCGCGGGGCGGAGGCGACACTCCGCGGGCCGCAAACGCGCGACCCTTGGCGCAGCCACCACCCCTCGGCGCGCGCACGCGCGACCCCTCGGCGCGCGGGCATCACCTCCGGGGGCGCAGGCCAGCGCGCACGAGGAGCGCGCGCAAGTCCGTCCGCGACCGCGCCGTGCCCCAGCCCCACCGCACGACGCGGGGACCGAGTGCGCGCAGCCGATCCTCCCGCCACTTCTCCGCGACGATCACCTCGGCCGGCGAACGCCCCTTCGTGTACTCCGGCCGCACGTACTTCGCCTCGCCGTCGAACTCCCCGATGACGCCCTCGCTCGGCCACCAGAAGTCCACCACGCCGATGAGGCCCGCGTCATCCTCGAACGGATGCTGCAGAACCGGCGCGGGGAAGCCGAGACGATGGATCGCGACCCGGCTGAGCGACTCGCCGGGCGACCCGGCTCGTCCGTCCGCGAACGCGACCGCCGCCCGCGCACGCGCGGATCCGGGAGCGACCTCGAGCTCCCCCACCCGACGCTGCAGCCGCTCGTCGAGTTCGGGAACGCGCGCGAGGGCGGCATCCGCGACGGGCACCGCGACCTCGAGCGGGCACCGCTGCGCGACCTGGACGACCGTGTCCGCGAGCGAGCTCGTCTCGAGGTCCCCGATGCGGACGGAGGGCTCGGTGAGCTGTGTCGCGTGCACGCGCACGACGGCACGCGACCTGCCTCCCGATCTCGGCGTCCCGACGACGTCGACGAGGCCGCCGACCCCGTCGGTGAGCGGCAGCCCGTGGATGAGCGCCGCCGACGCGTGGGAGAACACGACACCGGGTCGGAGCAGCGCGACGGCGCGACAGCGGGCGAGGTGGCGCTCCTCGTGCGTCCACGCGGCCCATGTCCCGGCGGCGACGAATGCGCCGGGGGCCACGCGCACGTGGTCGCCGAGGGTGGCGCGCCGGTAGAAGGCCCGGCGCTCGTCGGGAGCGGTGAGCTCGCGCGTGAGGATGATCTCGTCCCGCCAACTCGAGATGATCGGCCGGAGCGGGGTGGTCGATGAGGGTCGCATGCGCTCACCGTGTCCCACGCGAGGCGGCTGCGAGAGGACCGAGCGGAGCGCTGGGGATGATCGAGCGATCCGCGCGCCTGTGGAGGCGACACCTGCGCCCGCGTTTGTGACGACACGCGCGGGGATTCCCGCCGCGTGTGTCACAAATGCGGGAGGGAGGGGGAGGGGGTCAGCGGGCGGGCCAGTCGCGGGCGGGCGCGCCCACGTAGAGCTGCTGGGGGCGGCCGATCTTGGTCGCACGATCGGCGTTCATCTCGCGCCAGTGCGCGATCCAGCCCGGCAGGCGTCCGATCGCGAACAGCACCGTGAACATGCGCGTGGGGAAGCCCATCGCCTTGTAGATGACGCCCGTATAGAAGTCGACGTTCGGGTAGAGCTTGCGCTCGATGAAGTAGTCGTCGGACAGCGCGATCCCCTCGAGCTCGATCGCGAGATCGAGCATCGGGTCGTTGACGCCAAGCGCCTCGAGCACGTCGCGCGTGGCGACCTTGACGATCGCCGCGCGCGGGTCGTAGTTCTTGTAGACCCGATGGCCGAAGCCCATCAGCTTGACCCCGGGCTCCTGGTCCTTGACCCGGTTGACGAACGCCCTGACGTCGCCACCATCGGCGATGATCGAGTTGAGCATCTCGAGAACCGCCTGG
>JAATFA010000137.1 GCA_015655445.1 Actinomycetales bacterium | reverse complement strand
TCGAAGTCGATCGCCCGCGGAGGAGGCCGTGCCGGCTACCGCGGCGAGGTCCGGGTCGCCGAGAACGCGCACCACGCCGCCAACACGGTGCGCTGCGACGCGCTGCTCGTCGACACCATCTCGCGTTCCGACACCTATCCGGCCATCGACATCCGCGTCGACGACGTGCAGCTCGGCCACGAGGCGACCGTCTCGCGGGTGAGCGAGGAGCAGCTGTTCTACCTCCAGTCCCGCGGCATGCCCGAGGACGAGGCGATGGCGATGATCGTCCGCGGCTTCATCGAGCCGATCGCACGCGAGCTGCCCATGGAGTACGCCCTCGAGCTCAACAAGCTCATCGAGATGAGCATGGAAGGCAGCGTCGGCTGACGTGAGCACCTACACCGAGACCGAGCCCACCTTCCTGGCCCCGGTCCAGACCCGTTCGGAGCGCTTCGCCTCCGTCGTGCACGACGACTTCCCCGAGGTCACCGGATACGAGGCGGAGTGGAAGCTCACTCCCGTCGACCGGGTGCGCGACCTCATCGACGGCGAGCTCGACGGCAGCCCGTACGCGATCCTCTACCCCGAGGTCGCGGGCACGACGGTCGAGTGGATCGACCGCTCCGACGCGCGCATCGGCTCCGCCGGCACCCCGGAGGAGCGCGCCGCCGCGAACGCGTGGACGAGCTTCGAGAAGGCCCTCCACATCCACGTCGACGGCGCGGCAGCGGCGCTGACCGTCACGCGCGCGCAGCTCGGCGCGGCCCCGCGCGCGGCGCACGTGCTCATCACGGCCGCCGCGCAGTCGACCGGTCTCGTGGTCCTCGACAGCCGCGGTCCCGCGTCGCTCACCGAGAACGTCGAGATCGTGCTGAAGGAGGGCGCCCGCCTCACCGTCGTGAGCCTGCAGGAGTGGGACGACGACGCGATCCACCTCTCCAGCCAGTTCGCCCGGCTCGGCAAGGACGCGCAGCTCAAGCACATCGTCGTCTCGCTCGGCGGGGCGGTCGTGCGCGTGAACCCGTCGGCCCACCTGGCCGAGGAGGGCTCCGACGCGGAGCTGCTCGGCGTCTACTTCGCCGACGCGCACCAGCACCTCGAGCAGCGCGTGTACGTGCACCACGACGCCCCGCACTCCCGCAGTCGGGTGACCTACAAGGGCGCGCTCAACGGCGACGGCGCGCGGACGGTCTGGGTCGGCGACGTGCTCATCGGCCCGAAGGCGACGGGCACCGACACCTACGAGCAGAACCGCAACCTCGTGCTGAGAGAGGGCACGCGCGCCGACTCCATCCCCAACCTCGAGATCGAGACCGGCGACATCGTCGGCGCCGGCCACGCGAGCGCGACCGGCCGCTTCGACGACGAGCATTTGTTCTATCTGCAGGCGCGCGGCATTCCGGAGGACGAGGCGCGGCGTCTGGTCGTGCTCGGATTCCTCAGCGAGATCGTGCAGCGCATCGGCGAGCCCGAGCTGGAGGCGCGGCTGCTCGACGCGCTCGTCGCGGAGCTGGAGGCGGCCAAGCAGGTGACGGCCCCGTGACCCGTGAGCGCGTCTGCGCCGTCGCCGACCTCGAGACGGACACCGCCAAGCGCGTCGTGCTCGGCGGGGTGCCGATCGCGGTCGTCAAGGACTCCGCGGGCGACATCCACGCGATCGGCGACACCTGCACTCACGGCGACATCTCGCTGAGCGAGGGGTTCGTCGAGGACGACACGTTGGAATGCTGGGCCCACGGCTCGCAGTTCTCCCTGCTGACCGGCAAGCCGCTCAGCCTCCCGGCCTACGAGCCGGTCCCCGTCTTCGTGGTCGAGATCGACGGCGACGACGTCTACATCGACCCCAGCCAGACCAAGGAAGTCACCGCATGAGCACCCTCGAGATCCGCGACCTCAAGGTCTCGATCGAGACCGATCAGGGCACCAAGCACATCCTCAAGGGCGTCGACCTGACGATCCGGGAGGGCGAGATCCACGCGGTCATGGGCCCGAACGGCTCCGGCAAGTCCACGCTCGCCTATACGATCGCCGGCCACCCCCGCTACCACGTCGAGGGCGGCTCGATCACGCTCGACGGGCAGGACGTGCTCGCGATGAGCGTCGACGAGCGGGCTCGCGCGGGGCTCTTCCTGGCGATGCAGTACCCGGTCGAGATCCCCGGGGTCACCGTGTCGAACTTCCTCCGCACCGCGAAGACCGCGATCGACGGCGAGGCTCCGGCGATCCGCGGGTGGGCGGGCACCGTCTCCGAGGCCATGAAGAACCTGCGGATGGACAGCTCGTTCGCCGCGCGCAACGTCAACGAGGGCTTCTCGGGCGGCGAGAAGAAGCGCCACGAGATCCTGCAGCTCGAGCTGCTCAAGCCCAAGATCG
>JAATFA010000056.1 GCA_015655445.1 Actinomycetales bacterium | reverse complement strand
CGAGACGTCCTCGTGCACGCGGCGTCCGAGCTCTGCGGCGCGGTTCATGAACCCGATCGCCATGAGGTCGTTGGCGCAGAAGACCGCCGTGGGCGGGTCGGCGGACCCGAGCAGCGCGTCGGCGGCGCGCACGCCGCTCTCGTGCGTGAAGTCCCCCTCCGCGACGCGACCGGTGTCGAGCCCCGCGCTCTCCATCGCGTGCTGCCAGGTTTGGCGGCGCTGGCGGCCGTGCACATAGTCGGAGGGGCCGGCCACGTGGGCGATGCGGCGGTGGCCGAGGTCCGCGAAGCGCGCGATGAGCTCGTGGATCGCGCCCGCATTGTCCTGCCGCACCGCGGGGAAGGGGAAGTCGGCTCCCGGGTTGATGCCGACGGCGGGGGTCTCGCGCACGCGCAGGTCGTCGACGCGCGGGTCGTCGACGCGCAGCTCGCTCAGCACGATCCCGTCGACGCGCCGGCTGTCGGCGAGCTGGCGGTGCCGCGCGAGATTGGTGGGCTCGTCGCCGACGACCTGCAGCGAGAGCGCGTAGCCGCGTGGCGCGAGCGACTCCTCGATGCCGCCGATGAAGGCGCTGAAGAACGGGTCCGCCTCGAGCACGGAGAAGTCGCGCTCGACGATGAACCCGATCGAGAACGCGCGCTTGCTCGAGAGGCTGCGCGCGCGCAGCGACGGCACGTAGTCGAGCTCGGTCGCGGCCTCGCGCACACGCGCGCGTGTCTCGTCCGAGACCCCAGGGCGGCCGTTGAGCGCCGCCGACGCCGAGCTGATCGCGACCCCCGCGCGCCGCGCGACGTCGACGATCGTGGCACGCCTGCCCTCGCGATCCGACATGGAGGTCAAACTATCGTGCTCGATGGGAGGGGCTTGCCCCGATGGCGCCCTCGCGTGTATGTTCACGGAGCCGAAACGTTTCGGTGCCACACAAGGGAGTGCGACATGGCAATCACATCCAAGCGGGCTCTGGCCCGGGCGGCCGCGCTCGGGACGGCGGGAGCGCTCGCGCTCGGCACCCTCCTCGGGTGCTCGAGCGGCGGGTCGTCGGGCGGCGGCGACGAGCCCTCGGGCACGCTGCACGTGCTCGTCTCGAGCGCGCCAGGCTCCGACAAGGCGTTCAAGAACCTCAACGCGGACTTCGAGAAGAAGTATCCGAAGGTCACGGTGGACTTCAGCTCGGTGCCGAACGCATCGTTCGCGGCGAGCCGATCCTCCCGGCTCACCGCCGGCAACCTCGACGTGACGCTCGGCGCGCCCGTGGAGGTGCCGAAATGGGCTCACGGCAAGGAGAGCGACGACGCGCTCGCCGCCGATGCCGGGCTCTTCATGGACCTCACCGACGAGGGCTTCGTGAAGAACTTCACCCCGAGCGTCATCGACTCGCTCAAGTACAAGGGCAAGCTCTACACGATCCCGACCGGCCTCAGCTACAGCACGGGCGTCTTCTACAACAAGAAGATCTTCCAGGAGAACGGCCTCGACGTGCCGACGACGTGGTCGGAGTTCCAGGATGTCGTCTCCAAGCTCGAGGCAGCGGGCGTCACGCCGTTCGGGATCGGCGGCAAGGACGGCTGGCCCGCGGGCCTCGTGATGATGGGCTCGGTCCAGTCGCTCTATCCCACGGCCGACGACAAGGTCGACCTCGCAAGGGGCATCTGGGACGGCAGCATCAAGCTCACCGACCCCAAGGAGGTGCACGTGCTCGAGCAGACCCAGTACGTCTACGACCACGCCCAGAAGAACTTCGCGGGAGTGCCGTACACGGAGATCCCGAGCGAGTTCGCGAACGGCCAGTTCGCGATGACGGTCGACGGCACGTGGGACCAGACGACGATCGACGCTGCCGTCGACGGGAAGTTCGACTACGGCGTCTTCCCGTTCCCCTCGAGCGGCAACGCCGACGACAACAAGCACCTCGGCGGCAAGGTCGAGCTGCGGCTGCTGGCGGCCAAGAGCGCGCCAAACAAGACGGCCGCCCTCGCCGACCTGGACTTCTTCTCGCAGCCGAAGGAGTACGCGAAGTTCGTGCAGACATCGGGATTCGCGCCCGCGGAGCCCGACGTTCCGGTGAGCGACTTCCTCCAGTCGATCGAGCCGTACACCTCGACGTTCCAGCCGGAGTGGGACACCATCTGGTACATCAACGCGGATGCCGGGGCGCCGGCCATGCTCGCCTTCAACTACGCGGGCATCGCGCCGCTCGGCACGGGAACCGCGAAGGATGCTGCCGCTGCCGCCGCCGACGCGTGGAGCGCGGCAGGCTAGCTGCGACGCGCAGGGCTAGGGCGGCCGGGGACTCCGGACCCGGCCTTCCGCCCGGCCCACCGCCGGGACAGCGCCGACCCGGTCGTAGCCCCGTCCGCCCCCGGCCCCGTCCGCCCCCGGCCCCGTCCCGACCTCGTGCAGGAGACACCCCATGAGCAGCAGCGCCTTCCCCTTCGGCCGCCGGCTCTCGCTCCGGCTGAGCTTCGGGGCGGGGATCGCGGTGATCGCGGTCTTCGTCCTCGTGCCCGCCGTCGCCGTGTTCGTGATCTCGTTCACCGACATCCGCGGGCTGCCGGGCCTGCCCATCGACTGGGTCGGGCTCGACAACTACGCCCGGTTCTTCTCCGCCGCGAAGCTCGACTACAACCTCAACGCCCTGCGCAACACGCTCGTCTACGCCGTCGTGTCGACCGTCGTCGCGAACGTGCTCGCGCTCGGCATCGCCGTGCTGTTCAACCAGCGGCTGCGCGGGCGCACGTTCTACCGCGCGGTCGTGTTCATGCCGACCATCCTCGGGGTCACCGTCATCGGGCTCATCTGGTCGCTGTTCTTCAACCCGTCCGCGGGGCCGGCCGCGACGATCTGGTCGTGGTTCGGCGCCGACTCCGCCTTCTTCGGCGACCCGCATCTCGCGCTCGCGCTCGTCATCTTCGTGCAGATCTGGATCAACATCGGCGTCGCGGTCGTCATCTACCTCGCGGGCCTGCAGGCGATCCCCGACGAGCTCTACGAGGCCGCGGCGATCGATGGGGCCTCGGCCTGGCAGCGGCTGCGCATGGTCACCGTCCCGCTGCTCGCGCCCTCGGTGACCGCCAACGTGCTGCTCTCGATCGTCGGCTCGCTGCAGAACTACCAGCTCGCCTACGTGCTCACCGGCCCCGCGAACCCGGCGACGCAGCTGCTGTCGCTCGCGATCTACTCGCAGGCGTTCGGAGGCAGCACGCTCACCGGCGCGTCGCAGTCACAGGGCTACGCGGCGAGCATCTCGGTCATCCAGTTCGTCATCGTCGGCGTCATCTCGCTTCTCGTGCTGAGCTACCTGCGCCGGCGGGAGGCACGGTTGTGAGCGCCCTCGCGGCGACCCGTCGCACCCGTCGCGTCCGTCCGCCGCGGCCCGGCCGGATGCTGAGTTACGCGCTCGTCGCGGTCGTTCTGCTCGTGTACCTCGTGCCGCTGCTGTTCCTGCTCAACACGGCGCTCAAGTCGACCCGGGAGTTCTACGCCGACCCGAACGGGCTCGCCACGAGCCCGCACTGGAGCAACTTCGCCGACGCGTGGCAGCAAGGAGACTTCGGCGCCTACATCCTCAACAGCGTCCTCTACACGCTGTGCGCCGCGACGCTCGGCACGGCGGTCTCGCTCGTCGTCGGGTTCCCGGTCTCGCGGCTGTATCTGCGGCGGCCGCGGCTCTGGAACGGCCTGTTCGTCGTCCTCCTGTTCCTGCCGAACTCGCTCATCACCCAGTTCCAGCTGCTGCTGCGCCTCGGCCTCTACAACAGCCAGCTCGGCTACATCCTCATCATCGGCGCCTCCGTGGGCGTCGGTCCGATCCTCGTCGCGGCCTACACGCGCTCGATCCCGCGCGAGCTCGACGAGGCCGCCGCGGTCGACGGGATCGGGTACCTGCGCTACCTCACGAGCTTCGTCATCCCGCTCGCGAAGCCCGCACTAGCGACGGTGTTCATCCTGCAGGCGATCGGCGTGTGGAACGACATCATCCTCGCGACCGTGCTCCTGCCGGATCGATCCAAGGCGCCGGTCTCGCTCGGCCTCTACGCGTTCCAGGGCTCGTACACGAGCGACTGGGGACTGCTCGCCGCGGCGACGCTTATCGTCGCCGCCCCCCTGATCGCCGCCTACGTCTTCCTGCAGCGCTACCTCATCGGCGGCGTCGTGGGAAGCGTCAAGGGCTGACCCGAGACGAGAGCCATGACCTTCACGATCGAGCCGACCACCCTCCCCTATCGCATGGAGCGCCTCGGCGTGCTCATGGAGCCCGAGCCCGGCAACCCGCTCGAGGCGGAGGGCGTGCTCAACCCGGCGACGGGGTGGGACCCGGACGGCGGCCTCGTGCTCTTCCCCCGGCTCGTCGCCGCGGGCAACTTCTCGCGCATCGGGCGCGCGCGCGTGCACGTCGAGGCGGGCGTGCCCGTCGGCGTTTCCCGTGAGGGCATCGCGCTCGAGCCCGCCCGCTCCTGGGAGCGCGGCACGGGCCACGGCGGCACCGAGGACGCGCGCATCACGTGGATCGCCTCCCTGGGCCTGCACGTCATGACCTACGTCGCGTTCGGTCCGACGGGACCGCGTCCGGCGATCGCGATCTCCCGCGACCTCGCATCGTGGAGACGGCTCGGGCCGGTCGTCTTCGCCTACGACGACGCGCTCGGGGTCGACCTCGGGCTGTTCCCCAACAAGGACGTCGTGTTCTTCCCCGAGACGGTGCCCGGGCCGGACGGCGCGCCGAGCTACGCCGCGCTGCACCGGCCGATGTGGGAGCTCAGCTTCGTGCGGCCGGACGAGCGTGTGGAGCCCCCGCCCTCCGCTCCCGACGGGCGGGCGAGCATCTGGATCTCCTACGTCCCGGCCGCGGACGTCAAGCGGGACGTGCGCAACCTCACGCGCTTCTCGGCGCACCGCTTCGTTGCGGGACCCGCCTTCGACTGGGAGGCGCTCAAGATCGGAGCGGGCCCGGTGCCGCTGCGCACGCCCGAGGGCTGGCTCGTGCTCCACCACGGGGTCACGGGTGAGATCGCCGGCGGCAGCTTCCTGCCGCAGCAGCACGTGCGGTACTGCGCAGGGGCGCTCCTGCTCGACCTCGCCGACCCGGGGCGCGTGGTCGGGCGCACGCGGGAGCCGCTGCTCGAGCCGGAGACGGAGGCGGAGACCTCCGGCATCGTCTCCAACGTCGTCTTCCCGACCGCGCTCGAGCGCATCGATCGGGTGTGGTACGTGTTCTACGGCATGGCCGACGAGAAGATCGGCGTCGCGCGTCTCGATCGGACGGACGGGGTGGTGTGGTGAACGGCGGACCGGACGAGGACCGCGTGCTCGACGAGGAGCGGGTGCTTCGCGAGGCGCGCGAGACGGTCGCCCCGCACCTCGACGCGCTCTCGGAGGATACCTTCCTCGCGCAGGACGTCGAGCATCCGTCCTGGGCGCCAGGCCCCTTCCGACTGCGCCCGGAGCTGACGTTCGAGCTCGAGGGCCAGTGGGCCGACCCTGCCGGGGTCGGCTGGGAGAGCGCGTCGATCTTCAACCCGTCCCTCATCCCCGACGGCGACAAGCTGCACGTCTTCTACCGCGCCTCGCCGCGCAAGGAGTCGCTCTCGTCGCGCATCGGCCACGCCGTCCTCACCGACGCAGGATGGCACGACGACCCCGGCAACCCCGTGGTCCTGGGCACGGAGGACAACGAGACGCTCGGCGTGGAGGACCCGAAGGTGTACCGCGGGCCCGAGGGATGGGTGCTCTTCTACAACGGGATCTTCCGTCCCACGTCCGCCGAGCGCTCGGCGTGGCCCTCGCCCGGCCACCCCATCGAGGAGGTCGGTTGCGACATCAACGTCGCCACCTCGCCCGACCTGCGCACGTGGACGAAGCGCGGATCGGTCGTCGACCGGGCGCAGTCGCGACTGTGGGCGAAGGGGGCGGTCATCCCCCGCGACGGTGACGGGCGAGCCGTCGCGATCGGCGGCGAGTACTTCATGTACGTCTCGGAAGGGTTCGGCGGCGTCCTCCACGTCGGGCGCTCGACCGACCTCCTGCGCTGGCGGTTCGAGCCGGTGCCCTACCTCGACCTCGGCGAGCTCGGCGGCCACCTGCACGAGGTCGCGACCGCGACGGTCGTCGAGGACCGTCTCGTGCTCGACTTCTTCTACCGCGACATGAACGGCCGGGCGGCAGCGCGCGCCGAGTACGCGCTCGACGAGCCGTTCACCCCGCGCCGTTTCGCGCGAGGGGGCACACTGGCCTGGGGCGGTCTCACGCGCTGGCGCGGGGACTGGCTCTTCGCCCAGGGCTGGGACGCGGCTTTCGGGCGCCGCCAGCTGCTGTTCTACTCGACCACCACGCGAACGGAGGATCCCCGCATGACCCGACCCACGACGACCGCGCTCTTCACGGGCGACAGCATCACCGACATGGGCCGCCGCACCGATCCGAGCGGCTTCCTCGGCGCCGGCTACGTGCGACGCATCGCGGAGATGGCCGCAGAGGGCGATCCGCACCTCGTCGTCGTCAACACGGGCGTGAGCGGCGACCGCACGACCGACCTCATCGCCCGCTGGGACGCCGACGTCATCCAGCGCCGCCCCGACGTGCTCACGATCCTCATCGGCGCGAACGACATGTGGCGCCGCTACGACTCCGGCATGCCCATGACGGCGGAGGAGTTCGCGGCGAACTACGCCTCGCTGCTCGACCGCGTGCGCGACGAGCTCGAGCTGCGGCAGCTCGTGCTCATGGAGCCGTTCCTCGTGCCCGTGCGCGACGAGCAGCGCGCGTGGCGCACGGAGGACCTCGACGCGAAGCGCGCGGTCACGCGCGAGCTCGCCGCGCGGTATGGGGCCGTCTTCATCCCGCTCGACGGCATCCTCGGCGAGCGTGCGGCGGCGGCGGGACCCGCGAGCGTCATCGAGGACGGCGTCCATCCGAGCGCGGGCGGCCACGAGCTCATCGCCCGGTCGTGGTGGGAGGCCGTCGCCCCGACCCTCCGCTGAGCGGCTCGAGGCGCGGCGCTCACGGCGCGGACGCGGCGCCCTCGAGGGCGATGGGCTGCGGGGCGAACGCGGGCAGGGCGAGGTCGGCGCCGTCGACGGCGAGGCAGACCGGGTCGTATCCGAGCCCGTGGGAGAGGAACGCGCCCTCGAGCTCGTGCGCCTCCACGGCCGTCGTGACGATCTCGATCGCGGTGGGGTCGTCGGCGGGGGGCCGCGCGTCGACGACGCGCAGGCGCGCGATCGGGCGGCCGTCGGCCTCGCACAGCACGAACCCGGGCAGGCGGGCGGCGGGGGCCCATCCGCCGGTCACGTCCGAGCAGGAGACCCGCAGCGTGCACAGCCCGTGCGGGTCCCGTCCGTGCAGCGCGACGCGCGTCACGTCCGGGCCCGTCGACCTCGTGTGCGCGAGGCGCGCGAGGCGGCGGCCGAGCCGCGCGAGACCGCGCGCGTCGACGTGGATGGAGTCGGTGAGGGGCAGGTCGACGGCTGTGGCGAGGCCCGTCGCGGGCACGCGCCGCGGGAGCGTCCGCTGCGCCTCCCGCACGGCGTCCCACGAGCGCTCGGTGTTGTCACCCGTGTCGAGCGGCCGCGCGAACCGCCCGAGCTGCACGACGAGCACGGGCAGCTCGGGCTCGCCGAGGTCGCGTAGTACGCGCGCGATCCACGCCTCGAGCCGCTCGCCGTAGTCCCGCGATCGCGACGGCGACGCGTCGGACTCGCCCTGGTACCACAGGAGGCCGCGGAGCACGGCGCCGGGGCGGCCGAGCGCGCGGCGTGCGCGGTCGAGCATGGCCCCGTAGAGGGTCGCGGTCGAGTCGTCGGGCGCGCCCCCGTGCCCGGGCGACCACTGCTCGAGCGAGGTTCCGCCGTGCGCGGCGGGCACGAGCCCGATCCGGCGGCCGGTGAGCTCGGCCATCGCCTGGCCGAACGCGACCCCGAGGCCCGCGCCGATGGGGCTCTCGTCGCGGGCGGCGCGCGCGAGCTCCGCATCGTCCCGCGTCTCGTCGGGGATCCCCGCGCGCATGAGCTGTGCGTGCACGGGCGTGTAGCTCTCCCAGAGCCGATGCAGCGGATGCGCCGCGACCGCCCAATCCCCGGCGCTCGTGAGGTGCTCGACGCGCTCGTCGACGGGATCGACGGCCTCCGCGAGCAGGCCGCAGCCCTCCATGTTCGACTGTCCCGCGAGGATCCACGTGTCCACGAGCGCCCGCCCCTTCCCGGTCGCCGCCCCGCGGCCCGCCGCGTCCACGCTATCGGTCCCGTCGGCGGGGCGTCGGGACCCGGGCGCGAGGTCGTCGGGCTATCCGCGCGCGGCGGCGCGAGCCCGGCGAGCGCTACGCTGCTCGCGAGCGGGAGGGCGAGTCGCACGGCACGGCGCTGCGCCGTGGCACGACGACTGCTCTCCCTGAGCGACGTGCCGGCGGGCGAGACACTGCGCACAAGGATGCCGTGGACGACGGAGGATGAGGTGTGCAGCGTCGAGGGTCGCTCGAGCCGGACGCGCAGGCCTGACGCGGAGGGGACGGCCGTCATGATCGACGAGCTCGTGCAGCGGGTGCGCGGCCGCCTTCGGGAGCGACCGCGCGTGCTCATCGGCATCGCCGGCGCGCCCGGCGCGGGCAAGTCCACGCTCGCCGAGGCGCTCGTCGACGCGATCGACCCGCGCCGCACGGAGTCGGCGTGGATCCCCATGGACGGCTTCCACCTCGCCGACGTGGAGCTCGACCGGCTCGGACGCCGGGGCGCGAAGGGCGCGATCGACACGTTCGACGCGTGGGGCTACCTCGCGCTCCTGCAGCGCGTGCGGCGGGAGACCTCCCACGTCGTCTACGCGCCGAGCTTCGAGCGCGAGCTCGAGCAGCCGATCGCGGGGGCGATCCCGGTGCTGCCCTCGGCGCGCCTCGTCGTCACCGAGGGCAACTACCTGCTCGACGAGAGCGAGCCGTGGGGCGAGGTGCGCGCCGCCCTCGACGAGGTCTGGTACCTCGAGGTCGACGACGACGCCCGGCGGCGACGCCTCGTGGAGCGGCACATGCGGTTCGGCAAGCCGCCGGAGGCCGCCGTCGCGTGGGTCCTGGACGTCGACGAGCCGAACGCGCGCCGCGTCGCGGCGGGACGGCACCGCGCGCACCTCGTCGTGAGCGCGGCGGGGGGATCCCCGCCGGCCGGCTGAGCGGGCGGGCGAGCGGCGCGCTCGCGGCCCGGAGCGCCACCCCCGGTCGTTCGTAACATGTCGTAACATTGGCATCGACAGTCTCGGATCGAAGGAGTGGTCGTGCCATGAGCATGATGGAGCAGATGATGCAGTCCATGCCGGCGAAGCCCATGGACGCGAGCATGAACGTGGACGCGGCGATGATGCAGGAGTGCATCGAGGCGTGCTCCGCGGCCGCCATGGCCGCGACGATGTGCGCGGACGCGGCGGGCATGGACGGCATGGGCCGGTGCGCATCGATGTGCATGAACGCCGCGGACGTCGCGACGACGACGATGCGGATGATGATGCGCTCGGCGGGCATGGACATGATGGCCATGACGGCGATGATGACGGCCTGCCGCGACACGGGGATGGCATGCGCCGCGGAGTGCCGCATGCACGACATGGACCACTGCCGCATCTGTGCGTCCGCGTGCGACGCGATGGTCGCGGCGTGCGAGCGGATGATGTCCGCGATGGGCACGGCCGCGTAGACGGCGCCCAGCGCGGACCGGCTCGGACGATCGCCGCGGATCGGGCCAGCGGTCCGGGGTGCGTCAGACGGGCCGAGCGCTCGAGCGCGACGAGCCCGCGGCGAGGAGCTCGGCGACCGGGTGCAGAGCGACCGGGGTCCCTGGCTCGGCGTCGGTCTCGACGCTCAACGCGACCGTGCCGCCGTCGAGCAGGGCGACCTCGAGGACGTCGTCGTGCCGCGCGACGACGATGCCGTCGCGCCATGCGTGCGGGGAGGCGGCGGCCACCGCGAGCTGCATCGCGAGCACACCCGTCGTGGATCCGCTGTGCATGATGTCCTCCTCTCCCGTGCTGCGATGGTAGGCAATCGCGGTGCGCCTCGCCGCCCGGCTCGTCACACGACGCAACATGGGCGGCGACGGGCGCGGAGCGCCGTCACGCGCGCCGAGCCTCGATGAGGTGGCGCGTCGAGTGGGCGACGAAGGGCCCCTCGTGCAGGATGCGCCGGTGCAGCCGGCGCAGATCGTCGCGGTACCGCTCGACCGAGAAGTCGGGCACCCACCACACGACCATGCGCAGCAGGTAGACGACCGCGGCGACGTCGAGGATCTCGATCCGCAAGCGCGCCGTGCGCAGGTCGACGACCTCGAGCCCCGCGGCTCGCGCAGCCGCCGTCTCGTCGTCCGGGTGCCGCGCGCGACGCCCTGCCGGCTGTGGCCCGAGGAAGAGCTCGATGAGGTCGAAGGCGCTCGCGGGCCCGACGTGCTGCGCGAAGTACGTGCCGCCCGGCCGGAGCACGCGTGCGATCTCATGCCACGGCGGCGTCGTCGGGTGGCGGCTCGTGACGAGGTCGAAGGCGTCGTCCGCGAACGGGAGGCGCGCGTCGTCGGGGACCTCGACGACGGCGACGCCGCGCGGATGCAGCAGTCGCGTCGCGGCGGCCGCGTTGGGCGGCCAGGACTCCGTCGCGACCGCGAGCCGGGGAAAGGCGGTCGCCTCCGCGAGCACCTCCCCGCCTCCCGTCTGCAGGTCGAGGGAGGCCTCCGCGGTGGCGAGTCTCGCGGCGAGCCGTCGTGCGTACCCCCACGGCGGCCGCTCCTCGGTCGCGCGGCCCTCGAGCCAGGAGAAGTCCCATCCCGCGATCTCGGCGGCCTCGCCGAGGGCGATGAGCGCGTCGGCGTCCTCGTCGTCCCGGTCCGTCCCGATCCGCGGCGCGCCGCCCGGGTCCCGTCGGGTGCTCACAGCGAGCGTCCGTTCCGGTAGCGTCGCGCGGGGTGGGAGTCCGGCAGGCGCGGACCTGCGCCGAAGACCCGCTCGCGCAGCGTCGCCGGGGGCTCGTCGGCGGGCGGCAGGAGCCCGCGGCGCCGCAGCTCGGGGGTCGCGAGGCGCGCGAAGCCGAGGGCGGTGTCGAACGAGTGGTACTGGCGCAGGTTGATGCCGTCGATGCCATCCTCCTCGAGCCATCGCTCGATCGTGTCGGCCACGCGAGCGGGGTTGCCGATGGCCTGGAACCTCTCGTTCCAGGCCTCGTCGACGGCCTCAGAGTACTGGGCGACCGTCATCCTGCGCAGAGACGGGGGCACGAGCCCGCTCTCGCGTCCCTCGGCAGCGAGAGCCTGCCCGACCGTCGCCGAGGGGTCGTGCAGGGTCGGGTCGAAGGGCGTGCTGCTGTGGACGTAGCGGCCGATCTCGCTGCGGTACGCGCGGTATCGCGCGTAGGTCGCGCGGGCCTCGTCGTCCGTGGGCGCGACGAAGACGGACGCCTGCACGAGCACCTTGATGTCGCTCGCTGCTCGCCCCTGCTCGACGGCGGACCGGCGGATCGCCTCGACCGTCGGCCGAATCGGCCCGCCCCACGTGCCCGTGAAGACGACCTCGGCGTGGCGGCCCGCGAGTGCGATGCCGGCGGGGGAGGCCGTGGCCTGGAAGAGCACAGGGGTGCGCTGCGGGCTCGGCTCGGAGAGGTGCGGGCCGGCGACGCGGAAGCGCCGGCCGACGTGGTCGATCCGCCGCACCTTCGTCGGGTCGCTGTAGACGCCGCCCGTCGCGTCGCGTACGACGGCGTCGTCGTCCCACGATCCCTCCCACAGCTTGTAGAGCACGTCGAGGTACTCCTCCGCGATCTCGTAGCGCTCATCGTGCGGTATCTCGTCGGCGAGGCCGAAGTTCCGCGCGGCGTTCGGCAAATAGGAGGTGACGACGTTCCAGCCGACGCGTCCACGCGTGAGGTGGTCGAGCGTGCTCATGCGGCGGGCGAACGCGAACGGCGGCTCGTAGCTCGTCGAGAAGGTCACGCCGAACCCGAGCCGGCGCGTGACGGCCGCCATCGCCGGCACCACGAGCAGGGGATCGGTGTTGGGGATCTGCAGCCCCTCCCGCAGGGCGTCGTCGAAGCCGTCCCGGTACACGTCGTAGGCGCCGACGACGTCGGCGAGGAACACCGCGTCGAAGCCGCCCTCCTCGAGCAGGACAGCGAGCTCCTGCCAGTAGCCGATGTCCGTGTAGCGGTGGCGGTTGTTGCCCGGGAGGCGCCAGAGGCCGTGCGTGATGTGCGTCGGGGTGCTCATCTCGAAGAGGTTGAGGATGAGCCGCTTGGCGCTCATCGCGCGTCCTCCCGGTCCGCGGGCACCTGCACGCGGCCCCACGTCGTGAGGGTGCCGTTGAGCTCGTACTCGCCGATCGCACGCTCGCGCTGCAGCGCGGGGTTGTGAGAGAAGATCGTGCGCGTGTTGCGCCAGTGGCGGTCGAGCGCGTGCACGCGGCCGACGGCGCTCGCCCCGCCGACCTCGAACAGGTCTGTCGTCGCATCGAGCACGAGCCGCGGCACGACCTGCTGGACGCGGAAGACGTCCACGGCGGCCGCGCGGAACGCGTGCGGCCGTGACCGCGGGTCCCGATCGCGTGCGGCGTCGAGGTCGGCGGCCGCGGAGAGCACGAGCCTGCGGGCCGCGTCGGCGAGGCTGCTCACGTGCCCGACCGCGAGCTGTGCGATCGCGTCGTCGCGCGGTCGCGCCTCGCCCGTGTAGCCGAAGATCCGGCGACGGGGCCGGACGAAGGCGAGGGTGTCGGCGAGCGCGTTGCGCCCGATGCCCGCGACGACCGCGAGGAGCGCGAGCTGGAAGACGCCCGCGACATACTCGGCGACCCCATCCTGCTCTTCATGCCGGTCCGGGAATACGTGGTCCTCGGCGACGGGCACGTCGGTGAACGTCGTCGTGCCGCTCCCCGTGAGGGGCTGCCCGAAGCCGTCCCAGTCGTCGACGGACTCCACGCCTGCCTGCGACGCGTCGACGACGAGGCCGACGCGCTCGCCGTCGAGCAGCGCGGAGAGGAAGATCCAGTCCGAGTAGATGCTTCCCGTCGTGTAGTACTTGACGCCGGTGAGGCGCAGACCGCCCGGCGACCGCGTGAGGACCGTGCCGAGCTCGGCCGTCTCCGCCCGCTCCGACTGCGCGTTGCCGACGAGGACGCCGCTCGCCGCGCGCTCGAGCCACGCCCGCGCATAGGGCTCGTGCGACCGCGCGTGCAGCCCCTCGACGAAGCCGATGTGCCCGCGGAACACGTGCGCGAGGTTGGGGTCGAAGGCGGCGATGAAGACGAGGCGCTCGGCGAGGTCGACGAGGGAGCCGCCGAGGCCGCCGAGCTCGAGCGGCACGCGGAGGGCGCCGAGGCCGGCGGCCAGCAGCTCGCGCACGGGCTCGTGCAGGAGCTCGCGCTCGCGCTCGCGCTGCGCCGTCGTCGCGCCCCAGCGTGCGGCGACCGCGAGGAGGCCGTCGTCGAGGCGGTCGAAGCGTCGTGTGAAGGACGGGGCAGCGGCGTCACGCTCGAGATCGCGTGCGGGGCCGGCCTCCGGCGACGGGGTCGGTTCTGGTGGGGTGTGCGTCATGGTGCGCGAGACGTTACGCGAGGCCGCTCCGCGCGGCACCCCTCGTGGACGCGAACACGTAAGAAAGCGCAACGGATCGCAACAAACGTTGATGCGGCATCGGGGGGAGCCCCCATCATGACCTCCACATCCCCCGAACCGGACGCGAGAGGGCGGCGCCGCGCCGTCGCTCCCGCGTCCCCGCCACGAAGGACCGCCATGCCCTCCTCCCCGCTCGAGTCCATCGCGACGCGTGCGTTCAGCCGCCGCCGCTTCCTCGTCGGATCCGTTCTCGGCGTCGCCGGCACGACCCTGCTCGCCGGCTGCTCGCCCACCGGAACGACCGCATCGGGTGGCAAGGGCGGCACGCTCACGTACGTCGACCCCGAGATCCCGACCTCCGCGCAGGTGCAGGAGAGCGGCACGTGGCAGACGCGCGACCTCATCCAGAACCTCACGGATCGCCTCGTCAACCGCAACCCCACGACGTTCGAGCTCGAGCCGTGGATCGCCGAGAGCTGGACGCGCAGCGACGACGGGCGCGACTACGTGTTCGTCATCCGGGACGGCGTGACCTACAGCGACGGCTCTCCCCTCGACGTCGAGAACGTCAAGCGGAACCTCGAGTGGCAGGTGACGGGCGACACCAAGAACGGCGTCTCCGCGAACAGCCAGTTCCCCCGCGCGATCGCGGTCGACGTCGACGCAGCGACGCGACAGGTGCACGTGCACCTCGACACCCCGTACGCGCCGTTCCTCAACGTCCTCACCTCGTGGAGCGCCGGGCTCGTCGCGAACGCGACGATCGCGGCGCCGCACGACGAGCAGGTCAAGTACACGAGACTCATCGGCAGCGGCCCCTTCCGCGTCACGTCTGAGGACTACGCGCAGAAGTACGTGCTCGAGCGACGCGCGGACTACGCCTGGGCGCCCGCGAGCGCCAGGAACCAGGGCGAGGCGCGGCTCGAGCGGATCGTCTGGGTGCCCACCGAGGACGACGCGGTGCGCCTCGGCGCCGTGACCTCCGGGCAGGCCGGGATCCTGCGCTACGTCGAGCCGCGCGAGGAGACCGCGCTCGCCCGGCAGGGCTACACGATCGTCGCGAAGACGGGCGTCGGGCTGTCGAACCAGTGGTTCCTGCGCACGACGACGCCCCCGCTCGACGACCCGGACGTGCGGCGCGCGCTCTTCCACGCGATCGACCGGAAGCAGATCCTCACTGAGATCTACACTCCCAACTGGCACGCCGCGACGAGCGTGCTCGCGCCGCACACCTTCGGCTACAAGGACGTCTCGGCAGCGTTCGCCTACGATCCCGACCAGGCCGAGTCGCTCCTCACGACTGCGGGGTGGACGGGCCGGGACGCGGACGGCTATCGCACCAGGGGCGGGACGCGCCTGCACCTCAAGACCTACATCGACGTCTACGACAACACCGCGAACGCGCTCTTCCAGAACGTGCAGGCGCAGTTCAAGGACGTCGGCATCGAGCTCGAGCTCAACCGCCTCGACTACGCGAGCTACTGGGGCAAGGCGTTCGCCGACCCCGAGGTGGGCTTCCTGCGCGTCGGCTGGCCGCATCCGGATCCCACGGTCGGGCTCATCGAGTACTACAGCAAGGACGGCTCCGACCTGCTCGGGCTCAAGGGGTCGGACACGACGCTGCAGCGGCTGCTCGACGATCAGCTGCTCGCGGTCGACGACGCCGAGCGGGCCGCACTGCTCGAGCAGACGCAGGACTACCTCGTGACCGAGAAGGCGTACGTGCTGCCGATCCTCGACGACAGCCAGGTCTTCGTCGCGCGGCCCGGCGTGTCGGGGCTCGAGCTGTCCGACGGGGCCCTTCCCCTCTTCTCCGGCGTATCGGTGTCGGCCTAGCCATGCTCTCGCTCGGATACATGCTGCGACGCGCGCTGCAGTCGATCGCCGTCATGGCGATCGTGTACGCGCTGACGTTCCTCGCCCTCTTCGTGCTGCCCGGCGACCCCATCGAGAACAAGATCTCGAACCCCGTCAACCCGCTCCCGCAGGCGACGGCGGACGGGCTGCGCGCGTACTACAGCACCGACCAGCCCGCGATCGTGCAGTTCGTGCTCTACCTCGCTCGGCTGCTGCACGGCGACCTCGGCTACTCCCTCACGAACGGCAAGAGCGTCGCCGCGCTCGTCGGCCAGGCGCTCGCCCAGACGATCACACTCGCGGCGCTGGCCCTCGCGTTCACGGTGCTGTTCGCGCTCGGCATCGCGCTCGTGGCGACGTTCGCGCGCTCGCGGCTCGTGCGCGAGCTCGCGCGCGCCGTGCCGGTGCTCTCGATCTCCGCCCCGAGCTTCCTCGTCGGGTACGTGCTCATCGCCGTATTCTCCTTCCGGCTCGGCTGGGTCTCCTCGATCACCGACCAGGGCTTCGTCTCGCTCATCCTGCCCGCGGTCACCCTCGCCTTCGCCTCGAGCGGATCCCTCGCCCAGGTGCTCATCCAGGGGCTGAGCAGCGCGAGGTCGCAGCCGTTCGTGACGGTGCTCACGGCGAAGGGGGTCGCGCCGAGCGGCATCGTCGTGCGGCACGTGCTGAAGAACGGCGCCATCCCGTCGATGACGCTCCTCGCGCTCATCGTCGGCGACCTGCTCGCGGGATCGGTGATCGTCGAGACGGTCTTCAACCGCACAGGCCTCGGCTACTTCACGTACACGAGCGTGCGCGACCAGGACACGCCGACGATCGAGGCGATCGTGCTGCTCATCTCGGCGATCTACCTCTCGATCAACCTCGTGACCGACCTCGCCTACGCGGCCATCGACCCGCGCATCGCGCTCGCCGCCGGCGGCCCACGACGGGGATCGGCGCGCCGACGGGCGGAGGTGCCCGCATGACCGCGGACATCGCGCCCGGCGTGGCCTCCGTGGAAGCGTCTCGTGGACGACTCGTGCGCGGGCTCGCCGCGCGACTGGGCGTGCTCGACCACGTCGCGCTCGCCCTGCTCCTCGTGCTCGCGGCGGCCCTCGTGGCCCCCGCGCTGCTCACGCCGTTCGGCCCGCTCGCGGCCGACAAGGCGCACATCCTCGCGGCGCCGAGCGCCCAGCACTGGCTCGGGACGGACTACCTCGGCCGAGACGTCTGGTCGCGCATCGTCTACGGTGCCCGCGCGACGCTCCTGGGCTCCGCGGTCGCGGTCGTCGTCGGCCTCGTCGTCGGCACCGCGCTCGGCATCCTCGCCGCGACGGCGGGAGGCGTCGTCGACGCCGTGATCAGTCGCGTCGTCGACGCGCTCCTGTCGATCCCGGGGCTCCTGCTCGCCATGGTCGTCGTCGTCTCGCTCGGCTTCGGCAGCCTCAACGCGGCGATCGCGGTCGGCGTCTCGTCGGTGGCGACGTTCACGCGCGTCATGCGCTCCGAGGCCCTCACTGTCAAGAACCTCACCTTCGTCGAGGCGAGCGGGCACATCGGCGGCCGGCCGCGATACGTGCTGCGGCGGCACATCCTGCCGAACTCGTTCTCGGCGGTGCTCTCGCTCTCCTCGCTGCAGTTCGGCATCGCGATCCTGTGGATCTCGGCGCTGAGCTTCCTCGGCTACGGCGCTCCTCCGCCGCAGCCCGAGTGGGGCCTCCTCGTCTCGGAGGGACGCCAGTACATCACGTCCTCGAGCTGGCTCGTGATCGCGCCGAGCGTCGCGATCGCGCTCACGGTGTGGGCCATCAACCGACTCAGCAGCACCGCACGGATGGGACACGACCATGGCTGACGACATCGCCCCCCTGCTCGAGGTGACCGGTCTCTCGGTCGCGTACGCCGCGCGTTCGCGGCGGGAGCGCCGTGAGGGCGCGGACGTCGTGCACGGCGTGAGCCTCTCGCTGCGGCACGGCGAGACCCTCGCCCTCGTGGGCGAGTCGGGGTCCGGCAAGAGCACGATCGCGCGCGCCGTCTCGGGCCTCTTGCCCGCGGGAGCGCGCGTGACGGGCGGACGCGTGCGGCTCGACGGCCGCGTGGTCTCCGGGCTCAGCGCGCGCGAGTGGCGCCCCCTGCGCGGGAGGACCGTCGGGTACGTGCCCCAGGATCCGCTCAGCTCCCTCGACCCGCTCCAGCGCGTCGGCGCGCAGATCGTCGAGGCCGTTCGCGCGGTCGACCGGCGCACGAGCCGGGACGCGGCGCGACGGCGGGCGATCGAGCTGCTCGATCGCGTCGGCATCCCCGACCCGGAGGCGAGGCTCCGCTCGTACCCGCACGAGCTCTCCGGAGGCCAGCTGCAGCGCGTGCTCATCGCGATCGCGATCGCCGCGGACCCCGTCTTCCTCATCGCCGACGAGCCGACGAGCGCGCTCGACGTCACGGTGCAGAAGCGCATCCTCGACCTCCTCGACGACCTGCGTCGCGAGCACGGCCTCGGCGTGCTCTTCATCACGCACGACCTCGCGCTCGCCTACGAGCGCAGCGACCACGTCGCGGTGCTGCGCGGGGGCGTGCTGCTCGAGCACCGCGCGGTCGCTCACATGCTCCTCGCACCCGAGCACGAGTACACGGCGCGGCTGCTCGCCGACGTGCCCGCGTCGGCGCCGCACAAGTACGCGCAGCGGGGGGCGCCGAGCGCGTCGACCGACGAGACGATCGTGCTCGTGCGCGACGTGCACAAGGCGTTCCCGCCGCGCACGCCGCGCGAGCGGCCCGTCGTCGCGCTCGAGTCGGTCTCCCTCGACGTGCGTGCGGGGTCCGTGCACGCGATCGTCGGCGAGTCCGGGTCCGGCAAGACGACCCTCGCGCGCATCGTAGCGGGGCTCAGCCCCTTCTCCCGCGGCGAGGTCGTGGTGCGCGGCCGTGCGCTCTCGCCCGCGGGAGCGCGCTTCAACGCGCATCCGGAGGACCTGCTCCTCGTGTACCAGAACGCGCTCGCGGCTCTCGACCCGCGCTTCACGGTCGAGCGGATCGTCGCCGAGCCGCTCGAGCTCGCGCACGCGGGCGGGCGCGCCGAGCGGCGGCGTCGCGTGCGCGAGGCGCTCGACTCGGTCGCGCTGCCGCATGCGCTCCTGCACCGGCGGCCGATCGAGCTCTCCGGCGGCCAGCGCCAGCGCGTCGCGCTCGCGCGCAGCATGGTGCTCGCGCCGCGCGTGCTCGTGCTCGACGAGCCGACGTCGGCGCTCGACGTCTCCGTGCAGTCGCGCATCGTCGAGCTGCTCTTCGACCTGCGGCGCGAGCGCGAGCTCACCTACCTGTTCATCTCGCACGACCTCGGGCTCGTGCGGCAGATCGCCGACCACGTGTCGGTGCTGCAGAACGGCGTGCTCGTCGAGAGCGCGCCCGCGGCCGCGCTCTTCGACGCCCCCCGCCACGAGTACACGCGCAGGCTGCTCGACGCCGTGCCGGGGCAGGGGCTGTTCGACGGGCACGGCGAGGCGCGGTCCGCGTGATGCGAGCACGCGGCCGAGGCGGGGCGGCCCTCGACGCCGCGGCGTGAGCGTCAGCCGCGGTATGGGCCCGAGCTGCTGCGCACGATGAGCTCGGGCACGTACTCGATGCGCTGCGGACGACGCTCGCGCGCGTGGATGAGGTGGAGCAGCTCGCCCACGGCGCGCTCGGTCGTGCGTGCGTAGTCCTGGCGCAGGGTCGTGAGGGGGATCATCTGGAACTCCGCCTCGGGGATGTCGTCGAAGCCCACGATCGACACGTCCTCGGGCACCCTGCGTCCGGCCTCGTGCATCGCGCGCAGCACGCCGATCGCCATGCGGTCGTTCGCGACGAAGACCGCCGAGACGCGCGGGTCCGCGGCGAGCTCGCGCCCCGCCTCGTAGCCCGAGCGCGAGCTCCAGTCGCCGTGGAGCACGCGCGGCGGCCGGATGCCCGCGTCCTCGAGCGCCTCCTGCCAGCCCCGCAGGCGCGAGAAGGAGTCGGGGAAGTCGGCGGGCCCGGCGATGTGGGAGACGCTCGGATGGCCGAGGGCGAGGAGGTGCTCGGTGCCGCGCCGCGCTCCCCCCTGCTGGTCGTAGCCGACGACGATCTGGTTCTCGAGCAACGACCGCGACCCGATCGAGACGAGCGGCGTGTCGCGCAGCAGCGCGGGGTCGAGGCGCCAGTCGTCGACGGGCTCGGAGAGGATGATCCCGTCGACGCCGCGGTCGACGATCTGCTCGATCGCGGAGGAGACGCTCTCGGCGTGCCCGTCCGGCGTCGAGACGAGCAGCGTCGAGTAGCCGGCGGCGCGCGCCGCGCGCTCGACGCCGATGACCTGCGCGGTCGAGCCGTACAGGGCCGAGCCGAGTGTCACGATGCCGATGACCTGCGAGCGCCGGCTCACGAGCGCCCGCGCGGCCATGTTCGGGCGGAAGCCGAGCTGCTCGATCGCGGCGTTGACGCGGGCACGGATCTCCTCGCTCACCTGCGGCGAGTTGTTGACGACGCGCGAGACGGTCTTCTGCGAGACGCCGGCGAGCCGGGCGATGTCGGTCATGACGGGCCGGCGGCCGGCGGGCGGAGCGCTCACTGCACACCTCCTGACAACGCAGTCATTCTCAGAACGGGACGGATGCCCTGATATTACAGGCCTGTCAAGCCCGGGCTTGACAGGCCGCTCTCCCGTGTGGTTGAGTCGGCGACATTGCGTGACTACGTAGTCACGCCGTCCGTCGCCGCAGCGATCTTCCGAAGGAGCAAGATGCGTAGCTCACACCACGCGGGCCGCACACAGCGTCCCGTCCGTTCCCGCAAGCGTCTGCTCGCGATCGCCTCGACGGTCGTCGCGCTCGGCCTCGCGCTCGTCGGCTGCTCGTCGGGGGGCTCGCCCTCCGGAGGAGCGACGGACGAGAAGGCGACGATCACGCTGTGGGACTGGGTCGACTCGAGCAAGGCCATCGCGCTGTTCGAGAAGAGCCACCCGAACATCACCGTCAAGCTCGACCTCGTCACGGCGGGCGCCCCGACGTACGCGAAGATGTTCGCGGCGATCAAGGCGGGCAACGCGCCCGACGTCGGTCTCGTCGAGCTCAACACGCTCCCCCAGTTCATCGGCACGGGCGGTCTGCTCGACCTCTCGAAGTACGGCGCGAACGACATCAAGTCCGACTTCCTGCCGTGGGCGTGGAACCAGGTGAGCAACGCGGGCGGCGTCTACGCGCTGCCGCTGAGCGCGAGCCCGATCGGATACCACTTCAACGACGACCTGCTCCGGCAGTACGGCATCACGACGCCGCCGGCCACGTACGACGAGCTCCTGCAGGACGCGATCGCCTACCACGAGAAGAACCCGAACGGCTACCTCGTCGACGTGCCGCCGACCGCGAACTACATGGCCCTGCTCACGTGGCAGGCCGGCGGCCGGTTGTTCCACGCCGACGGGAACAAGTGGGAGGTCGGCTTCACGAGTCCGCAGAGCAAGCAGGTCGCCGACTACCTGCAGCAGCTCGTCGACGCGAAGGCCGTCTTCACCGAGGCCGCCTACGAGACGCCCTGGTACCAGGCACTCAACAGCGGCCAGCTCGCGAGCTTCGTCGGGCCGCAGTGGGCGGACGCCCTCCTCGCGTCACAGGTCGCGTCGCAGTCCGGCAAGTTCCGGGTCGCGACCGCCCCACAATGGACGACGGGCAAGCAGGTCGACGGGCAGGAGGGCGGCGGCTCGCTCGCCGTGTTCAAGGACACGAAGCACCCGCAGGCCGCCTACGAGTTCGTCAAGTGGATGCTCACCGACCCGCAGGCGCAGTCGCTCAACTACCAGTCGGGATACGGCTGGCCCACGACGAAGTCGGGCGCGAAGATCCCCGACCTCGACCAGAGCGTGCCGTACTTCGGAGGCCAGAACCCGCAGCAGATCTACCAGGCATCCAACGACGCGACCGACCAGTCCTGGCAGTGGGGGCCGAACTACTCGACCGTCACGACCGACTTCAACGACCTGCTCGCCAAGGCTCTGTCCGGCCAGACGACGATCTGGCAGGCGTTCCAACAAGAGCAGACGAAGGAGCTCGGCCGCCTCAAGGCCGCCGGCATCGACGCCGTGAGCGCGAACGAGTGACCGTCGCGCCCGCACCTGCCGCCGCGGGCGGCGCCGGGACCCAGTCCCCGCGTCGCCGGCGGCGCCCGGGCTCGCTCACGTGGCCCGCGGCGTCGCTCGCCCTCCCGTTCGCGATCCTCTTCGCGCTGTTCTTCCTCGCGCCGATCGTGTACGCCGTCATCCAGTCCTTCCTCGCCTCGCGCTCGGGCGGGCTCGGCCTCGGGCCGCCCACGATCGGGTTCGCGGGGCTCGACAACTACGTGCAGGTCGTCACGGACCCCGACTTCGGGGCGGGCGTCGCGCGCATCGGGCTCTTCGCGATCGTCAACATCCCGATCACGATCGGCCTCGCGCTCTTCTTCGCGCTCGTCATGGACGTCTCCTCGATCCCGTTCCGCGGGCTCTTCCGCGTCCTGTACTTCCTCCCGTACGCCATCCCGGGCGTCGTCGGCGGCATCCTGTGGGCCTTCCTCTTCTCGCCGAGCCTGAGCCCGTACGTGCAGCTGCTGCACGCGATCGGCGCGGGCACCGTGGACTTCCTCTCCCCGCACGTCGTGCTCTTCGCGATCGCGAACATCGTCATCTGGAACTTCGCGGGCTACAACATGCTCATCCTCACGGCGTCGCTCAACGCGCTCCCGCCGGAGCAGTTCGAGGCGGCGCGCATCGACGGCTGCGGGCGCCTGCGCGAGGCGCTGCTCATCAAGATCCCCCAGCTCGCCCCGGCGATCGTCATGACCGTGCTCTTCGCGATCATCGGCACGCTGCAGCTCTTCAACGAGCCCCTCATCCTCTCGCTCATCAGCAAGTCCGTGACGACGACGTACACGCCGAACCTCATGGCCTACGCCGAGGCGTTCAGCAACAACAACGCCTACCTCGCCTCGGCCATCTCGGTGCTCCTGGCCGTCATCACGGCGATCTGCTCGGCCGTGTTCCTCGGCCTCACGCGGCGGAGGTCGGCGTCGTGACCGCGCTCCGGGCGGCCCCGCCGCGCTCGCGCCGCCGCGCCGCCGACAGCGTCGGCGTGCCGTGGCGCGTGCTCTTCGTCATCGTGCTCGTGGCGTTCGCGTGCTACTTCCTCATCCCCGTGTGGTGGCTGCTCGTCGCCTCGACGAAGAGCACGGGAGCGCTCTTCTCGTCGGCGGGCTTCTGGTTCGACGGCTTCGACCTCGGCGCCAACCTGCGGGCGCTGTTCGCCTACCAGGACGGGATCTTCTGGCAGTGGATCCTCAACACGCTCGGCTACGCGGGGCTCGGGGCGGCCCTCGCCGCGCTCTTCTCCGCGGCGGCGGGCTACGTGTTCGCGAAGTACCGCTTCCGCGCGCGCGGGATCGCGTTCGCGGTCGTCCTCGGCGGCGTCATGGTGCCGGCCAACATCCTCGCGATCCCGCTCTACCTGCTGTTCAGCCAGGTGCACGCGACCAACACCTTCTGGTCGGTGTTCCTGCCGGGGCTCGTGAGCCCGTTCGGCATGTACCTGTGCCGCATCTACTGCGAGGCGGGCGTGCCCGACGAGCTCCTCGAGGCCGCGCGCATCGACGGCGCGGGCGAGTACCGCGTGTTCTTCTCGATCGTGCTGCGGCTCATGTCGCCCGCGCTCATCACGGTCTTCCTCTTCCAGCTCGTCGGCATCTGGAACAACGTGCTCCTGCCCCTCGTGATGCTGAGCGATCAGCGCACGTTCCCGGTGACGCTCGGGCTGTACAACATGTACGCGTCGAGCAGCAGCATCGGAGCGCCCAAGGACATCATCGCCCTGACCATCACGGGCGTGTTCGTCTCCGTCGTGCCCCTCGTGATCGCGTTCCTCGCCCTGCAGCGCTACTGGCGCGGGGGCGTCGCGGTCGGCGGCGTGCGCGGCTGAGCTTTCACCGTCATCATGGAGAGCGTCATGTCCCAGCCCATCGTCGTCACGGCCGACCGCGCCTACCTCGACGGATCGGTCGTCGCCGGGGGTGTCGCCGTGACCGTCGTCGACGGCGCCATCGCCGAGGTCGCGCCCGGAGGGGCTGTCGTCCCCGGCGCGCGCACGGTCGAGCTCGGCGACCGCACCCTGCTGCCGGGGCTCATCGACGCGCACACGCACTTCCTCGGCATCCCGACCGACCATTACGACGCGCTGCTGTGGGAGCGTCTCGACTACCGCGCGATCCGGGCGACCGGGGAGGCGGAGCGGCTCCTGCACGCGGGTTTCACGTCCGTGCGCTGCCTCGGCTCGCCCGTGAGCTCCTCGCTCTCGCGCGCGGTCCGCGAGGGGCACGTGGCGGGGCCGCGCATCCTCTCGGCCGGCCAGTCGCTGTGCGCGACGAACGGCACGTGGGACATCGTGCACGCCGACCGCCGCGTCGCCGACCTGCAGGAGATGCTCGTCGACGGCGTCGACGACCTGCGCGCGGCCGTGCGCGACCGCGTGCGCTCGGGCGCGCTCGTCATCAAGATCGGGCTCTCCCGCGGGCGCGCAGGCGACCGCTCGCACGGCTGGGGCGACGACCCCGCGCGGCAGGAGGTCGCCTACTCGCGCCCCGAGATCGAGGCCGTCGTCGAGGAGGCCCACGCGGCGGGCCTGCGGGTGAGTGCGCACTGCATCGGCGACGGCCCCGTGCGTGCGGCCGTCGAGTGCGGCGTCGACGTCGTCGAGCACGGGTTCGGCATCGACGACGAGACTCGGCGCATGGTCGCCGCGGCGGGCGTGCCCATCGTCACGACGTTCACGGGACTGGCGATGAGCCGGGCCTCGAGCGAGCGGCGCGGTGCGAGCCCCGTCGACCTCGCGATCGCCGACGGACACCTCGCGCGCATGCGCGAGGACTTCGCGCGCGGTCGCGCCGCGGGCATCGTGTACGCCCTCGGGAGCGACCTCATCGGGGACCCGGACCAGCCGCAGACGGCGGCGATCGAGGAGTTCGTGCGCGCCGTCGAGTGGGGCATGACCCCTCGCGAGGCGCTCGACGCGGGCACGGTCGTCGCGGCCTCCGTGCTCGGCATGGCGGACCGCATCGGGCGCATCGCGCCCGGCCTCGCCGCCGACCTCGTCGCGTGCCCCGGCGACCCCTCCGCCTCGATCGAGAGGCTGCGCGAGATCGACTTCGTCATGTCCGACGGCATCGTGAGGAGCACCGGATGACCATGGTCCGCTATTACGAGCAGCTCCAGCCCGCGGTGGGCGTGCTGCCCCCGCGCGCGTGGGCGCGATCGGACGCGCAGCGCCTGTCGCTCAACGGCTCGTGGCGGTTCCGCCTGCTCGATCGCGCAGACGGGCCCGCCGACATGGTCGACGAGGACTACGACGACGGTGCGTGGGACACGATCCCCGTGCCCTCGCACTGGCAGCTGCACGGCTACGGCGCGCCCGCGTACACCAACGTCCGCTACCCGTTCCCCGTCGACCCGCCGCGCGTGCCGGACGAGAACCCGACGGGGGACTACCGGCGATCCTTCCACCTGCCCGCCGACTGGGAGGCCGAGCGCACGCTCCTGCGCTTCGAGGGGGTCGACTCGTGCGCGCGCGTGTGGCTCAACGGGGCCGAGGTCGGCGTGACGAGCGGCAGCCGCCTGCCGACCGAGTTCGACGTGAGCGCCCTCGTGCGCGCCGACGGCCCCAACACGCTCGTCGTGCGCGTGCACCAGTGGTCGAGCGGCAGCTACCTCGAGGACCAGGACATGTGGTGGCTCTCGGGCATCTTCCGCGACGTCGCGCTCGTCGCGCGCCCCGCGCACGCGATCGAGGACCACATGGTGCACGCCGACTTCGACCCGGCGACGGGGGCGGGCACGCTACGCGTCGACGCGACCGTCTCGGGCGGAGGCGGAGCCCGGCTCGTCGTTCCCGAGCTCGGCGTCGACGTGCCCGCGGGTGAGGAGGTGGCCCTCGCCGCGGTCCAGCCGTGGTCCGCGGAGCACCCGCGCCTGTACGCCGGGCGTCTCACGAGCGCGGGCGAGAGCGTCGAGCTCGCGATCGGCTTCCGCCGCGTCGAGGTCGTCGACGGCGTCATCCACGTCAACGGGCGGCGCATCCTCTTCCGGGGCGTGAACCGGCACGAGTTCCATCCCGACACCGGTCGCACGCTCGAGGAGGCGACGATGCTCGAGGACGTGCTGCTCATGAAACGGCACAACGTCAACGCCGTGCGCACGAGCCACTACCCGCCTCACCCGCGCTTCCTCGAGCTGTGCGACGAGTACGGGCTGTGGGTCGTCGACGAGTGCGACCTCGAGACGCACGGGTTCTTCGACGACTGGTCCCGGCCGCGGCCGGGCAACCCCGTCGCGGTGCCGGAGTGGCGCGAGAGCCTCGTCGACCGCATGCGGCGCATGGTCGAGCGTGACAAGAACCACCCGTCGATCGTCATGTGGTCGCTCGGCAACGAGTGCGGGCCGGGCGAGAACCTGAGCGCCATGGCGGCGTGGGCGCGCGATCGCGACCCCTCGCGCCTCATCCACTACGAGCGCGACCACACCTTCCCGGACTCCGACGTCTACAGCCTCATGTACGCGCCCCACGCGGAGGTCGAGTCCATCGGTCGAGGGGAGGAGCCCGCGCTCGACGACCCCGAGCTCGACGCGCACCGCCGCGGCCTGCCGTTCATCCTGTGCGAGTATGCGCACGCGATGGGCAACGGGCCCGGCGGCCTCACCGAGTACCAGGAGCTGTTCGAGCGCTACCCGCGCTGCCAGGGCGGCTTCGTGTGGGAGTGGATCGACCACGGCCTGCGCACGCGCGACGCCGCGGGCCGCGAGATCTGGGCCTACGGCGGCGACTTCGGGGAGCGCCTGCACGACGGCAACTTCGTCGCCGACGGACTCCTGTTCCCCGACCGCACGCCCTCCCCGGGCCTGCTCGAGTACAAGAAGGTCGTCGAGCCGGCGCGCATCGAGCGCGAGGGGGAGGGGCTGCGCGTGCGCAACCTGCACGGGGACTCGACGCTCGCGCACCTCGAGTTCACGTGGCGCCTCGAGCAGGACGGCTATCCCGTCGCACGCGGCTCCCTCGTCGTGCCGCACCTCGAGCCGGGCGAGAGCGTGCTCATGCCGCTGCCGCCGGGGCTTCCGCCGGTCGGGTCGGACAGCATCCTCACGGTCGAGGGCGCGCTCGCGCGCGACACCCCGTGGGCGCCGCGCGGGCACGTCGTCTCGACCGCGCAGATCCCGCTCACCGACGAGCGCTCGCCGATCCCGGCGCCCTCGGGAGCGCGCCCGGAGCCCGACGGCGCGGGACGCATCGCGGTGGGCTCGGGGCTCCTCGACGCGCGCGGCGACCTTGTCGCGCTCGGCGCGATCGGGCTCTCCGGGCCCGTGCTCGACCTGTGGCGCGCGCCCATCGACAACGACCGGCCCTTCGCGGGCGAGCCGACGGAGCCCGCGTGGCGCAGCGTCGGCCTCGATCGCATCGTGCGGCGCGTCGACGACGTGCACGTCGGCGACGAGGAGGTGGGCGTGCTCAGCCGGTACGCGCCGGCGGCGACGCACCTGGGCTTCGTGCTGCGCGAGCGCTGGAGCGCCGTGCCCCGCGGCGTGCGCCTCGACGTCGAGGTCGAGCCGGAGGGGGAGTGGCCCGTCGTGCTTCCGCGCGTCGGTCTCACGTTGCGCCTGCCGAGCGAGCTCGACCAGGTCGCGTGGTTCGGCCGCGGGCCGGGCGAGGCGTATCCGGACTCGACCCGCTCGCAGCTCGTCGGCCTGCACTCGACGACGGTCGAGGGCCTGCAGACGCCCTACGTGTTCCCCCAGGAGAACGGCCGGCGCGCCGACGTGCGCTGGCTCACCGTCGCCGACGCGAGCGGTCGCGGGCTGCGCGTGGCCGGGGATCCGCTCTTCGCCTTCACGCTGCGGCGCTGGACGAGCGCGGACCTCGACGCTGCGCGCCACGCCGCCGAGCTCACGCCCGGGGACGCCCTGTGGCTCACGCTCGACCTCGCCCACCACGGCCTCGGCTCCGCCTCGTGCGGGCCGGGGGTGCTGCCGCAGTACCGCCTCGAGGCGCGGCCGTTCCGCGCGTCGTTCGTGCTCGAGCAGCTCTGAGGCGCCGGCGCGAGGAGCGCCGCGACCGGGACGATGTCCCGAGCCGCGGCGCTCTCGCGAGGCGACGACCGGGTGAGCACTGCGCCGTCCTCGGCACGATGGTAGTGAGCCTCCCTCCTGCCGCGCGGAACCTGAGAGAAGCCCGTCAGATCGGCGCACCGGGGGTCCGCGCGGGAGGGGTCGCTCCGTCGGTCGCGCGGTTTCACACGCGCGCGGTCGACGCGCGCGCGACGAGGCGCACCGGCCGCTTCTCGACGCCCGAGAAGCGCTCGCCCGACATCGCGGCGACGAGCCGCTGCGCCGCGAGCCGGCCGAGGGCCTCGAAGTTCATGTCGATGCTCGTGAGCGGCGGACGCGAGTCCGCGACGACGGCCTCCCAGTTGTCGAAGCCGAGCACGCCCACGCGCTCTGGCACGGGCACGCCGAGCTCGCGCAGCGCGTCGAGCGAGCCGCGCGCGATCTGGTCGCTCGCGCAGATGATCCCGTCCACCTCGGGCACGCGCTCGAGCAGCGCGCGCGTCGCCGTGCGTCCCCAGCCCTCGCTCCACGAGCCGTACATGACGGGCGCGACGAGCTCGGTGCCGGCGGCGGCGAGCGCCGCGACGACACCCTCCGTGCGATCGCGCGCCGCGAGGAACGTGCGGTCTCCGGAGACGAGCGCGATGCGTCGCCGGCCGGTCGCGAGCATGTGCTCGGCGGCGAGCTCGCCCGCGCTCACGTTGTCGGGGACGATCGAGGAGTCGGTCGGGTCCTCGGAGGGGCCGTAGGCGTAGACGACGGGCACGGGCAGGTCGTGCCCGAGCGAGGGCCGCGGATCCGTGTCGCTCCCGACGACGATGAACCCGTCGACCCGCCGATCGAGGAACGCCTGCACGTGGTGCTGCTCGCGGATCGCGTCGCCGCGGGCGTCCGAGAGGAAGACCGAGAGCCGGCCGGCGCCGAACGCGTCCTCGGCCCCCATGAGGATGGGCAGGCTGAAGCGGCCGACGAGGTCGTTCGTGAGCAGGCCCACGGTGCCCGTGCGACCGCCGATGAGGCTCTGCGCCATCGGGTTCGGCCGGAACGAGATCTTGATGGCCGCCTCGATGACGCGTTCGCGGGTCTCCGGATGCACCTGGTCGCGCCCGTTGAGCGCCTTCGAGGCCGTCGCGACCGACACGCCCGCGAGCGCGGCGACGTCGCGCAGCGTGGCGGTCCTGCGCGCGTAGCGCCCGGAGTTCGGGGCGGCCATCGTCACGGCCTCCTTCGACGTCTCGACGGGTACACACATCAGACGGGTACGCACATCATACGGGGCTTGACGCGCGGGGAGCCGAAGCCTACGATCGCAGAAAACCTTTTCGGTTCGTTTCGTGCTCCGCGCGATCCGGGCCGGGAAGGCGGCACCGCCCGGCCGGGCGTCCGCTCCGCTTCGACGACGAAGGACGAGGGGGTCACCGTGATGCGACTCCATGGACTCCGGCGCTCGGGCGGCTCGCCGTCCCCGGCCCCGATGCCGCGCGACCCGTCGCCTGACGGGACGCGCTCCCGCACACATCGAAGGACGACCACCATGCAGTTCAGCGCAGAACCGCGGCCCCTCCGGCCGCCCCTCCGTCGCCCCCGCAGGCTCGTGCGCACGATCGCGGCGGCCGCGGCCCTCGCGACCGCCGCCCTCGGCCTCGCCGCCTGCTCCTCGGGCGGATCGAGCGGCAGCTCGAAGACCATCACCGTCTGGCACTACTTCTCGGCGTCGGAGAAGGCCCAGGTCGGCCTCATGGACACCTACGCGAAGCTCTTCGAGAAGAGCAACCCGGGCGTCACGGTCGACAACGTCTACGTGCCGTACGACCAGATCCAGTCGAAGGTCACCGCGGCCGCGAACGCGCACCAAGGCCCCGACATCGTCGTGTTCAACGGCGCCGAGGCGGGCACCTACGCGCTCGCCAACACCCTCCTGCCGATCGACAGCTACCTCGACTCCTTCGCGGACGCCTCGCAGCTGTCGCCCTCGACGATCCACAAGGTCGAGGGCAAGACCTACGCCGTGCAGGGCTACGTCAACCTCCTCGGCCTCTGGTACAACAAGGACGTGCTCGCCAAGGCCGGCATCGCGAACCCGCCGACGACGATGGACGAGCTCACCGCCGATCTCGCCAAGGTCAAGGCTGCCGGCGCCGACGGCATCACGCTGTGCGGCCTCCCGCAGGGGCAGGGCGAGTGGCAGGCGTACCCGTGGCTGACCGACGCGGGCTTCAGCTACCAGGACCCGAGCGCGGACGCGCTCGCGAAGGCGTTCACGACCATCCAGGACTGGGTCGGCAAGGGCTACCTGTCGAAGGAGGCCGTCACGTGGGACCAGACGGTGCCGTTCCAGAAGTGGGAGGCCGGCAACGTCGCGTTCGCTGAGAACGGCAACTGGCAGATCGGGTCCGCGAAGTCGGACGCGAAGTTCAACTACGGCGTCGTGCCGATGCCGCTCGGTCCCGACGGCAAGGTCTACCTCGGCGGCGAGGGCGAGGGCATCGGCAAGTACAGCAAGAACCCCGCGCTCGCGTGGAAGTACCTCGAGCAGACCTACCTCTCCACGGAGGGCCAGCTCGACGCGCTCAAGGCCGTCGGCAGCATCCCCTCGCGCACCGACGCGGCCGCGGACCCGTCGATCGCCGCGGACCCGCTGCTCAAGCCGTTCGCCGACTCGATCGCTAAGTTCGGCGCGAGCTACCCTGACCCGGCCGTCAAGCCCGCCTCGATCGCCGACCTGCAGCTCGCCGTCGGCCAGGCGTGGAGCGGCGTGATCGGCCAGCAGTCGAGCCCGAAGGACGCCGCGACCCAGCTCGCGTCCAAGCTCGCGGGCTACGTGAGCTGACCGGGCGCAGCGGAGCCCGAGGAGGGGTGCCATGACCACGATGACCGACACGCGCTCGACGCGCGCCGCGTCGCCCGACGCGGCACCCCTCCGACGGCGCCGGCGGCGGCGCTTCGACCGCCGCTGGCTCGGGGTCCTGCCCGCGGCCGTCGTGCTCGGCGCGCTCGCGTTCTATCCGCTCGCCCAGCTCGTGCGGATGAGCGTGAGCGCCGTCACGTCGGCAACGCTGAGCCTCGACTGGGCCTTCGTCGGAGCCGGCAACTGGATCAAGGGATGGCAGGAGGGCGACCTCCCGCACGCGATCGTCAACACGCTCGTCTTCGTCGTCATCGTCACGGTGCTCGGCCTCGTCGGCGGGCTCGTCGCGGCGATCGCCCTGCGCCGTGCGGGCCGCATGGGTGCGCTCCTGCTCGGCCTCATGGTGTTCATCTGGGCACTCCCGCCCGTCGTCAACGGGAGCGTCTGGAAGTTCCTGCTCGCGGACGCCGGGCTCATCAACAGCGTGCTGCACAGCGTCGGCCTGCCGTCCGTCCCGTTCCTGTTCGACGAGCACCTCGCGCTCGTCTCGGTCGCCCTCGTGAACTCGTGGGCGATCATCCCCTTCAACGCGCTCGTCTTCCGTGCGGCGATCCTCGGCATCCCGGAGGAAATCTTCGAGGCCGCCCAGATCGACGGCGCGCGGCCCGCGCAGGAGCTGCGCTACGTGCTGCTGCCGGCGGTGCGCCCGACGAGCCTCGTGCTCGCGGTGCTCACGGTCGTCTACGCGTTCCGCAGCTTCGACTTCATCTACGTCATGACCTACGGCGGACCGGGCAAGGCGACCAACACGCTGCCCTTCCTCGGTTACCTGCAGGCCTTCGTCCGCAACGACTACGGACTCGGCGCCTCGACGGCGGTGCTCGCCGCCGCGTTCGTGCTCGTGCTCGCGGTCGTCTACGCGCGCAGCGTGCGCAGGGAGGAGCTCGAGTCGTGAGCGCCATCGCCGTGTCCCGCGTGACCGAGACCGCGGAGGGTGCGCCGCGCCGCGGGCGTCGGCGCGTCGGGCGATCGGGTCCCGTCGCGATCGTCCTGCAGATCCTGCTGTTCGTCGTCTACGGCATCCCGATCCTGTGGATCGTGCTGACCTCGTTCAAGGACTCGGCCGACGTCATCGGCACGCAGGCCTCGTTCGTCTTCACCCCCACGCTCGACGCGTACGTGCGCGCCTTCCAGGGGCAGGACCTATGGCCCGCGCTCGAGCAGTCGCTCGTCATCTCCGCGTCGACGACGGCGCTCGTGCTGCTCGTCGCGATCCCGTGCGCGTATGCCCTCGCGCGCGTCGGCGGGCGCATGGTCACGATCGCGCTCGCGCTGCTCATCGTGCTGCAGATGATGCCGCAGACGGCGACCGTCATCCCGCTCTTCCAGGTGTTCGGCACGTGGGGGCTGCTCGACAGCACCGTCGGCGTCATCCTCGCCGACACGGCCCTGCTCGTGCCGTTCGCGGTCGTGCTGCTGCGGCCGTTCTTCCGCGCGGTGCCGATCGCCCTCGAGGAGTCCGCGTCGATCGACGGCGCGGGGATCGTGCGCCGCTTCCTCTCGATCGTGCTGCCGGTCGCGCGCAACGGCGTCGCGACGACCGCGACGCTCGTGTTCCTCATCTGCTGGGGCGAGTTCCTCTACGCCATCAACTTCCTGCTCTCGCCGGGCACGTATCCGCTGAGCGCGCTCCTCGCCCAGCAGGTGTCGGCGTTCGGCATCGACTGGCCCGCGCTCATGGCGCTCTCGGTGCTCACCTCGCTGCCGATCCTCATCCTCTTCACCGCGACCTACCGGCTGCTCCGCGAGGGGCTCACGGTGGGAGCGGTCAAGTGACGCGACCGAGCGTCCCGTCATCCGCCGCCGACAGTTCAGGAGTCCCTGCCATGACCGACACCTCGACGACCGCTCCCGCCGGCTCCGGCCGCCCGATCGCGCCCTCGCACGGCGCGCTGCGGCCGCTCGGCCTCGACGAGGTGCGCATCACGGGCGGCTTCTGGGCCGGGTGGCAGCGCGTGAACGCGACCGCGCTCATCGAGCACTGCGCGGAGTGGGTCGAGCGGATCGGGTGGGCGGGCAACTTCGACGCGGCGGTCGAGGGGCGCATGCCGGAGGCGCACACGGGCAAGGCGTTCGCGGACTCCGACGTCTACAAGCTCATGGAGGCGATGGCGTGGGAGATCGGCCGCACGGGCGACGCGGCCATGGACGCGCGCTTCCGCGCCCTCACCGCGCGCATCGCGCGCGTGCAGGAGCCGGACGGCTACCTCAACACGAACTTCGGCCGGCCGGGCCAACGGCCGCGCTACAGCGACCTCGAGTGGGGCCACGAGCTCTACAGCTACGGCCACCTCCTGCAGGCGGCGATCGCGCGCGTGCGCACGACGGGCGAGGACGAGTTCGTCGGGATCGCGCGCCGCGTCGCCGACCACGTGTGCGAGGCGTTCGGCCCGGACGGCATCCAGCGCGTGGACGGGCATCCGGAGATCGAGCTCGCGCTCGCCGAGTGGTCGCGCTGCACGGGCGACCCGAGGTACCTCGACCAGGCGCGACTGTTCGTCGAGCGGCGCGGACACGGCGTGCTCGCCGACATCGAGTTCGGTCGCGCCTACTTCCAGGACGACGTGCCGGTGCGGGACGCGCGCGTGCTGCGGGGGCACGCCGTGCGCGCCCTCTACCTTACCGCGGGGGCGATCGACGTCGCGGTCGAGGACGAGGACGCCGAGCTGCTCGAGGCCCTGCGCGGCCAGGTCGCGACGACGATCGCGCGCCGCACCTACCTCACGGGCGGGATGGGCGCGCACCACGAGGGCGAGTCGTTCGGCCTCGACCACGAGCTGCCCCCCGACCGTGCGTACTCGGAGACGTGCGCGGGGGTCGCAGCGGTCATGGTCGGTCACCGCCTGCTGCTCGCGACGGGAGAGGAGTCGTACGCGGACCTCGTCGAGCGCACGCTCTACAACGTCGTCGCGACCTCGCCTGCGACCGACGGCCGCTCCTTCTTCTACACGAACACGCTCCACCAGCGCGAGCCGGGGGCCGAGCCGCCGCTCGACGTCGCCTCGCCGCGCGCGTCGTCGAGCCTGCGAGCCCCGTGGTTCGAGGTGTCGTGCTGCCCCACGAACGTCGCGCGCACGTTCGCGTCGCTCGGGGCGTACCTCGCGACCGCGACCGACGACGGCGTGCAGGTGCACCAATGGGCGTCGTCGGAGATCGCGACGGCGCTCGCCGACGGGTCGCGCGTGCGGCTGCGCGTGCAGACGGACTACCCGCGATCGGGGGCGATCCGCGTGACGATCGACGAGTCGCGTGCCGAGCCGTGGTCGCTCTCGCTGCGCATCCCCGCGTGGGCGACGGGCGCGACGGTCGCGATCGCCGGCGCGCCCCCCGTCGCCGCGACGCCCGGCGCGCACGTCGTGCGCCGGGCGTTCGCGCCGGGGGACGTCATCGAGGTGTCGCTGCCGGTCGCGCCGCGGTGGACGTGGCCGGATCCGCGCGTGGACGCCGTGCGCGGCGCGGTCGCGGTCGAGCGGGGCCCGCTCGTCATGGCGCTCGAGTCGGTGGACCTCGGCTCGTCGGTCAACGACGTCGTCGTGCGGCCGGACGCGGGTCTCGTCGACCACGCGACGGAGGCGGACGGCGAGGTCGAGGCGACGATCGTCCCGTTGCACGGCGGCGCCGACGCGTGGCCCTACGCCGACGCGCCCGTCGAGCGGGCCGGGGAGCCGGCGCGCCGCGTGCGGCTCATCCCGTACTACCGCTGGGCCGAGCGCGGGCCCTCGACCATGCGCGTGTGGCTGCCGCTCGCCTCCGACGTCTCCCGCTGACCTCGGGGGGCCGCGGGCGGGGCCGGGCGGGGTGGCGTCCGGAGCCGAACGGGCAGGGGCGGCGTGGCGTCGGGCCGGGGCGGGACTGTGCGGGGCTGAGGGGACGGGGCGGCGTCCGGCAGGGGCGAGGGCACGTCACGCTGTGAGAGGATGGGAGCCGCTGAGGTGTCACATATTCCTTCGCTCTCCATCCCGCGTCCTCCTCGGCGCCCCCTCTCTTGCGCGGCGCGGCCGAGCGGCGGACCACGGGAAGAGGACGGCATGAGCGAGACCCTGCAGAGCGTGCAGCCCCTCGCGCCCGCGACGAACCTCCGCGACCGCATCGAGGATGCGCTCGCGGCCGCGATCGTCTCGGGCGAGATGCCGCCGGGGCGCGTGTATTCCGCTCCGACCCTCAGCCAGCGGTTCGGCGTCTCGGTCACGCACGTGCGCGAGGCGCTCCTCAACCTCGAGAAGCGCGGCTTCGTCGAGGCGATGCGCAACAAGGGCTTCCGCGTGACCGAGGTGAGCGAGGTCGACCTCAAGGACATCGTCGACGTGCGCCTTCTCCTCGAGCCGCCCTCGATGGCCGCGGTCGCCGACGCCTTCCCGCAGGAGCGCCTCGAGGAGTTCCGCGAGCTCGCCGAGGCGATCGTGCAGGGCGCGGCCGACGGCGACCTCGCGCGCTACCTCGCGGCGGACACCGCCTTCCACACGGCCCTCCTGGGCGTGACGGGCAATGGGCGCCTCGTCGAGACGGTCGCGCACTTGCGCGCGGAGACGCGCCTCGTGGGCCTCGCCGACCTGCTCCACACGCCCGAGCTCACGGCCTCCGCGCGCGAGCACTCCGAGCTGCTCGACCTGCTCGCCGCGGGCCGCGGCGCCGACGCGGAGAGGCTCATGCGCCGGCACATCCAGCACGTGCTCGGATGGTGGCAGGGGCGCCCCGAGGCATGAGGCGCTGCCGCCCTAATAGTATGTGACATACTACTCGGGACGACGGGAGGGCGGATGGCGAGCGTCATCGTCGTGGGCGCGGGGATCGTGGGCGCCGCCGTCGCGCGCGCCCTCGCGCACGAGGGGCACGCCGTCACGGTCGTCGAGCGCGGCGCGAGCGCGGGCGGCACGTCCGCGAGCGGCGAGGGCAACATCCTCGTGTCCGACAAGGCGCTCGGCCCCGAGCTCGATCTCGCGCTGCGCTCGACCGAGCTCTGGCGCGCGCTCGAGGCCGAGCTGCGCGCCGAGCTCCCGCGCGACGCGCCCTCGATCGAGTTCGAGCCGAAGGGCGGCGTCGTCGTCGCGACGACCGACGACGGCGCGCGCTCGCTGCTCGCGTTCGCCGCGCGGCAGCGCACCGCCGGCGTCGTCGCGCGCGAGCTGGGCCCGGACGAGGCGCACGCCGCCGAGCCCCACCTCACGGACGCCGTCGTCGCGGCTGTGCACTACCCCGGCGACGCGCAGGTGCAGCCCGCGATCGCGACGGAGGCGCTCCTCGCATCGGCGCGCCTCGCGGGCGCTCGCGTCCTCGCGCGCGCCGAGGTGCTCGCGGCCGCGCCGGGGGACGGCAGGATCGCGGGCGTCGTGACCTCGCGCGGGACGCTCCGCGCCGACCACGTCGTCGTCGCCGCAGGCCCGTGGTCCGCCGCGGTCGCCGAGCGCCTGGGGTCCTCGCTCGCCGTGCTCCCGCGCCGCGGCGTCGTGCTCGTGACGACGCGCATGCCCCGCACCGTGCGGCACAAGGTCTACGACGCCGACTACGTGGGCGCGGTCGAGTCCGGCGCCGCGGGCCTGCAGTTCTCGGGCGTCGTCGAGTCGACCGCCTCCGGCACCGTGCTCATCGGCTCGTCGCGCGAGCAGCGCGGGTTCGACGCCCGCCTGCCCACCGAGGTGCTGCGCGGCCTCGCGCGGCGCGCGCTCGCGCTCTTCCCCTGCCTCGCGGACGCGGCCGTCATGCGCGCGTACGGCGGGTTCCGGCCGTACGCGCCCGACCACCTCCCCGTCATCGGCGAGGACGCGCGCGTACCCGGCCTGTGGTTCGCGACGGGCCACGAGGGCGCCGGGATCGGGCTCTCGCTCGGCCCGGCCGAGCTCGTCGCCGACCTCCTCGCGGGACGCCCGCCGTCCCTCGACCCCGCGGCCTTCTCGCCCGCGCGCGCCGGGCTGCGCACGGCGGAGCGCGCGGCGTGAGCGAGCGGGAGGAGCGCGTCGAGCTCACCGTCGACGGCGAGACGATCGCCGGGCGCGCCGGGCAGTCGATCGCGGGCGTGCTCCTCGCGGCGGGCCGCACGCACTGGCGCTCGACCGCGGCGGGCGGGCGCCCTCGCGGGCTCTTCTGCGGCATCGGGGTGTGCTTCGACTGCATCGTCACGGTCAACGGGGTGCGCGACGTGCGCGCGTGCCAGCGGCGCGCGCACGACGGCGACGTCGTGCTCGTGCAGGGCCCGCAGGACGAGGGGCGCGCGGGGGAGGAGCCGTGACACACGTCGTCGTCGTCGGGGCCGGGCCCGCGGGGCTCGCCGCTGCCGCGGCCGCCGCAGAGGCGGGCGCGCGCGTGACGCTCCTCGACGGAGCCGAGCACCTCGGCGGCCAGTTCTGGCGGCACGCGCGAGCCGACGACGACGCCCCCCGCGCACCGCGCCTGCAGCACGCGTGGTCGCGCTACCGGGCGCTCCGCGACGCGGTGCGGCGGGAGTGCGAGGTCGTGCTCGGGGCGTCCGTGTGGGCGATCGACGTCTCCGGCGAGCGGGCCGTGCTGCACGCGCTCGTCGGCGAGGCCGACGGCCGCGCGCGGGAGCCGCGCAGCTGGCGGCCCGACGCGGTCGTGCTCGCGACGGGCGCCCACGACCGCACGCTCCCCTTCCCCGGCTGGGACCTGCCGGGAGTCGTGACCGCGGGAGCGGCGCAGGCGTACGCCAAGGCCGAAGGGATCGCCCTCGGGCGCCGCGTCGTCGTCGCGGGCGCTGGACCCTTCCTGCTGCCCGCCGCCGTCTCGGCCGCGACCGCGGGCTCGCGCGTCGTCGGGGTGTACGAGGCGAACCCGCTGCGCACGCTCGCCTCGGGCTGGCTGCCGCGCGCCTGGCGGCTCGCGGGCGCGTGGCGGAAGGGGATCGAGGCGGCCGGCTACCTCGCAGACCTCGCGCGGCACCGCATCCCCTATCGCGTCGGCACGGCCGTCGTCGCCGCCCACGGCCGCGAGCGCGTGGAGGCCGTGACGATCGCGGCGCTCGACGCGACGTGGCGGCCGGTGGCGGGATCCGAGCGCGTCGTCGAGACCGACGCCGTGTGCGTGAGCCACGGGTTCCTGCCGCGGCTCGAGCTCCCCGTCGCCGCGGGGTGCGCGCTGAGCGCCGAGCGTTTCGTCGTCGTCGACGAGGACCAGCGCACGAGCGTGCCGGGCTTCTGGGCCGCGGGCGAGATCACGGGCATCGCGGGGGCCGACGCGGCGATCGCCGAGGGCCGCGTCGCGGGCGCGAGCGCCGCGGGAGCGGTCCCGGACCCGCGAGCCCTGCGCATGCGCGCACGCCACGGGCGCTTCGCCGAGCGCATGCACGCCGCGCACGGCATCCGCGGCGGCTGGACGGCGTGGCTCACCGACGAGACAGTCGTGTGCCGCTGCGAGGAGGTGTCCTATGGCCGCCTCGTCGCGACGCTCCGGCACGCGCCCGACGCGGGGCTCCGCTCGCTCAAGCTCGCGACACGCGCCGGGCTCGGCATCTGTCAGGCGCGCGTGTGCGGCCGCACCGTCGAGGAGCTGATCGTCGCCGAGCGCGCCCCCGGCGACGCGACGAGCGACGCGCGCCCCCTCGCCATCCCCGTGCGCCTCGCCGAGCTCGCGCTCGGCGAGGACGCGACCCCATCCCAACGAAAGGAACACGATGTCTGAGACCGACCTCGGCGGCGTCATCGTCGCGACGGCTCTCCCCTATCGGGAGGACGCCTCCGCGCCCGCCGGCCTCGCCGTCGACTACGACCGCTACGCCGAGCACTGCGACTGGCTCATCTCGAACGGATGCCGGGGCGTGGGCCCCAACGGATCGCTCGGCGAGTACTCGTCGCTCACCGACGAGGAGCGCCGCCGCATCGTGCAGGTAGCGGTCGAGGCCGTGGGCGACCGCGGCATCGTGCTCGCGGGCGTCTCGGCCCCCGGCTGGCATCTCGCGCGGCACTGGGCCGAGCTCGCGGCGGAGGACGGCGCGACGGGCGTGCTCGCGCTGCCCCCCACGATGTACCGCGCGAGCGCGAGCCAGATCGTCGAGCACTACGCGCGCATCGCCGAGGCGGGCCTGCCGATCATGGCCTACAACAACCCCATCGACACGAAGGTCGACCTCGCGCCGGCGCTCGTCGCCGAGCTCGCCGCGATCCCCGAGGTCGTCGCGGTCAAGGAGTTCTCCGGCGACGTGCGCCGCGCGTTCGAGATCCGCGAGCTCTGCGACATCGACATCATCGCGGGTGCGGACGACGTCGCCTTCGAGCTCCTGCTCGACGGGGCGACGGGATGGTTCGCGGGCTTCCCGAACGCGTTCCCCGCCGAGTCGGTCGAGCTCTTCGAGCTCGCGCGCGCGGGACGCGTGGACGAGGCGCGCGAGCTGTACCGCCACCTCGTGGCGATCTTCCGCTGGGACTCGCGCACGGAGTTCGTGCAGGCGATCAAGCTCGGCATGGACATGGTCGGCCGGTACGGCGGCCCGTGTCGTCCCCCGCGCGGCCCGCTCGAGCCGGAGCAGGCCGACCGCGTGCGGGCGGACATGGAGCGCGCCGTCGGCCACATCCGCTCCCGTCCGGCCGTCGGGATCTGATGCGTGCCTCGCGCGTGCTCGCGGCGGTCGACTCGCACACCGAGGGGATGCCGACGCGCGTCGTGACGGGCGGCGTCGGCGTCATCCCCGGCGCGACGATGAACGAGCGCCGCCTGCACTTCATCGAGCGCATGGACGAGCTGCGGCAGCTGCTCATGTTCGAGCCGCGCGGGCACTCGGCGATGAGCGGGGCGATCCTGCAGCCCCCCACGATCCCGGACGCCGACGTCGGCGTCGTGTACATCGAGGTCTCCGGGTGCCTGCCCATGTGCGGTCACGGCACGATCGGCGTCGCGACCGTGCTCGTCGAGACGGGCATGGTGCCCGTCGTGGAGCCCGTGACGACGATCCGCCTCGACACGCCCGCGGGGCTCGTCGTCGCGCACGTCGCGGTCTCCGACGGCCAGGCGGAGTCGGTGACGATCGAGAACGTCCCCTCCTTCCCCGTGCGCCTCGACGCGACGATCGACGTGCCCGGGTGGGGCGTCGTGCCCTACTCCCTCGCGTTCGGGGGCAACTTCTACGCCCTCGTCGACCTCGACGCGGTCGGGCTGCCCTTCGACCGGGGGCACCAGCACGAGATCCTGCGCGCGGGCCTCGCCGTCATGCAGGCCATCAACGAGCAGGACCCGCCGCATCACCCGCTCATCGAGGGCGTCGACCACTGCCACCACGTCGAGTTCATCGCGCCCGGCTCGACGGCGCGCCACTCGCGCCACGCGATGGCCATCCATCCGGGATGGTTCGACCGCTCGCCGTGCGGCACGGGCACGTCGGCGCGCATGGCCGAGCTGTGGGCGCGCGGCGAGCTCGGTCTCGGCGAGGACTTCGTCAACGAGTCCTTCATCGGCTCCCGCTTCGTCGGCCGGCTCGTGGCCGAGACGACGGTCGAGCGCATACCGGCCGTCGTGCCGACGATCACGGGCCGCGCGTGGATCACGGGCACGGCCCAGTACATGCTCGACCCGCGCGACCCGTTCCCCGCGGGCTTCCAGTTCTGACGCGCCCCGCCCCGGCGCGCGGCGCCCCCCGGCTGGGACCGAAAACGAAGGAGGACGCGGTCACTCATGCCCGCGAACGCGGTCTCGGAGTGGTCCGAGCGCGCGTCCTCCTTCGTTTTCGGTGCTCGGGGGGACACTTCCGGCGAGTTCCTCGCGCTCGAGGTGACCGCGTCGGGCGCGTGATCGGCGCGGAAGGCGGTCACCCCGGCGAAGCGAGGGTGGGTGCCCCGGTGCTCACCCCCGGGGCACCCTGAGAGACGACGCGGGAGACCCCATCCCCCGACGACGTTCTCGCCCCACACAATAGCGGCTCTCAGGACTGTGCGGGTGCGCTCGTTCCGTGTTCAGGTCCCCGCGTCGTGGAGGCGCTTCTCGATCACCCGCAGGCGCTCCTCGAAGTGCGAGATCGCCGCGAGCCGGGCGCGGATGCGCGCGTGCTCGACGCGCGCCTGCCGCAGGGCCTCGAGCGCGGCCGGATCCGGCGACGAGAGCTCGGATGGGGCGAGGTCGTCGAGGCGCTCCGCCGCATCCTCGAGCCGCACCTCGATCGAGGCGACCTGCGGCGTCACGCGGTGAAGCTCGCTCTCGAGCGCCTCCATGCGCCGGCGCACCTCCTCGATGTCAGCGTGGAGGCCGTCGATCGCGCCGCGCAGGGCGGCGAGCTCGGCTCCCGCGCCCTCGAGGTCGCCGTGGAGCGCCTCGATGCGCGGCGCCACCTCGTGACGCAGCTCGTCGATGCGCCAGTCGACGGCGGCGCCGGCGCGGCGCACGATCGTGCGGAGGCCCGGCACGCGGCGTGCGACGGTCTGACGGCGCGGTCTCATGCGAGCTCCGCGATCGTGCCGTTCTCGGCGAGCGTGCGCAGGAACGCGGCCTCCGCCTCGAGGTTGTGCTCGGGCCCGATCGACGTGGGGATGTCGTAGGCGTGCGGCCACGCCGTCTGGTGCGGGTCGCGCAGGGCCGAGAAGCCTGCGATCCGCACCTCGGCCTCGGGAAAGAGCACGCACGCGAGCCACACGGCCGTCGTTCCCGTCGTGGCCCAGTGGCCGTCGTGCTCGGCGTCGAGGCCGAGGGCATGGGCGAGGGGGACGGCGACGTCGCGGTTGGAGATCGTGACGGCGCCCAGGTCTTCGGGCCACCAGTCCGGCCACTCCTCCGGCTCCCAGTGCATGCGTGCGGGCTCGAGCAGGAGGTAGGCCCGGCGCCGGTAGCCGGCGAAGAACCAGGGCGTGGGCCGGATGCCGCGCGTGAACAGCACGGCCTCGACCCTGCGCCCGACGCACGGCGCGTGTGCGTCCTCGTCGAGCCCGAAGCCGTTGACGCGCACGACGAGGTCGCACGCATCGATCGCCTCCGCACGCTCGCGAGAGGGCTCGAGCGGCGCGTTGCCGACGACCGCGACGCTCCGCACCGCCCGTGGCGCGTACGTACGGACGAGCGCCTCGAGCATGCGCACGTGGGCGTTGTCGGCCCGCTGTCGCCAGCGTAGGTCGAGCGTGCCGTGCCCGGCGGACCTCGTGGGGCGGCTCTCGTCCATCGCGGCTCCTCCGTCCATCCCGCTCACGGACACCGGGGCTCTCCCGCCCCGGCCAGACTGCCCGAACGCGCCCTCCGCGAGTCTAGCGGAGGGGCTCCCGCGGGCCTCTGGGGAGCCTCGCGCGGCAGGGTTGGGGAGGGTGGTGCGAGAGTGCGACCCCCTGGACGTGTCGGGCCGCCGCGTGTCGCCGCGCGGCGGCCCGCACGAAAGGGGGATGGTCCCCCTCCCTGTGGAGCGGAGGGCCAGGACGATCCTCGCAACCGTGTCATGGACGGTCGTGAGGATGGGCTATGAGAATCCCGACAGCGCTCGACGGGTGCGATGTCGGCGGCGGAGCCTATCCTGGCTGGGGACAGTGCGACACGCCGAGAAACACAACATCTAGTGGAATGACACGCGTGTGATTCCCGTTATATAGTGGGAACCCAGCCGCACGCGGAGAGCGCAGCGGACAACGAGAACGTGGGGAGGTCCGATATGGACAACGAGACCGACAGCGTTGGCGGCTACGCAGTTCCCGTCGACCCGATGGACCTGCTGCAGTGCGACAGCTGCCAGTAGGCCGCATCCTCTGAGCATTCGAAGCGCCCGGATCGCCGTCACGGCGGGCCGGGCGCTTCCGTGTGCGGGGCGCCTTCCACCGCCATAGGATCGTCGGGTGCCGGTGAACCCCCAACTGCAGGGACGCGTGTTCCCGCCCACGGAGCCATACCTCGTCGGTCGGGAGAAGATCCGCGAGTTCTCCCGCGCCGTCCGCGCGACGCATCCGACGCACCTCGACCTCGACGCCGCGCGAGCGGCGGGCTATGCGGACCTCGTCGCCCCGCCCACCTTCGCCGTCGTCGTGCAGGAGCGCTCGCTCGACCGGCTGCTCACCGACCCGGACGCCGGGATCGATCTCGCGCACGTCGTGCACGGCGAGCAGCGCTTCGCGTTCTCCCGCCCCATCGTCGCGGGCGACGAGCTCGTGGGCACCCTCACCGTCACGAGCGTGAAGACGCTGGGCGCGACGAGCATGGTGACCGCGGAGTCAGTCGTCGCCGACGTCGCGGGGGGGCACGTCGTCACGGCGGTCTCGACGCTCGTCGTGCGCGGGGAGGACGCGTGAGCGCGGACGCGGGTCGGGCCGCGGGAGAGGCAGCGGACGGGGTCGCGGGGGGTGCCGCGGTCGGTCCCGCGGGCGGGCTCGCGGTGGGCGACGTCGTCGCGGAGCGCACGGTGCACCTCACGCGGGAGGACCTCGTGCGCTACGCGGGCGCGTCCGGCGACTTCAACCCGATCCACTACCGCGACGACGTCGCCGCGAGCGTCGGGCTCCCGGGCGTGCTCGCGCACGGAATGCTCACGATGGGCGTCGCGGTGCAGCCGGTCGTGGACTGGGCGGGCGGTCCGGGACGCATTCTCGACTACGGCGTGCGCTTCACGCGGCCCGTCGTCGTCGACGCGCATGCGGGGGTCGACCTCGTCGTCACCGCCCGCGTCGGAGCGCTCGACGATGCGGTCGCACGTGTCGACCTCACGGTGACCGCGGGCGGGGAGTCGGTGCTGGGCAGAGCCCAGGTGCGGGTGAGCCTCGCGTGACCGCGCTCGCCGCGCTCACGACGCTCGGCGTCGGGGGGGAGGCGCGCGAGCTCGTCGAGGCGCGCGACGCCTCGGCGCTCGTCCGGCTCGTGCGCGAGGCGTGGGAGTCGGGCGAGGACTGGCTCGTCCTCGGCGGCGGCTCGAACCTGCTCGTCTCCGACGACGGGGTCGACGGCCGCGTCGTGCGCGTGCTCACGCGCGGCATTGAGCGGCTGCCGGCCGCGCCCGGACGCGTGCGCGTGCGCGTGGAGGCGGGCGAGCCGTGGGACGTGCTCGTCTCGACGGCGGTCTCGGCGGGCTGGTCGGGCATCGAGGCGCTCTCGGGGATCCCCGGCTCCGTGGGGGCGGCGCCCGTCCAGAACATTGGCGCGTACGGCGCGGAGCTCGCCGACACGCTCGTGGCGATCGACTTCCTCGACTACGCGACGGGCGAGGCGGTCCGCGTCGAGGCGGACGAGCTCGGTTTCGGCTACCGCACGTCCGCGATCAAGCGCGGCCGGGCCGGGGTCGTGCTCGCCGTCGAGCTCGAGCTCGCGGAGGACCCGAGCAGCGCGCCCGTCGCCTACGAGCAGCTCGCCGCGGCCCTCGGCGTCGCCCTCGGCGATCGCGTGCCGCTCGCGCACGCGAGAGAGGCCGTGCTGCGGCTGCGCGCGGCGAAAGGCATGGTGCTGGACCCGACGGACGCGGACGCCGCGAGCGCGGGATCCTTCTTCACGAACCCGATCGTGAGCGAGAACGCCGCGCGCGCCCTGCCCGCGGACGCCCCGCGGTGGCCGCTCGAGCCCGACGAGCCCGACCGCGCCGTGCCCCTCGGGGCCGAGCCCGCACTCCCCCCGGCGCCGCGCGAGCGTCTCGTGAAGCTCAGCGCGGCGTGGCTCATCGAGCGCGCGGGGATCGCGCGCGGCTTCCGCCTGCCCGGGTCGCGCGCCGCCGTCTCCTCCAAGCACACCCTCGCGCTCACGAACCGCGGTGGCGCGACCGCCGCCGAGATCGCCGAGCTCGCGCGCTTCGTGCAGTCGCGCGTGCTCGCCGACTTCGGCATCCTGCTGCAGCCCGAGCCCGTGCTCGTCGGCGTCAACCTGTGACCCGCGCCCTTCCCTCCCCGCTCTCCCTCGCGCTCCCGCCCCGCCGCCCCCCGCTTCCCCAAGAACGAAGGAGTGGGCCTGCGAGAACGAAGGACGACCGTCCCACGGCCTTCCCAGAACGACCCACGGCCTTCCCAGAACGAAGGAGAACGAAGGACGGGGGCCATCCCACAACGAAGGACGAGGCCTGCGAGAACACGACGAACGGCGCTTTCGGGCATGCGAGCGGCGGAGATGTCCTTCGTCTTGGGCTCGGCATCCTTCGTTCCGGCGCCGTTCCCACGTCGTCCTGGTGTCCGTCTCCTTCGTTTTCGAACGGCGTCTCCTTCGCCTTGAGGGCCGGCTCCTTCATTCTGAGGGCCGGGGTCCTTCGTCTTGAGCGCCCGTCTCCTTCGTTCTCGGCGAGCCCCCCGCGCGCGGGGAGCGTCAGCGGCTGAGCAGGCCGAGTTCCATGGCCTTCGTCACGGCGCGCGTGCGGTCGCTCACGTCGAGCTTCTCGAAGACGTGCATGAGGTGTGTCTTCACGGTCGCCTCGGCGACGAAGAGACGTGCGGCGATCTGCGGATTGCTGAGCCCCTGCGCGACGAGCCGCAGCACGTCCAGCTCGCGCGCGCTGAGCGCGGGCGCGGCCGGCCGCCGCATCCGGTGGACGAGCGCGGCCGCGACGCTCGGCGCGAGCGCGGTCTCGCCCCGCGCGACGGCGCGGATCCCGGCGAGGATCTCCTCCTGTGGAGCCGCCTTGAGCAGGTAGCCGCTCGCGCCCGCCTCGATCGCGGAGAGGATCGCGTCGTCCGTCTCGTAGGTCGTGAGCACGAGCACGCGCACGTTCGGGTCGCTCGCGACGATGCGCGCGGTCGCCTGGTCGCCGTCGAGCTCGGGCATGCGCAGGTCCATGAGCACGAGGTCCGGATGCAGCGCGCTCGCGAGCACGACCGCCTCCCGTCCGTCGGCCGCCTCGCCCACGACCTCGACGTCGGGCGCGGCGCCGAGGAGCGCGACGATTCCGCCCCGCACGACCGGGTGGTCGTCGGCGACGAGCACGCGGATCGCGGAGCCGGACGCCGTCGCGGAGCCGGACGCCGTCGCGGAGGCATCCCGCCGATCGCTCGCCGTCATGCGATCGCGCTCGTCTCGCCGCCCGTCGGGAGGGCGGCCGTCGCCGCGACTCCCGCGGTGCTGCCGCTCCCCGCGGACGCGTCGGTGCTCGCGGGGCCGGTCCCGGTGACGCCCGTCCTCGTGCCGGTCGTCGCCGCGCCGGTCCTCGTGTCGCCGTCCGTCGTGCGGCCGGTCGCGGTGCCGCCGGTCGTCGTCGCGTCGCTCTCCGCCGCAGCTTCGCCCGCCGTGTCGCCGCTCTCGTCCCCCTCGGCATCAAGCGCGTCGCGCGCAGCGCGCGCGCCGTCAGCGAGTGCGAGCGGGAGCACGGCCGTGAGCACGGTCCCGGATCGGCCGCTCGAGACCGCGAGCGTGCCGCCCGCGAGCGCGAGCCGGTCGCGGAGCCCGGGAAGGCCGAAGCCGGAGGCCGCGGTGGCGGGGTCGAACCCGTGGCCGTCGTCCCGCACGGTCAGGCGCACGGTGGACGCGTCCGCGCCGACCTCGATGCGCGCGGAGTGTGCGCCCGAGTGCTTGCGCACGTTCGCGACGCCCTCCTGCGCGGACCGGAGCAGCACGACCTCGGCGTCCCGCGGGAGCGTCGGCGCCGTTCCCGCGACCGAGACGTCGATGCCGCTCTCGCGCGTCACGCGCTCGGCGAGCCGGCGGAGCGCCGGGGCGAGACCGGCGTCGAGCGCGACCGGCGCGTGCGCGGCGACGAGCGAGCGCGTCTCAACGAGGGCCTCGCGTGCGCTCGACTCGAGCGCGGCGAGCGAGCGTCCGGCGTTCGCGGCGTTGTCCGCCTCGACGGCGAGCTGCGCCTGCTGCGCTAGCAGCACAAGCCCCGTGAGGCTCTGCGCGATCGTGTCGTGGATCTCGCGCGCGAGCCTCTCCCGCTCGGCGAGCACCCCCGCGTCCCGGTGCAGCGCGGCGACCTGGTCCTGCGCCGCCCGCAGCTCGTCGAGCAGTCGCCGTCGTTGGTCGCTCTCGCTTGTGATGTGCGTGATCCAGAGGCCGAGGGCGAGGCTGAAGCCGAGCGTGAGGCCCATCGTGATCGCGGTCTGCACGAGCGTGCCCGTCGCCGTGCCGAGCGCGACGAGGAAGCCCGCCCACACGCACGCCGCGATCGCGAGGTTGCCGAGCAGGGCGCGTCTGACGCCGAAGGCCGTGAGCCACACGAGGGGATAGGCGACGCACTGGATGGTCGCGAGGTTCGGCACGACCGCGGTCGCCACGCCGGAGGCGAGCGCGACTGTCGCGGTCGACGCGGTGAAGAGCAGCGTGAGCCGCGGTCCCCCGCACTGCGCGTGCCGCCCGATCGCGAACCATCCGCCGGCGAAGGCCGCGAGCGCGCCGAGCCCCAGCGCGATGCGCCAGGGCTCGCTCGTGCTCAGCAGCAGCACCGCCGCGAGCACGACGGTCATGCCGCCGACCGCGAGGTGCAGCCACCGCGACTCGCTCACTCAGCCATCCTTGCGGATCCAGCGGAAGGTGACGCGGGTGACGACGAGGCCGACGACGAGCCAGATCGCGAGTGCGATCGCGACGCCGCCGACGTGCCAGCTCGCGCCCGGCTCGAGCACGGAGTACGAGTCGGGCAGGAATGCGTACCGCATGCCCTGGGCGAGCCACTTGAGCGGGAAGACGCTCGCGACGTTCTGCAGCCAGTCGGGCAGCGAGGAGAAGCTGATGTATACGCCGGAGATGAACTGGAGCACGAGCACGATCGGCACGATGACGGCCGTCGCACTGCGTCCGGAGCGGGGGAGCGCGCTGAGCGCGACGCCGAGGATCGCGCTCGTGGCGACCCCGAACAGGAATATCCAGGTGAAGGCGAGCCAGTGGCCGGCATCCGTCGGCAACGGCACGCGGAAGGCGAGGGCCGCCACGAGCAGGATGAGGGCTGCCTGCAGGAGGCCGGTGACGAAGACCTGGCCGATCTTGCCGATGAAGTAGCTCATGACCGGCAGGGGTGTGCCCGCCAGTCGCTTGAGCGTGCCGTCGCTGCGCTCGCCGGCGATGTCGGTCGCCAAGTTCTGCAGCCCGCTCAGGAGCACGCCGGCTGCGAGCATCGCGGGCAGGTAGTAGCGCGTGGCCGAGAGGGGATGGCCGGCGGCGTCCTGGCCGAAGCTCTGGTTGCTGAACGCGACGGAGAAGATCGTGAGCATCAGCACGGGGAAGAGGAACGTGAAGAACACGGAGTCCCCCTGCCGGAAGTAGCTGCGCACCTCATAGCCGGTGCGGCTCATGCCGAGCCGCACCGCCCGTCCGACGGGGTTTCCCAAAACGAAGGACTTCGGGGCGATCGGGGGGCTCGAAACCGGGTTGGCGGCGGCGCTCACGCGGGAACTCCTTCGTTTTCGGTGGTGACCTTCGGGGAGGAGGCGGCGAGAGGCGCGGATGCGGTGGCCGCGTCGGCACCGGATGGGTCGCCCTCCGCCGCGGCGCGCTCGGCGGCCACGCGCTCGACGAGCTCGAGGTAGATGTCCTCGAGGCTCGGGCGGACGATCTCGACCGCCTCCGGCTCGAGGCCGTCGTTCGCGGCGACGAGGCGGGCGACGTGCGTCGCCGGCTCGCTCGTGCGCACCTCCTTCCGCTCGCCGTTCTCGCCCCAGCGGACGATGGGCACGCGCGCCGCCTCGCCGCCGATCGCGTCGATCGCGCCGTATTCGACGAGGCGGCCGCCCGCGACGACCGCGACCCGGCTCGCGAGCTGCGCGGCCTCGTCGAGGTAGTGGGTCGTGAGCAGGATGGTCGTGCCCTCGTCCTGCAGCGACCGGATGAGCTCCCAGAACTGCCGTCGCGCCTCCGGGTCGAAGCCCGTCGTCGGCTCATCGAGGAAGAGCAGGTCGGGACGTCCGACGATGCCGAGCGCGACGTCGACGCGCCGCTGCTGGCCTCCGGAGAGACGGCGGATCTGCGTGCGCGCCTTCGCCTCGAGCCCGACGGCGGCGATGAGCTCGTCGACGTCGCGCGGGTTCGGGTAGAGGCCGGCGAAGTGCGTGAGCTGCTCGCGCACGGTCGCGGTGCCCGTCTCGCCCGAGGACTGCAGGACGATGCCGAGCCGCGCCTTCCACGCGAGCGTCGGATGCCCGGGGTCGGAGCCGAGTACGGACACCTCCCCTGCCGTGCGGTCTCGATACCCCTCGAGGATCTCGATCGTCGTGGACTTGCCGGCGCCGTTGGGCCCGAGGAGCGCGAGCGTCTCGCCGCGCGCGATCTCGAAGCTCACGCCGTCGACGGCCGTGAAGTCCCCGTATCTCTTGTGCAGGTCCGTGACCTGCACAACGTGTTCGGTCATGAACCCATCGTGGCGCTCCCGCGGCGCGGGCGACAGCCTCCGGCGGACGGGTGCGAGCATCCCCCGATCGGCGGACGCACGGGAGCGGCGTCAGCGACCTCGTCCGCGCGCCTGCCACCGGTGCACCGCCGCGAGCAGGGAGCCGAGCAGGATCGAGACGCCTGCCGCGAGCAGCAGCCCGACGACCACGAGCGCGGGGTTCGCGGCCAGGAGCGTGCCTATCGCCGCGTCGGTGCGCGCCGGGTCGGCGATCACCCACACGAGCGTCGCCGCGATCGCGGCGACGACGATGCCCCACACGACGGCCGCGAAGCGCACGCGCGGACGCGGGGGAGGCGCCGGCAGCGCCGATGCCGCCGCCGCGTCGGGTGCCGTCGGCGCCGTATCGGTGCTCGGTGGCCGGGCGCCGCCCCCGGGCGAGCCGGAGCCGGCCGCGGCGCCGGGGTGGATCGTGCCGCCCTCAGGCCGCGGCGCGTCGGCGCCAGGCGCTGTCGCGCCGGCGGGCCGGCCGGTCGTCGCGGCGTCGTTCGCGCCGGTCGTCGCGGCGTCGTTCGCGCCGGTCGTCGCGGCGTCGTTCGAGGGGCCTTCGTTGCCCCGGGTCTCGTCGGTCATCGGTGTCCTTCCGTGGAGGCGGCCGGAGTCGCGGAGACGATCGCATACGTCCTCGTGCTCATCGCGGCCCTTCCGTGGGTGTCGGCGATGGCGGCGTCGGGATCGGTGTCGGCGGCCTCGACGACCTCGGGCCGGTGCGGGACGATGCCGCCGCGTCGCGCGCGACGTCACGCGGCTGCAGCGTGACGACACCCGGGGATCCCGAGACGCGCAGCACGAGGTCGGGGCGCGGCCCCGGTCCGCTCGTGAGGTCGTAGTGGTACTTGCCGTCCGCTCCGACCGTTCTCGGGAGGCGTCGCGGGCCGTGATCGTCCGATTCCAGGCGGAGCTCCGGCGCGGCGAGCGTCGCCACGACGCGGATCGTGCGGTGCACGTCGTACGCGACCGCGACCGTGCCGCCGATCTGCTCGATGTCGACCGTCGCCGTCGACACGCGTGGCGAGGTGCCGAGCCAGAACAGCGTGTCGCCGCCGACGCGCAGGTAACGGCCGTTCGTCGCCGAGTCGAGGTACGCCGCGCCGGCCCAGGGCACGATGAGACGGTCGGATGCGAGCGGCGCGGTGCCGAGCGCGGCGACGAGGGTGAGGATCGCGAAGACCGTGAGGCCTGCAGGGCGTCGGCGCGCGAGACCCGCGACCGCGAGCGCGAGACCGAGCACGACCGCGGCGGTGCCGAATCCGACGGACCAGCCGAGCGAGCGGGGCGAGCTGGCGGTCGCCACGAGCACGGCCGAGCATCCCGCGGCGATCGCGAGCCCGACTGCCGCTCCGACGTACGCGCGCGAGACGCGTGGGTTGCGCGCTCGCCACTCGCTCCGCCGCGCCGCGTTCTCGGCGTACCGCGCGCGCGCGAGCGCGAGGTCGCGCTCCTGCCGCCGGGCTCGCTCGGCGCGTCGCTGCTCCGCGGCCCACGACGCCCGCTGCCGACGCCACTCGTCCTGGCTGCGGCGCCACGCTGCGAGCTCCTCGTCCGTCGCGCCCGCGGGCGGCTGCGGAGGGGCAGGCGGAGCGGCAGACACGGGAGCGCGTGTGCCGGCCGCGCTTGCGCCCGTCGCGCCGGTGCCGGTTGCGCTCGTGCTCGTGTCGGTTGCGCCGGCGTGTCCGGCGTCGGCGCGCGTCACGTCACCGGCACCCGCGGCGAGAGCGAGAGCTCCCCCGGACGCCGGAGCCGCCGCTGTGCTCGGCGGGACAACCGGGGTGGGCGGATCCGCGGGCACCGTCGAGGGGTCATCGTCCGTCGTCGCCGGGGCGGTCGTGATCCGCCAGTCCCGGCCGTGCCGCGCGAGCCACAGCACGACGCCGACCGCGCCCGCGATGAGCAGCAGGCTCCACAGCACGCGACCGATCGAGCCCATGATGTCCGGATCCCCCCAGTACGCCGCCCCGACGTACCAGAACCCCTGTGCGAGCGGCAGGAACGACAGGACGACGAGCGCGGCGACCGCCGCCGTGACGCGCGTGAACCGGCCATGCCCGAGCTCCTGCGCATGGATCGTGCCGTGCTCGTCCGGCAGCAGGAACCACGCGGCGGCGTAGAGGAGCACGACGGGCGCGCCGAGCACGGCGGCGACCACGAGCACGCCGCGGACGAGCACCACGTCGACCCCGATGCGCTGCGCGATCGCGACGCACACGCCGCCGACCCAGCCGGAGCGCCGCACGAGGTCGAGCGAACGGGTCCAGCGGAAGAGCACGGGCTCGGGGCGCCGGGGATCGTCGCGCGCGGATCCGGCACCGTTCGCATGTCCGTCGGGTCCGGACCCGCTGCCGGATGCGCCGCCGTCGTTCGCCGGGCCGCCCTCGGAGCCGCCGGCGTCGTCCGTCGCGCCGGAGGAGCCACTGCCGCCTCCGCCCGCCGACGCGCCGGACGCGCGGCGCGCGTCGCGGCCGTCCGCGCCGTCGTCGGTCTCGGTCGCCGTGTCGTTCGCAGGGGAGTCCATGCCTCGATCGTGGCGCCCCGCGGGCATCCGCCTCCATCGGGTGATCCCCTGATCCGTCCCTGATTCGCGCTCCGGCGGAGCGACGCCGACCACGGCATCTGCTTGGATCGGATCGTGACCACGGGCGCCCTCCCCCTCGCGCGTCCGGCTCTCGTCCGGCCGCGCCGCATGCTGCTCTCGGGCGTCGCCGCGGGCGTCGCGGCGCACCTCGGCCTGCGGCCGGGCGGCGTGCGCGTCCTCTTCGTCGTGCTCGCGCTCTGCGGCGGCGCGGGCGTGCTCCTCTACGTGTGGCTGTGGGCCTTCGTGCCGCTCGCCGGCGAGGCGCGCTCCGCCGAGCGCGCCGTCGACCGGCCCAGCGACCGGGACGCGGGTGCGATCGTCGAGCGTGCCGTCCCCGTCGCCCTCGTGCTCGTCGGAGTCGCGGGCGTCGCCGCGGCCGTCGCGGTGCTCGTCGGCCGCACCCCCGCGAACGGTCATCCGCTCGTGCCGGGCATCGTCGAGAGCGTCCTCGCGGGGGCGGGCGCGGTCGCGTGGAGCCTCGTCGGCGATCGCCGCGACCCTCGTTACAACGAGCGATATGCGCGCGTCGTGCGCACGACCGCGGGATGCGTGCTCATCGGCGAGGGGGTGCTGCTCCTGCCGTCCCAGCCGAGCCCGCCGACCGCCGTCTCGGCGCTCCTCGTGCTGCTCCTCGGCGTCGTCGTGCTCCTGCTGCCGCGCGCCGTCGCATGGTGGAGCGGCGTGCTCGCGGAGCGCTCCGCGCGCGAGCGGGAGGCGCAGCGCGCCGAGATCGCGGCGCACCTGCACGACTCGGTGCTGCAGACGCTCGCGATCATCCAGAACCGAGCGGGTCCGCAGAGCGAGATCGCGCGGCTCGCCCGGGCGCAGGAGCGGGAGCTGCGCGACTGGCTCTTCGCGGGCACCGACCCGTTCGCGGGCGACGTCGCGACCGAGCTGCGCGGCATCGCGGCGGCGCTCGAGCTCGACCACGGCGTGCGCTTCGAGGTCGTGACCGTCGGCGACGTGCAGGCGATCGCGAACGGCCCGCTCGTCGCCGCCGCGCGGGAGGCGATGCTCAACGCGGCACGGCACGCGGGCGGCGACGTGTCGGTGTACGTGGAGGCGACGGTCGAGTCGGTCGACGTCTTCGTGCGCGATCGCGGCCCGGGCTTCGACCCGGAGCGCGTCCCGGAGAGCCGCATCGGCATCCGGGAGTCGATCGTGGGTCGCATGGAGCGTGCGGGCGGCCGCGCGACCGTGCGCAGCGGGCCGGAGGGGACCGAGGTGCACCTCTCGGCGGATCGGAGCGCGACGTGAGGGTTCTGCTCGTGGACGACCACTCGATCTTCCGCTCGGGGCTGCGCGCGGATCTCGGGCCGTCCGTGGAGGTCGTGGGCGAGGCGGCGACGGCCGACGAGGCGGTGCGGCTCGTCGAGGAGCTGCGCCCCGACGTCGTGCTGCTCGACGTGCACCTGCCGGGCTCCGAGGGCGGCGGTGCGGAGGTGCTGCGGCGCTGCGCGGGCCTGCTCGGCTCCGTGCGGTTCCTCGCCCTGAGCGTCTCCGACTCCGCGGAGGACGTCGTGGGCGTCATCCGTGCGGGCGCCCGCGGGTACATCACCAAGAGCAGCTCCGGCGCCGAGGTGACGCGTGCCCTCGAGACGGTCGCGAGCGGGGACGCCGTGTTCTCGCCGCGGCTCGCAGGATTCGTGCTCGACGCGTTCGGCGTCGCGCACGGCGAGCAGGCGGAGTCCGTCGACGAGCTCGACCGGCTGAGCGCCCGCGAGCGCGAGGTCATGCGCCTCATCGCCCGCGGATACGCGTACAAGGAGGTCGCGGCCGAGCTCTTCATCTCCATCAAGACGGTCGAGACGCACGTCTCCGCCGTGCTGCGCAAGCTGCAGCTGTCGTCGCGGCACGAGCTCACGGCGTGGGCGCTCGAGCGCAAGCTCCTCTAGCGCCCACCCCATGAGGGGCGCCGAACTGTCCTCCCGACGCGCCCAGAGCGACGGGATGACGCCCCTCAGCGGTCGCCATGACGGGTGAGGAGCACGCGGCGGATGCGCCGCACGAGCTCGCCCGGGTCCACGAGGTCGTCCGCGTTGACCTGGACGACCCTCCAGCCGTGCGACTCGAGCCGGGAGATGCGCGTCATGTCGCGCCGCCACTGCTCCGGATCGCGGTGGTAGTCGCCCTGGTACTCGACGGCGACGCGCGCGTCCACGAACCCGAGGTCGACCCGGTGGCGCCCGGATCGTGTGATGACCTCGACGTTCGGCTCGAAGCCCTCGAGGCCGTACGCGAGCAGTGTCACGCGCAGCACGGACTCCATGGGGCTCTCCGCGCGCGCGTCGAGGAGGGGCAGCGCCTGCCGCAGCAGGGGCCGCCCGCGGCGTCCCGGATGCCGTGTCATCGCCTCCGCGATCGTCCCGATGGTCGCGAGGGGCTTGCCTCGGCGCACGAGGTGGTCGCCCGCCGCGACGAGGTCGGGCAGCCGCAGCGTCGTCGCGAGGTCGCACCACGTGCGCTCGGGCGTCGTCACGCGCATCCCGTGCAGCATCGTGAGGTCGGCGGACGTGACCCCGAGCTTGTGCCCGACCGTGCCCTGCGCCGCGAGCGCGCGCCGCGGCGCGGGGACGCCCACGTGCACCTCTCGCCGCTCCGCGCGGCGGGGCAGCGGCATCCTCCACAGTCGCGCGGCCGTCACCGAGCACAGGAACGCGTCGGCGGGCAGTCGCAGCGCGAGCGCGCGGGCGAGCGTCACGACGTCGTCGTCCTCGATCCGCTCGGCCAACCGGATGCCGTGGAACGGACGCGCTAGGCCCGGGTGGCGCAGGCGGCCGGCGCTCACTCCGTGCCCACGAGCCTCCGCGACGCTGAACGGGCCGTGCTCGAGGGACGTCGGGAGGGGAGTCGGCCTGCGCATGCGGCCACCGTGCCGGAAGGCGGCCGCCGCGCGTCGCGACTGTCCACCGCCTCCCCCGCGAGGGGCGCCATCCTGTCCTTCTCGCGCCCCCGGAGCAGCAGGATCGCGCCCCTCACGCGAGGGGAAGCCGCGGGACGGGGGCACGCCGGAGGCCACGTGAGGGGCGCCGACGTCACACGAGGGCGATGACGTGAGGGGCGCCGAAGTGCTGTTCTGGCGCACGCATAGCGACGAGATCACGCCCCTCACGTGAGGGGGAT